>JAZDOU010000476.1:0-3376 GCA_043798385.1 Pseudomonadota bacterium
CCTTTTTTCGCCTTAAATCTATTCAATTATCAAAGAACATTTGGCTAATTAGTCGATATCTTTAATTAAAATAAAACTGCGAACCCGGTTGTTTCCAGATAACCCATAACTCAAAGAACATCCAAAGAAAACCCCCCAACCAAGAAATGGGAGCATAGGGTTCGCACACCCATTTCAGACTACCAAGGGATCATCCGGGTCATATCCTTTTTTCGCTCCCACATGCTCCACTCTTCTCTTCCAGTTTGCCCCCAAAAAATAAAATCTCAAACTATCCGTTTCCGGGTTAATCTCCTTAATCAGCTTATTTCGCAGGTTCGCCCATTGGGCTGGATCCACAGAGCATTCAAAGACCGAAAACTGGACCCTCTGCCCATAGTTTTTGCAGGTCTTGGCCACACGAGCCAATCGGCGGGTCCCCCCTTCATCAACGGTAGAAACATCATAACTGACGACCACCAGCATATCTTCTCCTATTTCCAGAGAAAGGGAGGATACCCATCCAGATCCCCTCTTAAATAACGGGCCATAAGCATGGCCTGGATATGAAACAGGATCCCGATAGTCACCTTCTCTTCGATAAACGGATGCAGAATTTCTTCCTGTTTCCTTTTTTGATAGGCCACCAGAACGGCCTTTCTGGTTTCATCGTCCATAAGAACCGCCCCATTCTCCTTAGTTTTGAATCCCCCCTTCTGGACCTGAGTGAGGTTAATTAAAGACAACGTCAAACGATCGGCAATAAAGGGCCTGAATTCCTCCATAAGATCCAGAGCCAGACTGGGACGACCCGGGCGGTCCCGATGCAGGAAACCTACTGCCGGATCAAGACCGACCGATTCCAGGGCCGAACGGACATCATGCATCAGCAGGGTATAAATAAACGAGAGGAGGCAATTGACCCTATCTAACGGCGGGCGGCGGTTGCGCTCGTTGAAAAAAAAGTCCTCTTTTTGGGAGACGATCAGGTGATCGAAAACTGAAAAGTAGGTATGGGCCGCCTCTCCCTCGATCCCGCGAAGGACATCCAGAAATTCTTCGTTTTGCATGACTTGGAGGCCGTTCTTTAACCGGTCCGAGGCGGCTTTAATTTCTTCTGCATTCACCTTTTCGGCATGATCCCTTAAGGTGCGTTGAAGCACCGCCCGGCAGTTGGCCAGTTTTCCGGTCAAAATAGCTTTGGCCACCTGAGTCGAATGACCCTCGTCATCGGCCAGGCGGTATTGCTGTCTTCGCAAAAGGACATTGCCCGAAACCGGGCCTTGAACCCTGGCCAGAAAACGTCCGTTTTCCGATAGGAAGCTGATGCCCACATCATGTTCGGCGCAGAATCCCATCAGGAAGGGACTGCACGATACCTGGCCGAAGCAGATAATCCCCCCAATGGTATGGATGGGCACTTGCAACCGGATTTCTTTTTCGACCTTGACCACCACGGTCTCTCCCTCTTTGGAAAGGTAGGCCCCCTGGGTGGTGACAAAAAGGGTGTTCAGATGTTTTTTCACGGTTCAATGGCCCCCGAAAGATAATGTTCAATAGATCGTTTCCGGCCCAAGGGCTTAGGAAGGCAAATCTCCGCCAAGGAGCATTGCTTACATTTTTTTTCATAAACCGGCTTCGGCGTTTGGCCTGAAGCGATAAGTTCCCGGACTCTTTTAGCCGTTTCTTCGGTCTCCCGTCTCAGGTCCGGAGTAAAAATAACCTCATGGCGATGCCTGGTTTTTCCATAGAACAAGGCCCCTTCAGGGACCTCAACGTCCATCATCTCTTCCAGGCAAATGGCCTGGGCGCACAACTGGACTTCATCACAATGATCGGCCTTCGGCTTGCCCCGTTTGTACTCCACAGGGAAAGGCTGCCAATGGCCTTTGCCGATTTTGTGAAATTCGATCAAGTCGGCTTTACCAATCAGTCCAAGCCTCAGTGATCGCAAAGGCAGCCCTCGCTCCAGACGCACGCCGGCCCGTGTTTCTCCTTCCTGCTCATGGACCCGCTCATGCAGAATCCGGCCCTCGGCGGTCAATCCGCTCTCTTGCCAGATCTGTTCGATATGGATCAGGGCACACTGCCGCGGGCAGAAGGCATAATGCTGCAAGGCCGAAATCATAATCAAATCATCTTCCTCAGTGTAGCGATAGGTCCTATCAGTCATATCGGTCCTATTGTTCTTTCACTTTTTTTCGTTTTTCAGACCGCAGGCGGTAGAGCCGCTCGGTAAATCCCCCTTCTTCTAAAAACTCCTTCTCCAGAGCCCGCAGTTGTTGGTCCAGCAGATAGTTGGTCTGGTGGATCAGGCAGATCATAGTGTTGGCTGCCACTGCCGGGCTTTCCTCTTCAATATAGGTCTTATACGTCTCATAGGACCTATTTTTGCGGTAGCAAAGTCCCCGGACTTCCTTGGCCTCGGGATGGTCCTTGCCCCAAAGGGGCAGGCCGTGCTGGCGCAGAAAATCCTTGAAGTCAAGCAGCAGCTCTTCCAGACTGGCTCGGGCCACGCCGACAAGCTTTAGCTCGGTTTTTTTGGAGGTGCCGGAGGCCATGCTGCCTTCGGCGATGTTCTGCTTGCCGCTTCGGGCCGCCTGGACCATCTGATCATGGGTGCGGGACCGCAGGCTGATAAACCGGTCACAAAATACCACCGTGCCGTCATGGACGATTTCGGACATCTGATAGGACTGGAGGTCCTGGTAGCCGCCATGGGGAGGGATGAGATTAGTCGATTGTTCGCTCTGCTTGTTATTAGGACGATTCATCGCGGCTCCTTATCCCTTTTCATTTAACTGCTTTTGTCTTTTCTGAGAAATTCTCAGATAGTTCTCGGAGGAAACCACCTTTTTCCGCGTCTTCCGTTCCAGGTCCTCTCTCGCCTTTCCGGCCACCTCCCCGCCCTTGCGAGCGGCTCGCTTGCTTTCCTTAAACCCTTTGGCATCATCCACCCGGGTTATCTCCGTTGTAGCCGCTTCACCCAGCATGGAGAAAATCAACTCCAGATCGTTCATGTGATCCCGGAGATTTTCCCGTTTCAGCCCCTTTATTTTTTTGTGTTCTCCCGGTGTTATGCCAAAGGCGGCCTTAGCGATCTCGGAGGTCAATATGGCGTATTCTTTCTCTTGCCCGACTTCTCTCTTCTTCCACTCCTCAAACCCATACCCATTAAGGACCGGATTTCCGTGGTATTTTTGGAGAAGGGCAACCTGGACGTTTTGGATGGGGCCTTTGTCTTGGTGGATAAAAACGGAGTTCGAACTCACATCCCCGTGGGCGGAGTGGCCTGTTTGATGCTGGAACCGGGAACAAGGACCTCCCATGCGGCGGTTGCCCTGGCCTCACGGGTGGGCTGTTTATTGGTTTGGGTAGGTGAAGGGGGTGTTCGTCT
>JAZDOU010000501.1:0-3240 GCA_043798385.1 Pseudomonadota bacterium
CACTTTATTAAAAAAACATTATAACTTTAGATTTTGGCTCAAAATTTGTCAATATAATATTTCGGAAACGTTCAAAAGTTTCCTGATAAGCGGGTCCTGGCGGTTTTGATTTTGAGGTTATCCTGCACTCCTTCCCGGACAGACAAACCAGCGGACCTTTCCTTGGGGATTGACCAGGGCTGCCGGGTAGCGGTCTCGGCAAGACCCCGGGTTTGTGAAGATGGCCTTAACCACCTCGGTTTTTTCTGACCCGGAGACCAGGAATAGAACACAGCCGGCCTGGTTGATTAAGGGTAAGGTCAGGGTAATCCTGGGGAGAAAGGGGGCCAGGGGTGATCGGGGCACAAAGGCGGTCAGGTGTTCATTTTCTTTTAAGGCCGGATCGCCGGGAAACAAAGAAGCTGTGTGACCATCTTTCCCCAAGCCAAGCAGGATCAGATCTAAAGAAGGGATGGGCCTGAGACCTTCCTTGGATTCCAGGGGGGGATCGGCCGGCAGGAAATGATAAAGCTCATTCTCATACGCCAAGGCCACCAAGGGGCCGGGTCCTTTTTCCACCGGAATCCGATGAACATTTTTTTCCGGCAAAGGGGTTTGGGAAAGCAAGGTCTGAAAGGCCAGGCGATAATTGCTCTCGCGGTGATCGGGCGGGATACAGCGCTCGTCTCCCCAAAAGAAGTGGATCCGCTCCCAGGGCATTTGGTTTACAAAAGGCGGCCGGGAAAGGATCTCGTAGAGACGGCCAGGGGTCTTGCCCCCGGAAAGGGCTATAGTAAAAAGCCCTTTTTCCAGGACACCCTTTAACACGGCCTGAAAAATAAACCGGGCGGCCTCCAAACTCAGGGATTCCAGGTCCGGGAAATAGGAGACCTCAGGCTTCACGATGCCGGCACCCAGGTTTTCCGCGGCATTTTTTCCATTCCGGTCACTCCTCCAGATATTGGTCGAGATAGTTTTCGATATAAGCCTTAACTTTTTGAGGGGTCGGAAAGATTCCAAAATGGCCTTCGCACAAGATGTCGGCTTTCAAGGCCAGGAGTTTTTCCATGGACAGGCGCCAGTCACTGAGATTGGAACCAAAATCTTTGGAAAAAGGCCCGTGGATATCCTGACCAAAGAGGACCCGTTTGCCCTGCCGATCGATATAGGGTGAAATAGAACCCGGGGTGTGGCCGGGGGTGTGGAGGCAGATAATTTTTTCCTTTGGCCCCAAGGCAAGCTCTTCGGTTTTTTCTTTTAAGACCCGATCGATCTTCAGGCGGGGCAAGGTCACCCCGTACCAGGAGGAGGCGGTTAAGACCGGATCTCCGGATTCAATGGCCTCCTGGTCGGCTTCATGGGCGACAATTCGGCAGCCGGTTTTTTCTTTAAAAAAGTGCGCCCCACCGATGTGATCCACATGGCCATGTGTTAATAGTAAGGTGGTCAGTTCCTGCGGTTTAACACCCAGTTGCCGGATATTCCCCCAGATCGAGGAGAAACCTTTTCCGGCCCCGGCATCAATGAGAACCGCGGTCTCATCTCCTTTGATCAGGTACACCAGGGCATCCTGGGGGTGAGAAATGTCCGAACCGCCTACACAATAAATCCCGGAAAGGATCTCGAAAGGTTTGGCCATCATTTTTTTCTCTCCGTATAATGACAATGGATTCGATTTCTGATAAAATTTGTAACCCCTACGTGATGAAGGATTCCCTGTCTTGGAGGGGGGAGTTTTCATTATACCTTTTTTCTGTGAGCGGGAGAAGAAAATCGGCCGGTCATAAAAAATTTTTTGTAAAAAGATTTTTTATTTCATTTCTACTTCAGATAAAAACACAAGGCAGGTTCCACCAGACCGGGAGGAGCCCCGGGATTCCCTTGGAGATCCCGAACAAGCTGACTTCTATTACGTTAGAGAGGAGCCGGTGCGGCCAAGATCAGCAGGAATTCGAGTCCTTAGAAGCCAGGTCCAAGACCTGGGAGTAATGAAGACGGTCCTACAGGCCAGGGAGAATCTGGGAGAGGCTTTAACCGCCTTTTTCCTCTCCTGCCTTGAGAGAAGCACCTTGGATGCGGTATTAAAAGAATGTGGATTAAAGCCCATTCTAACACCTTCTAAAAAGGAAGAAATCACCTCCTTGGATGATTATATTACCATTCCCATCCCATTTCTGGTTAAATCCAGGAATTCAGAGCATTGCCACGCCTAACGCCTATCCATTGGAAGGTCCTGGAATGGTTCTTTCAAAGAGCAGGATTTGTCTTTGACCGCTTAAAAGATTGCTGAAATCAAAACTACGCCGGGTGGGTTAGTTCGTAGGTGGATTACAGCTTCACCTAATCTTTCGACGAGCGTATCATTAATAATGTTGATTTCCAATTGAACTAAACAAGCCGCCCCACTAAAAGATGAGTTCAAAAAAATCCACAGACTCATGACGTTAGCACAAGCAAAAAAATATCACGAAATATATATTGCTTTAGGAGGAGCAGGAGTTATTTATAGATTACGTACTTGCAAGGGTCTTCAATTGGGTTTCCTTCGTCATCATATTGCTTCCCCCATTGGATCTCAACTTTTATACCAAGTTCTCTCCACCTCGGCCATACCGGACAAGAGGCTCAAATCATCTACCTCAATCGCTTTTTGCCTACAACGGCCCTGAAACTCGCACTCGGCACAATATCGAATCAGAGCGAGGTCGGGTACTGAATGACTGGACAGCATGGCGGCGATCTTCTCGGTTAGTTTCCTCATCTCGCTCGTCAGCTGAGAGGTCTTCACCCTCAACGTGATTTGGTCGTCCCCGTGGATAATCTTGCCAACCCCGACTTCAATACCGAGCATTTCTGATTGGTTTCTTAAAGCGTAATTGTACTTCTATATAAGTCCGGCCAGGAATCTCCCTGCAGAAATAACCCTTCCCCCTTTCTCCAGCAGGTCTACCTTATCCTTTTTTACAACCTGATAAATATAGGGAATTGACAGCCTGTCCCGGAAATAGAGGAGGTTCGGTGATAAAACCGTATCATTTAGTTTTACTTCAACAGCAAACCAGGGTCTGTTGTCAATGGTCACGAAAAAGTCAGCTTCCCGTTTATCCACATCTCTTAGATAAGAAAGGTCGAAAAACGAGCCAAAAAGATGTGGACCTGGCGCGCAAGCGGGTTAAAAAAATCTGAGGGTAGACTATGAAAGAGCCAATTATTAAATCTTCCGGCAATATATTTCTGGATTTAAAATTTCCTCCCGAGGAA
>JAZDOU010000040.1:0-5558 GCA_043798385.1 Pseudomonadota bacterium
ATGATGGAAATTAAACGAGGCAGGACTCTAAAATCATATTTATTGCTTAATAAGCGACTATATACCGGGATGTTAAGCGGAGAAAGTTCTTCGGCTAAAACTCCCGGCTCTTTCAGACAAACCACCAACGGTTCAAAATCCCGTCTTGAAAGATGCTTCAAGAGCTGAACTAATTGTCTTTCCGCACCCCCAATAATCAAAGAGGTTACCACGAACATCACTTTATGGGGCATGATGGTTCACCAGATATCAGTTCCTCATACAGGGCTTCCCATTGATGGACATAAGTCTCCAGGGCATAATAGGCCTTCACCCTCTCCCGGCCCTTTTGGCCCAATTCCAGCCTGCCTGTTGGATTCTCGATCAGGGTCTGGAGGGCCCGGGTCAATTCATCAATATCATCCAGGGGGATCAGGATACCGGTATTTTCTTCCAAGACCTCCAGGACACCGGGTACCGCTGTTGCCACAATGGGCTTACCGGCGGCCATGGCCTCAAGGATGGATAAAGGCAATCCCTCCCATCGGGAAGTACTGACGAAAATGTCGGTTTCCGAGAGGATCTCAGGAATATCCTTCCTTAAACCCAAAAGATGCACATAGGGGATAAGCCCCAATCTCTCTCGAAAATCCAGAAGAGATTTTTCTAAAGGGCCTTCCCCGACCAGGATTAGGCGCATTTTAGGATAAAATCGGATCATCCGGGCAGCAGCAGATAAGAGCATAATCTGATTTTTAACCGGACTCAAGCTGCCGATCGAGGCAATCAGCGGATCTCCCGGATCCATGCCGAGTTCTTTTTTCAACGTCCCTTGCGGGATAACATTTTGGAATCGGGCCACTTCAATACCGTTGGGGATGATACGAACAGCCACGGTTGGTGACGGAAGAATCTCTCGTACTTTTTCCGCAATGGCCTTGGAAACGGCAACCACTTTTTGGACACGGCCGGATAAAATTTGAGTGAGTTTTTTCCTGGCCCAGAAACGAAGGCTCTTTCGGCTTCTCTTCGGTAAAAAATTACTGCTATGGAAGGTATAGATCAGGTGAGGGATGCCCGCCCATCGGCCGATTAGCAAGCCAAAATATTCACTTACCGGAAGATGAGTCTGGAGGATAAGCGGTTTTTCTTTTTTTAAAAAACGGTACAATTGCCACCCGGTAATCAAAACATCCCAGACGAACACCGGCCAGAGAATAATCGATCGCCTCGGTCGATTCATAACCTTGACGGTTACCCCCTCTTGATTTAGCTCTTGTTCATAAGGACCGCTCCCCTGAACGGCAACAACGATGGGGCTAAATCGTCTCCGGTCAAGGTGACTTACCAGCAAGCGGACGCAGTTTTCCGCTCCGCCTATCTGTAAGGTATTGATGACATGAACCACCTTAATCGGTTGTCCGTTCATCTGCGAAAATCCACCCAAAACTCCAGGACTCCTTTTGAGGAAAAAGAGCCGGAGAAAGATATCCCTAACTCACCTGAGGAATTGAATACTCTTACTTCACCTTCTTGCCTCTCCGTTATCAGGGAGATATCCTTTCCGTTAAGATTCTTAAATCGTCCCTCTATCCTTCCTTTTCCCTGAGCCTGAAGGCCCATAGTCCCTTTTTGGAAATCCTGGGAAAGACTGAGTCCCTCTAAATGGTCGGCCTTGACTTCGGTTTCAACCTCTCCTTTCACTTTAAGGATTACCTCCCTTGAATCCAAGGGTTGAAGAGACCATTCTTGTGGGGAATATCCCTCCAATTGATACGGGCGGTTACAATTTACCTGGGTATTAGCGTAAGGGGGGATTAAAAAATTTCGGAATTGGCCCGGATCACCTTCTTTCCCGGCCATGGCGGCCATGGCAATATTGAAGGCCTCCCGAGCCGAAACGTAATGTAAAAATATGGGAGGTCCTTCCCGGCATAAGTTCCTCAACTCTTTGTGAAGCCTTTCCATGGGCCCGCCTAAAAATTCTTGGACATTCCTTTCCATGGCCCCATGGGTATGGACTTTAACAAAAACCCACTCCGGCCGACCCTGGACATGGATCCCTTTAGAAATCCAGGAGAGAACCCTTTCTGGAGTGGGCGGATGACTCCAGTCCAGGTGCCCATCTTCAACCTGAATCTTAAACCCTTTTCGAACCAGCCCTAAAGGCCCCTGAAAGATTAGAACCTGCTCACGACGATTGGAGCCAACCTTAATTTCGTCTCCTTTATAATAAGAACCCCCTTCCCCTGGATTACCGGTTGGATAATAGAGCCTATTAATCAGGGGGGGTTGGCTCTTCCCAGGGGCCGGGAAAGTAAAATCTCCATAACAGCCCAGGCTTTTTAACAACTGTAACTCACCTGGAAGACCGCAGTAATCAGGGAGGCTGTTATCTAGAGCAAACATGCCGTGAATGAAACCAAACACCTTTTGAGGTAAACGTTCGCCGGTGATAAGTGCCCCATATTTGGCAAAGAGCTGTTTCTGGGTTTCAATATACCGGGCCAGGCCTTGGAGGGAATCTTGTTTCCAATGGTCTGGGATTTTGTCCTTGGGACCGTGATGGATATGCAACTCCACCTCTCCAAAACCCTGAAAGCATAACTCCGCCAGAAGTTTCAGATGCCCTGGTTCCTCCCCCAAATAAAACCAGGTGTGTTTGGGAAAATTTTCTTCACAGTCTTGAAACTGGCCGACCACCTCCGGATAAGACCGCCTCCATTGTTCGACCCTTTTCAATTGACGCACCGGGTCAGCCCCCCCATGACCCGGCTCAAAGTGATCCACAAATGAAAACAGGACATGTCTTGGGCCTGAATCGGACCAGAGGGTCCTTTTAAAAGGCCAAGGGCTCAAATAGGGGACCAGCCACTGCTTACGATTCCAGACGGAGCGGAGTCTTGATTTCCCTTTCATCACTTAAACCAGTCTGGACGGATACCCGCAACCTGGGCATAAAACTTCCCCAGAGTCGCGATCCCTTCCGGAGATATCCGGGACAAGGCATACCTGTCGCCAATGGAATCATAGATCACCTTTTTCCCTGTGGTCAAAGCCCCTTGATATCCGACTTCTCTAACATAGGCACTAACTTCCGGACTATATTGGCCGGCTGGATAGGAAAAAAATTCCATCTCCGTACCCAGGAAGGCTTCCAGCTCTTCCTTGGAACCCTTAATTTCTGGTTCCCACCTTTCACGAGGTAAGAGCAGCAAATTGGGGTGACTGGCGGTATGAGACCCAACTTCAACCCCCTCGGCTTGAGCTTTTTTAACCTCTTCCAAAGACAGGTATAAATCCTTGGCCGCCCTCTGAGGTGAATCCCCCTTTTGATGACCTTCAAATTGTTTAAGAAAGGTCTCTTGATCTTTCTGATTTGAGCCCATTAAAATACGGGTGGCCTCTTTAACAAAAAGTTCTTTCCCCTTGAGGGTTCGAAGTTGGAAAGATCGCTCAGAACCGTTAAGATCTCTCAGGATCAGATTCGGACTGGTTTCTGATTGAACGCAGGGGATCAGCCGGTCGTAAAACAAGGGAACTTGCCTGATCAGGGGATTAGTACAGACAAAAAAAGTGGGGGTGATAGAAAATTCCTTCAGAATCGGCCAGGCATAAACCCATACATCTCGGTACCCGTCATCAAAGGTAATCACCGCCCTGGGGGTTTGAGGAGAGATCAATGAGGAATGGCGACAGTCATTAATAAATTCTTTTAAGGACACCACCGGCATTTTTTTTTAAGCAGGCTTACCTGTTTATTAAATAAGGAGGGCAAAATGGCCAAACCCAGAGGGTCCCAACCGGGATTGGGATGGACCCGGTGATAGTAAAAAATAAGGCCTTTATAATCAGGCGCCATTTTCATCTTTTCCAGAAACCCCAACAACCCGGAGCCATAAGCCAGGTTCCAAATCATTTTTTTTAATCCAGTTGAGAGATTCATAGTTTATTAATAAAGGCGCCTTCCGGTTAGCTGATTTACTTGGAATCCGGGGTTAACCGGACTTGCCTTTGATAGAACCCCACCACCAAACCGGCCCATAAAAAAACCAGGCCATTGGCTTGAATAAAAAACTGGGTTTGTATAAAAAAGGCATTGACCAGATAGATCGAAATGATAGCCCAAAAAACGACCACCGGGTCTCGGCTGAAAAACCCTTTCTCCTCTCCTAACTTTTTAAATAAGAGGATGCTATCGCGGATTATAAAATAAAGAATCAAGACAAAAGGTGTCAGTCCGATAAGCCCCACCTCAGAGAGCAAACCGAAAAAGAGATTATGTTGGGAAGCCAACTGGGGTGCAGTTCCAGGAAAGGCCTCCGGGGCATAAAAAGGCAGGACCCTGCCAAATCGTCCGAACCCTACTCCAAAAAAGGGGGTATCTCTAAAGATGGCCTTGGTAGCGTTATATAAACCCGTCCGAGCCTCGATTTCCTTAAGCTGCATTACCCCCCCCAGTGCCCGCTCTTTGCTGGCAATATTTTCCCAGTTAAAAAAAATCAAAAGAATTAAACAAATGATAGGGAATACGAAGTAGCGCGGCCTGAATAATAATTTCTTGGAAAAAAGCATCAACAAAATGGGGGCCAGGAGGAAAGAAAGCCATACCGCCCGGGTATAGGTATAGAAGATGGCTACGGGGGTCAAGAGAAGAATGATCAACATTATTCCTCTGGAAATAAGCCCCTTGGTCTGGGATCTTAAATATAAAGTGGTACAAAAGAGGGACGCTAATATCCAGCCGTTAACCGGGGCAACACCAAAAGGTCCCCGAGCCCGTCCATAATGAATTCCTAACAAGGGATCGGAGATATAGCGCGGAAAAATAAACCTGGTTATCTTAAAGTGTTCCAGGTAGGCTGTAAGGACTAAATAACTGAAAAACAAAAAAAGACCCCAAAGTAAAATCTTGATTCTTGGTTCGGTAGATAAGACGGTCTTTCCAAAATAATAAAAGGTAAAAGGGAAAAGGAAACCCGTCAGAAAGATATGAAAAGGTTGATATTCATCTCCCCGGATAGCCAGAAAGCCGGTTTGACCCATGGAAATTAAGAGAATTACCAACAGGACCATCATGAAATATTCAATGCGGGTATTGGGTAGAAGTTTTTCTTTTCCACGAAGCACTTCAAATAAAAATATAATAAAAAGTAAGACAAATATAAGCCGTTCCAGGTAAATATCCGGCCACCCTGGAAAGGAGATCACAAAAATCTGTCTGGGGATAAAAGAGGCCGCCAAAAACCAAACCAGGAATCCGAAGACGATATCTCCCTTATAAAGAAGGATAAAAAAGAAAAGTACCGCGGCAAAAACACCAAGAACTACTAACAAATTTCCCGAAAAACTTTCCATCTCTTTAACCCCTCTTTAGTTCGAAAATAGGGTTCGAGGTTCAACCTTCGACCAGCCTTATTTTCATGCCCCGGCTTCCAAAGGGAAGCCTCCTTTTAGGTCGGCATAGCCGACCGTATGGTGGTGCCACGCCCCCAAAGGCGGGGCATGGCGGTTTAGTATAGTAACCAAAGCCTGTTAAAAAGGCAAGACTCCTCTTTTGAGGGCTTTTCGGCCGCCCT
>JAZDOU010000049.1:0-2325 GCA_043798385.1 Pseudomonadota bacterium
AGGGCGGCATAGGTAGCGATAATGACCAGATCACCCACTACCCCTTTACGGGCCGCAGCCCCGTTCAAACAAATCATGCCTGAACCTCTGGGGCCTTCCAGGGCATAGGTGGCGAACCGTTCTCCATTAGCGATGTTATAAACCTGGATTTGTTCAAAGGGGACGATATCGGCGGCCTCCATCAGATCTTGATCAATGGTCATACTCCCCTCATAATGGATATTAGCTTCCGTGATGGTCGCCCGGTGAATTTTCGATTTCATAAGAGTCCTGGTCATTTTCCATTATCCTCCAATAGACAATTATCTATCAAACGGGTGGCTCCACACCACACCGCCAAGGCCAACACCCCCTTCCCCTCGATAACCGTTATCTCTTCAAGGGTTCCGGGATGGCATATCTTAACATAATCTATTCTGATATCAGATTGTTGCTTAATAAACTTCAAAATATGGTTTAAGAGGACATCCGTTTTTCTTTCCCCCTTTTGGAAAAGGGTTTGGGCTTCTTTCAAGGCCCGGGAAAGGGATCTGGCCGAAACCCTTTCTTCCGGGGAGAGGTAGACATTACGGGAACTCATGGCTAAACCATCAGGCTCTCGGACCGTCGGCCGCCCGATCACCTCGACATCCATATTCAAGTCTTCAACCATCTGTTGAATGGCGCATACTTGTTGATAATCCTTTTGGCCGAAAATTGCCAGGTGGGGTTTGACAATATGAAAGAGTTTGCAAACCACGGTCGTAACCCCTCTGAAGTGCCCCGGACGGCTGGCGCCACAGAGATTTTGAGTTACCTGGTCCACGGTCACATAGGTCTGGAAGACCTGCGAGTAAAAGTCCTTGACATCAGGGGAAAAAATAATATCCACCCCTCTTTTTTCCGTCATCTTCCTATCCCCTTCCAGGTCCCGGGGATATTTCTCAAAATCCTCCTTAGGTCCAAATTGGATGGGATTGACGAAAATACTGACCACTAAGATATCCGCCTTCTCCCGGCCATAATCCATCAAAGACAAATGCCCTTCATGGAGAGCCCCCATGGTCGGGACCAGGGCAATCTTTTGCCCAGCCTGCCGAAATTCCTCTGACCGGGTTTGCATCTCATTTATATCTTTAATGATTTTCATGGGTTTATCGGCGCCAAATAAAAATAGCCCCTGGACTTCCTCCAGAGGCTATTACTGGTCTTTGTTGGAAGTCTCAGTCCAACCGCCATTGGATCCAAGCCACCTTTTTAATCCCTATTTTTTGATAAAGCTTTCGTCCTCTTAATACCATTCCAACCTATTTATCGTCAAGACTATTTTTTTCTTTCTTGACATTTCAAGCCATCCTGATTAAAAATATATTTCGATCTAAGGCCTATTCGGATTAGAGGTCTAAGGTTAACGTATTTTGAAAAGGAGTGTTAATGCCTTGGGTTCTAAATCGCAGGTCCCTGAAGACCCCCTCGTTGCTGAAAGGACGAGGGGGTTTTTTTTGCCCTTAAAAAGGAAGCCCTATGAACTTTAACCGCCATCACCTGCTGGGAATGAAAGGCCTGACCAGAGAAGAAATCGAGACGATCCTGACCACGGCCGAATCTCTAAAGGAAATATCCTTTCGGGATATAAAAAAAGTCCCCACCCTCCGGGGAAAAACAGTGGTCAACTTTTTTCATGAGCCCAGTACTCGAACCCGGACATCTTTTGAAATCGCTGCCAAACGTCTGAGTGCCGATACGGTCAGTCTCTCGGCCGGTACCAGTTCTTTGGTCAAGGGAGAGACCCTGGTGGATACGGCCAGAAATCTGGAAGCCATGAATCCGGATATCATTGTCCTGCGCCATTCCATGGCCGGGGCCCCTCACCTGCTTTCGCGAATGGTCAAATCATCGATCATCAACGCCGGTGACGGCATGCACGAACATCCCACCCAAGCCCTCCTGGACCTGCTGACCATCAGGGAGAAAAAAGGGCCTGTTGAAGGATTGCAGGTGGCCATTATCGGAGATATTGCCCATAGCCGTGTGGCCCGCTCCAATATCATCGGCCTTAAGACCATGGGGGCCCAAGTGATGGTGGCCGGTCCTCCAACCATGATTCCTCCTTTCATCGACTCGATGGGGGTTGGGGTGACCTCCAGTCTTCAGGAGGCCGTGGCCTGGGCTGATGTAATCATGATGTTGCGGGTTCAATTGGAAAGGCAAAAACAGATGCTCTTCCCCAGCCTTCGTGAATACTCCCGGTTTTTCGGGTTGAACTTGGAGATGTTGAAAAAGGCCAAACGCGATGTGATCATCATGCATCCCGGTCCAATCAACCGGGGGGTGGAAATTCAATCG
>JAZDOU010000088.1:0-14604 GCA_043798385.1 Pseudomonadota bacterium
CTGGTGGCTGAAGATTTCTTTGGCGCTGACTGGGTAAAATATGTCGACACCATCAAGGTGGAGAAGGTATAGTTCGAAAATAACGTTTGTCGTTAAGCGTTCGGCGTTCGTCGAAAGATATTTTCATGTCCCGGCTTCCGAAGGGAAGCCTCCTTTTAGGTCGGCAGATCGGCTCCAGGATGGGAGCCTCTTCAAAAGCTCGACCCAGTCGAGCGGCCCGACCGTATGGTGGTGCCACGACCTGCCTTGTGCAGGCATCACGCCCCTGAGCGGGGCATGGCGGTTTAATTTCATAGAGGGCTTGAGGGGGGATTTAACATCTATGGATAGATCCCCCGAAGCTGCACGGCCTTGGCTACCCGTCCGACACCTAAAATGTAGGCGGCCGTACGCATATGAACCTTCTCTTTCCGGGAAATCTCCAGGGTTTCTTTAAAGGCCCTGGTCAGGATTTTCTGGAGACGATCCGAAACCTCTTCTTCACTCCAGAGGAGTTCCTGGAGATTCTGGACCCATTCAAAATAAGAAACAGTTACCCCTCCGGCATTGGCTAAGATATCGGGGACCACAAAGATTCCCCGATCTTGGAGAATGGCATCCGCTTCAGGCGTTGTGGGTCCATTGGCCCCTTCCACCACCATCCGGCAGCGGAGCTTTGAGGCATTCCCGCTGGTGATTTGATTCTCTAAAGCCGCCGGAACCAGGATATCGCATTTGAGTTCCAAAAGTTCCTGATTGGTTATGGAGTCGGCCTTCACTTTATCGGTCAGGAAACACTGATAATGGTGTTTGCATGATAAGGCCTGATCGATATCCAGCCCCTTGGGATTATACAGGCCCCCCTGGGAATCACTGATGGCTACAATTCTGGCCCCGGCTGAATGAAAATATTGGGCCCCTATCCCGCCCACATTGCCGGCACCCTGGATAGCGACCCGAGCCCCTTTTATGGTTATTCCAAGATGACGGGCCGCTTCCAGGGCCGTAATAAACACCCCTTTCCCGGTAGCCTCTAAGCGACCCAGAGACCCGCCCAAATCAATGGGTTTCCCGGTAACCACACCGGGCACGGAGTATCCCTTGAGAATACTATAGGTATCCATGATCCAGGCCATCACCTGGGGAGTGGTATAAACATCCGGGGCCGGGATATCGCTCTCCGGACCGATGAAGGGAGCGATTTCATAGGTGAACCGTCGGGTTAAATTTTCAATTTCCCGGATGGACATCTCTTTGGGATTGCACTGGACCCCGCCTTTGGCCCCTCCAAAAGGGATATTGACCACCGCCGATTTCCAGGACATCCACATGGCCAGGGCGCGGACATCATCCAGGTCTACATCCGGATGATAGCGAATCCCCCCTTTGGACGGTCCCCGGGCCGGCGAATGAACCACTCGATAACCGGTAAAGATCCTGATGGCCCCATCGTCCATTTTTACCGGAAAATGAACAATCACTTCCCGTTTGGTCTGTTTAAGCATCTCCATAATGCCTTTATCCACCTGGAGATAGCGGCTGACCAATTCCACCTGCTGTTGAGCAATCTTAAAAGGATTTAACGATTCCATAAGAGCCCCCTTTTTATTCAATTGAATGAAAGATAATGGTCTCGTAGCCGTCAAAGTCAAAAATACAACCAATCGAATAAAAAGGGAAGGTCAAATTGTACCCAGTTTCTTCCAATTTCTGCAATCCTTTCCCAGGTAGATTGATAGGCTGGGCCCATCAACTTGCCTATTCTTCTACCAAGTGGGATTTAAAATTTGACATTTTTGCTTATTCGGGGTTTAATATAATACCGGTCTCGACGGACTTTCCTCAAGACCATTAAGGTTGGGGCGTCTGTCAGTGCGGCTTACTTTTTTCTAACTTTTCAATTACCGAAAAATGAGGTCTTGAATATGGATACCATTTTAGATTATATAACGGTCGATCCTCATATCTGTCATGGGCAGCCTTGTGTTAAGGGTACTCGAATTTTGGTTCATCTAATTTTGGAGCTCCTTGAAACCGGGCTCACACCAGAACAGATCATCCAGGACTACTATCCACAGCTTACCAAACAAAATATTGAGGCTTGTCTTCATTATGCAACCACCCTGGTAAGGGACGCAGAATTCGTACCTTATGAGATGACCGCTTAATGGTTAAATTTTTAGCCGATGAAAATATTCCTCCCGCCATTATCAATTTTATCCACGAAAAAGGTTTCGACATCAAGGATGTTTGCAAAATAGGAAAATCAGGCGCCTCCGACGAAGAAATTATGGAAATAGCTCGTGCGGAGGGAAGGATATTGATTTCTTTTGATAAACATTTTGCAGATATTATTAGATATCCCCTTAACAGTCACTATGGTATTATTCGAATCCGAATTCACCCCCCCTTACTTATAAGTCTAATTGAAGCTTTTGAAAGTTTTTTCAGAAAATTTGACCTTGCCAATTTCGAGGGCACTTTAGTCGTTCTGGAACGGAATGGCTTTCGAATACGTCGGGCCTCCTGATTGTTACCTGCCAAATTACTCGGGCGTTTGAAGGAGATGTTCGAAAAGGGCTAAATTATCCGAAAAAGAATTGAGTGACCGGGGGAAAACCCGTCCCCTAAAGGCAGAGTTTTCGCAAGCATTGGGCGAAATGAAACGAGACCAAATGTTTAGAAGAAGCCAAACCATCACGGACAAGAAGGGCTGAGACCAGATTTTTACTCCACTCGGTCATAGCTTGATCCCTTCCTGTTCAACTCTCTGGTGAAAGGGCAAGGCCTGATAGAAATTACTACTCCATTCATCCTTATTCCGGACAATCGACGAGATGACCTCTTCGGAATCCCATTCTACTTCATAGAGTCTGTGTCGGATCCGATCTATACGTTCATCA
This sequence comes from Pseudomonadota bacterium, assembly GCA_043798385.1. Lineage (GTDB taxonomy): Bacteria > Desulfobacterota > RBG-13-43-22 > RBG-13-43-22 > RBG-13-43-22 > RBG-13-43-22. The sequence goes on from JAZDOU010000088.1 coordinate 2,883, forward strand.
TTTAGAGGGCCGTCCACCAGGACAAGAAAATCCCAATCCGATTCAGAAACGGCATCTCCGCGTGAACGGGAGCCGTAAAGAATGATCTCAGCGCCAGGCTCAACTTCACGAACAGTTTTCCTTATTTGATCCAGTAATTCTTCTCGATGCATCTGGTCCTCATATTCTCTTGGAAGGGGTGAAATGCTTGATCAGATCGATAGACTTCCTCTTCTGGGTTTACTTTTTGCATAATATTTATTTCACAAAATTTTCTTCGACTATTTTGATCTCTTCTTCCGATAATTCGTATAGCTCATAAACCAGTTGGTCGATTTGTCGGTCGGTGGTATCGATCTGTCGTTGGAGGACTGTCCTTTCCTGATCAGTTTTAGCTTGGGCCAGTTGTTTATGCAGGGATAGCATTTGCTCGGCAAAGGCGACTATCTGGTGATGGAGGCTTTTTTCACTTGGGTCGGAGAAGTCTATAGTACGAAGAGGAAATGGGTTTAAATATGCGGTCTTCATACGGAAGTAACCTCCACGTAGAGCTGATCCTGTTTCCTTTAAAAAGTAAGTTAAGAGGGGAGAGTTCAGTATAGCCAAGATGTAACGAAGGAATGAAAGGGAGTATAAAATAGGGAAAAGATAGGGTCAAGGAGAAAATGAGGCGGGAAAAGGAGGCCGAAGTTGGAGCGCCGGAGTTATCCGCAAAAAGTTCGAAATCCTGATTAGGGTTTTCCCCCCGCGCACCTTAGCGCGCCCCGAAAAGGGCCGTGCCGACCCGGATAATGGTGGCCCCTTCTTCAATGGCCACTTCAAAGTCATGACTCATGCCCATGGAAAGATGCCTGAGATCGAGCCCGGGAAACTGGAGTTGCCATCTGGCGCGTTGTTCAGAAAGGGAACGATACCAGGGACGGGATTTTTCCGGGTCAAGATCATAGGGCGGAATGGTCATCAGGCCCCGAAGGCGTAATCCCTGCCAGGTGGGGCTTTCTTCCAGCAGGCAGGGGATCTGATCCGCTGCCAGGCCGGATTTACTCTCTTCCCCGGCCTCGTTGACCTGGAGCAGAATCTCCAGGGTTTTTCCGGCCTGAAGGGCCTGACGGTTTAATTCCCGGGCCAATTTCAGGCTGTCCACGGTTTCAATCATGGAAAACAAATTGAGGGCCTGCTTGGCCTTATTGCTTTGCAAATGGCCGATAAAGTGCCAGGTGCCTTGACGGATAGTCTCGATTTTTCGCTGGGCCTCCTGGATATAATTTTCTCCAAAATGGGTCAGCCCTTCCTGGAGGGCCTGCTGAATACGTTCCTCCGGAAGGGTTTTGGTGACGGCCACCAGCAGAATGTCTTCCGGTCTTCGTCCGGCCCGGAGACAGGCCTGGTGAATCCGGTCTCGAACCTGTTGAATTGAAGAAAACAAGGTTTCCATTTTTTTATCATCCTTTAAATCCGAATTTCGAATACCGAAATCCGACTATCATAATTGAAACCCGGTGTATTTCATCAAGGCCGCCAGGACCTCCGTCACCGGCAAACCGACCACATTGGTATACGATCCCCGGATTGTCTTAACACAAAAAGCCCCCTTACCCTGAATGGCGTAAGCCCCGGCCTTATCCAGAGGTTCACCGGTCCTGACATACCAGGCAATCTCCTGGGGAGATAATTTTTTAAAGGTGACCCGGGTGGTGACGCTGCGAGTGTAGGAAAATTGTTTCCAATCATTTCTGAGACAAAAACTGGTAATAACCCGATGGGTTTTCCCGCTCAAGGCCTGAAGGAAGGCGGCGGCCTCACAGGCCTGCCGGGGTTTGCCGAACAGGGTTCCTTCCAGGGCCACAAGGGTATCGGCACCCAAGACCCATCGGCCGGGATACCGGGCGGAAACAACCTCCGCTTTGCGCTCGGCCAGGCGTTTAGAAAACCATAACGGGTCTTCATGAGGCCCTGGTATTTCCGGGACCTCGGCCGGGACAATCTTCAGCCGAAGCCCCAAATCGTTGAGCAAGGTCTTCCTCCTGGGGGATTCAGAGGCCAAAATCAAAATGAAAGGCTGGGGCATCAGGATTCTCATCTTTTCCGGTTTGTTGTTGACCCTTGCCCTTCTATATACTATATTTTTCATAAAAGTGGGAAGACCTATTACAATTATTTTCGATTGGACAGGGTCTTGGAACCGAATAGCTGTAGTGAGAAAGCAATCCAGATGAAAAAAAACAATCGGGCTGAAATTATTGCCATCGGATCGGAACTTCTTTTGGGTCAGATCCAGGATACCAATACCTCTTATCTGGCCGCTCGGCTGCAGGAGATCGGGCTGGAAACGGCCTTTCAAACCATGGTCGGCGATGATCGCCGACGGATGATCTCGGTTATCCGCCGGGCCCTGAGTCGTTCCAGGGTGGTCATCACCACCGGAGGGATCGGGCCTACCGAGGATGATCTGACCCGGGAGGTCGTGGCCGAGGTCATTGGGAAGAAGCTGGTCTTCCATCCTAAATTATTAAAAGGGATAAAATCCTTTTTTGACCAGGCCGGGTTTGTCATGGCCCCCAACAACCGCAAGCAGGCCTTTCTGCCGGCCGGGGCCCGCCTGATTCCCAATCCCCAGGGAACCGCTCCGGGATTTTTAGCCAAAACAGAGGCCGGAAGAATCATAGTGGTCTTGCCGGGGGTCCCGCGGGAACTAAAGAGGATGATGCAGGAGACGGTCCAGCCTTTTTTAAAAGAGAATCTGGGAGGCGATAAGGGACTGATCGAATACCAGGTCCTCAAGGTCTGCGGCTTAGGCGAGAGCCGGGTGGATGAGCAGATCGGCGACCTGATACGAGGTAGTGAAAATCCGGTCATTGGTTTGCTGGCCTCTCCCGGTGAGATTCGTATCCGGCTTACGGCCCGGGGAAGGGATAAAGCAGAAACCCAATCGCTGATCGCCCCCGTGGAGGCCAGGATCCGGGAACGTTTGGGGGGTCTGATTTTTGGCCAGGGCGAAGAGACCCTGGAAGGGGTGGTGGCGGGGTTGTTGGAAGAGAAAAAAATTGCCCTGGGGGTAGTGGAGACCTTTACCGGGGGCAGGATCAGCCGGAGACTGCAGGCCACCGGATGTCCTTTTTTCAGAGGCAGTCTGGTTTTGACCCCGGATCAGTTGTGGCCTTTTCAAGGGTCGGCCCTCAAACATGAAGCCCAGGCCTTATTTATGGCAGAAAAGATACGGGCATTTTTTTCCTGTGCCATGGGTCTGGGGGTCTGGGTAGAAGGAACGACCGGGGAACAGACCCTTTCAATGGCCCTGGCCGGTAAAAAGGAAGGGATCTATTCCCATCGAATCGGCGGGTTTTCAGAATCCCTGCCTGATCGGGTGGCGGTGATGGCCCTGGACTGGCTGAGGAAGAAATTATTATAAGAAAAAAGGATAGGGTTTGGAATGTCCCCGTGGATAAAATTTTTAATTCGGGCCGTCTTAAGCATCGGGCTGGCCATTATCTTGAGCCGATTTTTTTTCCACCGTTTATCCACTCCCGTGGTGTTCAGTTTGGCCGTCTTCTTCATCGGCATGGGGTATTTGTCCGAGTATATCCGCAAGCGCGGCTGAGGAGGAATGTCGATGGAAGAATATCAGACCCCATTTCTCATTTGAGAGACGGGATTTTTATTTTTGAGAAGATTAATCGAAAAAGGTTGGGGAGGGAAAAATGAAAAAAATTTTAATAACCATCTTATTTGTTGTCGTGGTTATTGTCGTGGCCTTAGTTGCCGGGTATTACGCCTTTCCGGAAAGGGCAGCCGGTTATCTGATCGATTCGGTCAGAAGTAAGGCCGGCCTGACCAAAAAAGAAATCAAGATCGATGATCATAACATTGTCTATTTGGAGGGCGGCAAAGGCCCGGCAATATTACTTTTACATGGCTATACCGGAAACAAAGACAACTGGATAAGATTTGGCGGTTATTTAACTAAAGAGTACCATGTGGTGATCCCTGATATCCCTGGCTACGGAGAAAGCTCCATGGTTGAGAAGGACTCGTACGATTTGTCAAGTCAGATGTCGCGTTTGCATAAATTCACCCAGGCAATCGATTTGAAAAAATTTCATATTGCCGGTAATTCCATGGGCGGATTTTTTGCCGGAACTTATGCCGTGCGCTATCCTGATGAAATTATCAGCATAGGGCTGTTTGACGCCGGAGGGGTCAGGTCTTTGGAAAAAAGTGTAGTAAGAATAATGATGGAGAAAGGCGAAAATCCACTTGTACTAAAAGACAGCAGCGATATGTCACGCCTTCTGGCCCTCATTTTTGTTAATCCGCCGAGTATACCTTATCCTGTCAAGAAAGTAATGATCAAAGCGGCTTTAGCCAATCGCACGTTTTATGAAAAGGAGTTCAGAGAAATGGGGCCGGATTTTTTATCTCTTGAAAAAGACCTGCCGAATATAAAAGCGCCGACTTTAATTCTTTGGGGCGATCAGGATAAAGTCCTTGATGTTTCCAGCGTGCCGGTTTTCGAAAAAGGATTAAAAAATCACAAAACAGTCATCATCAAAGAGTGTGGCCATCTACCCATGATTGAAAAACCGCGGGAAACAGCAAGGCAATACTTAGATTTCGTCAAGGGTATAAAACGGGATTAAATTTTGATGGCTTCGTAAAAAGTCCATCTGCTTTGTTGCGCTGCATCCTTCCCCGCTTTTCAGCGGGGCAGGCTTATTGCGGCGTACCAGTAAGTACGCCTCACTCCTGCTGGTCCTTTTTATATCCTGAGGAGTCTGGGTCGCTATCCTTTTCAGGATAGCTCCCGGTTTGCGCGCCTCGCAGCCGGTCGGCCGTTCGACTTTGTCGAACTAAAAGAAGGCATCCATTCGGATGCCGTCTGCCGACCTATTGAAAGGCCTCCTTGGAGGCTGGCAGGAGCTTTTTACAAACCCATCCCTTTTTGGACTTTTTACGAACTTGTCAATTTTGGATCATCTCCAAAAGAGTTGGCGATGATTGAAGGATTCAAGGATTCAAAGGAAAAACGGTATTTCAGTTAAATTTTTATTATACTCCAGATCCATGGAAATAAACCTTACATTAAATATCCCCGGGGCCAAAAGGTATGAGAAGGTCAGCTATCCGGTTCGCTATGGCCGCTTGGCTGAAATCAATACCCCCAGGCATTGTTTCCAATTTAATCTTAACGGGGAGCTTAAATATCTTCGGGGAACCGGGCGGGATTGGCCCCACCCTTCCGAATGGCTGAAGAGAACCGTCGGGAACCATTGGGTCTATTACGATAGCGGGGGATATAACCGCATTTTCGATTACCTGGGTGAGTATTATCTTCCTCACTTTATGGTCAGATCCAACAGTCTCTGGGAAGCCGATCCTTTTAAAGAAGCCCCAATACAGGAGGCCCTGGCCGCTTTCCAGGGATTGTCCCGGGATTTGAAGACTGCCATGGAAAGACCCAATTGGTCCAGAGAAGAAAGGGCGTTCCTTTTAAAAACCATCACCATGGACAGCCGGGCCTTGGAAGAAAGGGCCGGGCAGTTGACGGCCTGCCTGCAAGGCCGGGTTACCGTGCTTCCCCCCGACACCCGTCATGTCGACTACGATTGCATCCCTTTGATCATCGCCGATGGCTGCCTCTATCATTGCACCTTTTGCCGGATCAAATCCAATCGGGATTTTCAACCCCGTTCCCCAATAAAAATTCTGGAGCAGCTTAATCGGATCAAGGACTTCTACGGCCCCGACCTCCAAAATTACAACAGTTTGTTTTTAGGCCAGCACGATGCCTTGAACTGCGGGGCCGAGGGGATTGTTTCCGCCGCCCTTCAGGCCTATACACACCTGGGATTCGAACGGTCTTTTCTGGAAGGCAGCTTCCTGTTTCTCTTCGGCAGTGTAGATTCTTTTTTAAAATCTAAAGACAGCCTTTTTGAGGCCTTAAACCAATTGCCCTACCGGACTTACCTGAACCTGGGATTAGAGTCAGCCCATCAGGAGAGCCTCAACCTGCTGGGGAAGCCGTTGAAGGCCGAGAATGTGGAAGAGGCCTTCCGGCGCCTACTGGAAATCAACCGGAGCTATGAGCGTCTCGAAGTGACCGCCAATTTTGTGATCGATATGAAATTACCTCCAGGCCACTGGGAGGCCTTGTCCCGGCTGACCCAAGAGGTCCCTTCCCGTTATGGTGATAAAGGAACGATTTATTTATCACCCCTGAGCCGTGACGGCAGGAGGAAACTTTTACAACGATTCAGGGAATTAAAAATGAAAAGTCGCCGCCCTCTTTACCTCTATCTCCTCCAGCAGTTATGATGTCTGGCGTCCTCAAAAGCGTCAGGATTGGTGTTAAATAAATTTTATGACTGTTTCCCATAGTCTCGTTCCCCGCCGGCTAAAAGGTCTCTTCTTCCTTTCTTTGGGAGTCTGGCTCCTGTTGACGGGTTTTTGGCTTTATGTTTCTTATCAACCCTCGGGTTCTCCGGCGGCTTCCTCCCCGGCCCACTCTCCTATCCTTCTCCAGGATTCTGAAGATTGGATGTCCATTTATTTCAACAAACAAAAAATCGGATATTCGCATACGGTTAAACAGCGTTCCCCCGGGGGATATCAGATAAACCAGGATCTTTTTCTAAGACTGATGGTTTTAGGGGTGCCCCGACAGATGCAGATGTCCTCTACTTCCAGACTCAGCTCCGATTTTCTGTTGAAAGAGTTCAACGTTAAAATGGTTTCCGGTTATCTGGGTTTTTCTCTCCAGGGGACAGTGGAAGGGACGACCCTGACCCTGAATACCGACCTGGCAGGCCGTCCTCAGATTACCAAGCTGACCCTGAGGGAACCGCCCCAACTCCCGTTGACCCTCCCCTATCAGGTCTACCGGGCTCAGATGAAGCCGGGAGAACGGATCTCTTTCTCCCTTTTTGATCCGGTTCTGTTTTCTCCCCAACCGGTAACCATTACCGCCGGTCCCACCGAACTGTTGGTCCTGGATGAGGAACCCCGACCGGGACAGCGCTTTGAACTCCTCTTTCAGGGCAACAAGATGGTGGTCTGGATCGATTATCAGGGTCGGATTCTGAAAGAAGAGACCTTCATGGGATTCAACCTGATCCGATCCACCCGGGAAAAGGCCTTAAAAATGGATAAGGGATCGGGACCCGATCTGGTTACCGAAATGTCCATCCCTGTTTCCGCCCCCCCCGATCCCAAGGCCACTCAGAAGTTGATTGTCCGTCTTTCTCCGGCACCCGACCCGATCCCCCAAATCCCAGGCCGACAGATGGTTAGCGACCAGCGGGTTATCATCGAGAAAGAATCTGTTTCGGCGACCGACACCTATGACCTGCCCTATCAACCAAAGGACATGGAACCTTTCCTGGCCGATCATCCCGGACTGACCATCAAGGATCCTCGCCTGCAAAAGGCCTTGAAGGAAGCCCTGGGTCAGGAGAAAGATGCCCAAAAGGCCGCCAGGCGATTAAATACCTGGGTCTTCCAGCACCTCCGGAAAAAACCCACCCTGTCCCTCCCACGGGCGGTGGAGGTATTGCTCCAGAGGGAAGGAGATTGTAATGAACATGCCACCTTGTTACTGGCCCTGCTGCGGGCCGCCGGGATTCCTTCCCGTATGGCCCTGGGCCTGACCCTGCTGCGGGATCGCTTTTATTATCATGCCTGGGTGGAGGCCTTTCTGGGTCGCCGCTGGATCAGCCTGGACCCGACCTTTAATCAATTCCCGGCAGATGCCACTCATTTGAAACTGGCGGAGGGGATGGAAGAAGGGATGGTGTCCCTCCTGCCGATTATCGGTAAACTAAAAATTCAAATAGAATCGGCTTTATGATATCCTGGTAAAAATATCATGAAAGGGAAACCTCTTCAGGTTGATCAAAAATGCTCAGATGCAAGACGCACGAAGTCCTGAGGAGTGAGGCGTACATAGAAGTACGTCGCAATAAGCCTGCCCCGCTGAAAAGCGGGGAAGGTCGAGTGCAATCCCGCCAAGGCGGGACAAATGGGCGTTTTTCATCAACCTGACAACTTTATGATCCGCCTTACCAACCTATCCAAAAAATATGGTTCCCTTACTGCCGTCGATGATCTTTCCCTGGAGGTGGCTTCCGGTGAGATATTTGGATTTCTGGGACCGAACGGGGCCGGCAAGACCACCACCTTAAAAATCATGGCCGGGGTTTTGGCCCCCACCTCCGGTGAGGTGGAGCTGGGCGGATTTTCCGTTCTCAGGGAACCCTCCCGGGCCAAGGCCCTGACCGGGTATATCCCGGACCGGCCTTTTTTGTATGACAAACTCACCGGGTTGGAATTCCTCTACTTCGTCGGGGGACTATACGGCCTGCTGCCCAAGGAGCTTGAAAAAGAGATTGAAACCCGCCTTAACCTGTTCGATCTCTGGGATTGGCGCCATGAATTGATCGAAAGCTATTCTCACGGGATGAAACAACGTCTGATCATCGTGTCCGCCCTGATCCACCATCCCCGGGTCTTGATCGTTGACGAACCCATGGTGGGCCTCGATCCCAAAGGAGTCCGGATCGTAAAACGGCTCTTCCAGAAGGAATGTGCCCAAGGTATGACCATTTTTCTCTCCACCCATACCTTGTCCACGGCCCAGGAGATCTGTCAGCGCATCGGGATCATCCAAAAGGGGGCCTTGATTACCGTTGGTTCCATGGATTCCTTTTCCCGAGAGGCCGATTGGAAGGCCAAAGGGCTGGAGTCCCTTTTCTTAAAACTGACCGGAGATATTGAAGAGGATTTCCTTGATCACCTCCCTTGAAGCCGTTTTTCAGCTCCTCCATCCCCGGATCCTGGGGTTTAAAAACCGCCTGAATCGCCTGCCCGGGACCCGCTGGAAATTTTCGTTGTTTGTCCTGTTGGGACTGTCTTTCTGGGTGGGGATCTTTTATGCTTTTTTTCGGATCCTTCACTACTTTCATGGCATACCCGGGTTCGGCGAGGTCCTCTCCCAGAAGGTCCTGTCCATGATCCTGCTGACCTTTTTTACCCTGTTGATCTACAGCCACTTAATCACGGCCCTTTCGAACTTTTTTCTTTCCAAGGATCTTTCTCTGATCCATGGTACCCCTGTTCCTCGACTGACCCTCTTTTCGGCCCGCTACCTGGAAAGCCTCTTTGATGCCTCCTGGATGGTGGTCCTGATCAGCCTGCCCATCTTCCTGTGTTATGGGATCATCTTTCAGGCCCCGGCAGTCTATTATCTGAGTATCCCATTTATTTTTTTACCCTTTGTTTTTCTGGCCGGAAGTCTGGGAATTTTAATCACCCTTCTCCTGACCGCCTTTCTGCCGGTCCGCCGGACCCGCGACCTCTTAGTTATTTTAAGTGTCCTGATGGTCACCGTCCTGTTTCTGGTCTTTCGTCTGATGCGACCGGAACAGTTGGTCAATCCCGATCAGTTATCCTCTCTGATAGAATACCTGGGTTCCCTGAGCGCCCAGGAATCCCCTTTTTTTCCCAGCACCTGGGCCAAAGAAGCCTTCTGGCATTTTTTAAAAGGGGAGAATCTTTCGGCCCTCCTGCCATTGGCGGTCCTCTGGAGCAGCGTCTGGTTGGTTGTTATGGGTAATCTTCTTTTAGGCCGGCAGTTCTATTTTCTCTCCTATTCCCGGGCACAGGAGGGTTCATTCAAGGGGGTTAAAATCAATAACCGCTTCGACGCCTGGTTGTGGGGCTTCCGGCCGGCCTCTCCCGGGTTGAGGGGCCTGGTCTTAAAAGATCTCAAGACCTTCTTTCGGGACAAAACCCAGTGGTCTCAACTCCTGATCCTTTTGGTTCTCGTCGTCATCTATATCTACAACTTCAGCGTCCTGCCCCTTCATAAATCGCCCCTCCCGACCCTCTATCTGAAAAATTTTATTTCCTTTCTGAATTTGGGGCTGGCCGGTTTCGTCCTATCATCGGTGGCGGTTCGCTTTGTTTTTCCGACCATCAGCGCCGAAGGCTATGCCTTCTGGATGATCCGCAGTTCTCCGCTGGCTTTGAAAAAATTCCTTTGGTATAAATTTATTTTTTATTTCATCCCTCTGCTGGTTCTTTCGGAAATTTTGATCTATTTTACCAACCGCCAGTTGCAGGTCTCAGCAAACATGCACTGGATCTCTTCCCTGACCATGATCAGCCTCGATTTCGGACTGATAGGGCTGGCCATCGGCCTGGGGGCCGGCTATCCCCAATTCGGTTCGGAAAACGTCGGACAGATGGCCACCGGCTTCGGCGGATTCCTGTATATGATCTTTTCGATGGGTTTGATCGGACTCACCATCGCCCTGGAGGCCGGACCGGTCTATCGCCTGCTCATGGCCGAAATCCGTCAGACCCCCCTGACGTTCCTGGACCGCGGCTGGATGGTCGCTTCTTTCGCCGCCGTGTTAGGGCTTCATATTTCTACCGGTTGGTGGGTCATGAAGAAAGGGATTCGAAGCCTTGAAGAAATGTAAATGACGATCGGTTCAACCCGGCCAAGGAATTCCTTATCGGCCGCGCCGCCTTACGCAGGAATCGAAAGACCTTTTTTTCGCCTGCGGTGGCGCTTTCGAGATCTTCGATATTCTCAGGGTGCCTCCGGGATATATTAATGCAATTCCATGAATGAAAAATGTCTATTATTGTAGTTCGCTCGCTAACCCCGCAGAAAGCTACGGGGAAGGCGCTCGCTATCCATGTTCAAGAACCTCATAGAATAAAGTTACTGAACTAAGTGAACAACGTTATATATTGAATTAATCTGAGGACAGGCTTCAAAGCCAAACACAAATAAAATTATAATATAATCTACCAAAAAAAGAAACCTCCTGTTAAGAGAGAAAGTAAGCACGACCAAACTCAAACTCTTAAACAGGAGGTGTTCATGAACGAGGTAGATGATATCAGGCTTCAGGAGTTTCGTCAACTCAAGAAAGAAATCCGGGGATCGAGGGAGTATTTGATCGTCGGAATCGACGTGGCCAAGGAAAAACATTATGCCTTTTTCGGAACAGCCACGGGGAAAACGCTGTTAAAGCGATTGATCTTTGAAAATAATCTTGAAGGGTTTAGGAAGTTGCTGAACCAAGTGGAAGGGATCCAGGAAACCCAGAGACTGTCGAAGGTGGTTTTTGGGTTAGAGCCCACGGCGAACTATCACAAGCCGTTAGGCGAGCATTTAATCAAATGCGGACGAATGCTTGTTCTGGTTTCCGGGGTAGCCATCAAACACAACCGGAAGTCGTTGGATGGGCGCTGGGATAAGAACGACGCCAAGGACTCGGCCAACGTGGCCGACCTAATTTCCCAGGGGAAGTGCCAATTTTATGAATATCCGAGGATGGAACTCCGGGATCTCCGCAGCCTGCTTTCGTTGAAACGGAAACTGAAGAAGCAGGAGCATGGGTATAGGGTCCGGATTCGGAATCATCTCTTGGCCCAGTATTTTCCGGAACTGGACCGTTATAGCGGAAGGTCAGAAGTGGAGAGTGTTATCCGCTGGTGTCTGGATCCTTCCCGGATAGCGGGATTTGAGAATAATCAATTTATGGATCTGATCGCCCCGGGACGGAAGAGTCAAGTCCTATACCGGCGACTTCAAGCCATCCAGGAACTGGCCATAGAATCTATCGGCTGCGAGATGGGGAAAGGGGCTGAGTTTGAAGCGAAGGTTATGGTGGATGGGTTACGACGAGTTCGGGAGACGATCAAATCCACGGATGAACAGATCCGGAAGATC
>JAZDOU010000326.1:0-14737 GCA_043798385.1 Pseudomonadota bacterium
CGCAGGGCGTTTTTAACAATTTGTTTGATCTCTTCGTGAATAATCGGTTTGACAATATAATCGTAGGCCCCGGCCCGGAGGGTCTCTACCGCCGTCTCCAGAGAGGCATAGGCCGTGATGATGATGACGATTTGGTCCGGATTGATCTCCTTGACCCGTTTAAGTAATTCAATCCCTGTTATCCCCGGAAGAATAATGTCGGTTATAATTAAATCATAGGGATTTTCTTCAAAAAGTTCCAGGGCCGGTTCGGCACTGATGACCGCTTCCACTTGAAATCCCTCCCGCTGAAAGACCCGTTTCAGTGAATCCCGCAAGGTATCTTCATCTTCGATAATCAGTATTCGTTCATCCATAGTATTCCTCCCTGGGAAGCCTGATAGTAAAGGTCGTCCCGATCTCTTTTTTACTTTTTACCTGGATCGTTCCATTGTGATCTTTGATAATACCATAACAGATACTTAACCCTAAACCGGTTCCTCTGCCCATGGGCTTGGTGGTGAAGAAAGGATCAAAAATTCTGTTGATGACCGCCTCATCCATTCCTTGACCGGTATCTGAAAATCGGATCTCTACCGAGGTATCGAACCCTTTAATCGAAACCTCCAGTCGTCCACCCTCCGGCATGGCATCCCCGGAATTGAGCAGGAGATTTAAAAAGACCTGCTGGAGTTGATCCTGATTGATTTTTATGGGTAATACTTCCTCGATATCCGTCACATAGTCAATATTTTTAAAACGCTTATCGTATTTAACCAGATTAAAGGTCCGATCCAATATCTCGGCCACATTGACCATGGTTTTTTCGGAGGCAGAGATCCTGGCGAAGTCCCCTAAACTGCGAACGACCTTGGCGATCCTTTCAATATGATTGTTGATAGTGTTAACCGAGTCTACCGTGAAGTCTATCTCTTCCGGGGTCTCCATCTTAAAGGATTGCAGTTCCTGCACCAGAGAAGAGATAGAGGCCAGAGGGTTGCCGATCTCATGGGAAATGCCGGCCGTTAATTTGCCCAGGCTGGCCAGCTTGGAGGTCTGGAGGAGCTGTTCCTCCATTTTTTTCTTTTCGGTAATGTTCTCCAGGATGGCCACCAGACCACCTGAGGGATCCTTGAAGGGGCTGATATTGATTTTGATGGTCTGCCTGGTTGGGGTTTGAACCACCATTTCATCCGTTTGTTCTTCCTGCCAGGCCTTTCTGGTTATCCAGGGGAGAAGGGGATGAATGTGTCGATTGATGGCCACCTCTTTTTTTATTCCGGTAATGGTTTCCATTTCCCTGTTCCAGTATTTAACCCTGGAATGGGGATCAATGGTGACAATGCCCACCGGGGCGCTTTCAATGATATTCTCACTGAACTCTTTCAGGGTGGCCAGATCTCGGTTGGCTTCGGCCAGTTCATGCCTGGATAGTCGTAAGGTGTTGGTAATCTGCTTAATGGAATCGGAAAGTTCCCCACGTTCCTGCTCGGTGAGGGTCAGTTTGTCCTCAAAAATAATGGTGGCGATGGAAGACCCCAGTGCCCCGGATAAAACCCTTTCCGCTTCATCTCTTAAGCGCGTCAGGTCATGTTCCGATATGGTCGTTCGGTTGATTCTCTCCCGAGTTAAAAAGCGATCGACTATGGTTTTGGCTTCTCCCCGGCCGATATATTGGCCCAGGATATCTTCCACCTGCTGGATACTGTAATGGGTCTTTAAGGCCAGCATTCGGGGAGAATAGGATTCCACAAAGAGCAGGGCTTGTTTCTCTTCTTCCTGTTTTTGCGCGGTGAAAAGAGAGAGGGCCAGGTAAGTGAAGGTGTTTAATAGAAACTCCCAGAAGAGGAAATGAGTCCATTTGTCAAGACCCCTCAGTCCAAACAGTGCCCGGGGATTAAGCAACTCGGAATTCATGAGGTATTTCATCAGGCCTGAATCCGGTAAAACCTCGGCTTTGACCAGGGCCGGCATCAGTAAAGTGTAAAACCAGATGACAAAACCGACCAGGATGGCTCCGATGGCCCCATTCTTGTTCCCCCTTTTCCAGAAAAGACCCAGGAAGACGGCCGGTGCAAAAATGGTAACGGCGGCAAAGGACTTAAGCCCTATTTCGACCAGGGTATAAAATCTTCCAATAAAGACAGCGAAAAAATAGCCCAGGAGAATACAGCCGATAATGATGCCTCTCTTGATATTCAGGATCAAGGTCGGAAAGCTTTTGATATGATTATATCGAAAGATGGCCGGCATCACCAGGCTGTTCATCACCATGGTACTTAAGGCCAGGGACTCGACAATCAGCATACTGGTGGCTGCTGAAAACCCCCCGATAAAAACCAAAAGGACCAGGAGGGATTTCCCTTTACTCAAGGGGATGGAGAGCACAAAACTATCGGCTTCCAACTGACTTCCCCCCAACAGGATGCCGCCAAAGGCAATGGGCATGACGAAGATATTTATCAGAAACAGGTAAAGAGGAAAAAGCCACATGGCCTTGGAGATATGAGAGAGGTCGGAATTTTCAACGACCGTCATATGAAATTGTCTGGGCAGGAAGATGATGGCCATCATGGAAAGGAAGAGCAGGGAAGCCCATTCCGCATAATTGACCGAAGTGCCTGCTCCTACGGAGAGCAGGTACCTATAGGGGGAGTTTTGCGTCCGGGTAAAGATATCCTGAAAGCCGTTAAATAAAAAATAGGTAACGAAAAAGCCGACCACCAGAAAGGCAACCAACTTGACAATGGATTCAAAGGCAATGGCAAAGACCAACCCTTCATGTCGTTCGGAGGCATCCAGCTTTCGGGCTCCGAAAATAATGGCAAAAATGCCCAGGATGATTGTGATGATCCATCCGGCGGCCAGACTTCCGGAAATCTTGCCGGCCAGGATGGTGAAGGTATTCATGATGGCCTTCATCTGGAGACCCAGATAGGGGGTGATCCCTACCAGGGTGACTATGGTCACCAGGGCGGATAGAAAGAGTGAATTTCCATAACGGGAACCGATAAGATCGGAAATAGTGGTGATCCGGTTTTCTTTGGCAATACGGAGAATCTTAATGAGGAAGATTCCCCACAGGGGGACCATCAGGGTCGGGCCGAGATAAATGGGCAGAAAAGAAAGGCCCGACGTGGCGGCCTCTCCGACACTTCCATAAAAGGTCCAGGAGGTGCAATAAACCGCCAGGGAGAGGGAATAGACATAGGGATTGGTGACCAGGCTTTTTCCTTTTTTTCCCCGTCGTTCGGCATAGTAAGCCACTAGAAATAAAAGGCTTAGATAGCCGTAAATAAATAATAGTAAGAACCAGCCGTCAAACATACTATTCTTTTTTTCTGGGTTTAAAGATGGTGATAAAGATTCCGATCAATAGAATGAATAACCCCCAACTGCAAAAAAGATAATACTGCAGGTTTCCACCGAAGATCTCCAGAAAAGGCCAGTTAAAAAATAAAAAGCCGATTAAAAAAAGAAAGGGCCAGACCTCATTATTGGTCATCGGTATTCCTTATTAAGAAAATAACGGTTCAAGGGTCTAAATGAGGGAATGAGAGAAAGAGGGAATGAGTGGATGCGACGAAGAGGTCTCTTCCTCACATCACCCCATCCCCTCATTGACTCATTCTCTCGGTTCCTTGCCCCTTGAATCCTGGTTTAAGTCGATACCGGTTCATCAAACCGGCAACTCAGAACCAGCATCTCCTCTTCAAAGTCCGTTTTGATCCTGTAGGGCAGTTTATGAAAGAGTTTTATCATGCCTTGGTTTTGAGCCTGGGTATAGGCGGTCATCCCGGATATCCCCTTTTCCCGGGCGGCCCTGGCCAGGATTTTCAAGATGGCCGACCCAAGTCCCTTGCGCTGCCATTCTTTAATGACTGAAAAAGCCACTTCGGCCATGTTTTGGGCCGGATAGAGGAAATAGGCCCCGATAGCGATGACCTTTTCAAACCCGCACTCACCAATCACTGCAGCAATGGGCAGATCCCGGACATAATCCGTCTGGACCATGACGGCCACGTCTTTCCGGGGGAAAAAGAGCTTTTCATGAAGGAACCGGGAGAAGATATCGGCCTTTTTCATGGTGTAGAAATGTTCCTGGATCATCCTCTCATCGACCAGGCGGGTCGGACGTAACAGGATCGTCTGCTCCCCGATAGTATAGATCTCCTCCAGTTGGGGCGGGTAAGTCCCGAACAGCGACTCCGTTAAACGACGTTCCGGTCCCAACAATTCCATTTCTTTGGCTTGATAAAAAAGGTCTTCCTTAAAATCGGGGTGGGCGATACTGATTAAAGCCATGGCCCTTTCCTGAAAGCTTTTTCCGAAAAGATTGACCATCCCGAACTCAGTGGCTACATAATGAACATCCCCCCGGGGGACGACGACCGCCATATCGGTCAGTCGGGGGACAATGCGGCTGGCTTTGCCGTCCAGGGTGGTGGAGGGGAGCATCAAAATGGACTTGCCCCCTTCAGAATCGACCGAACCTCGAATGAAATCGAGCATGCCCAAGACCCCGGTAAAATTATTGTAGGGGATGGCATCAGCAGCCACCTGACCGGTCAGATCCATGGCCATAGCGACATTTAAAGAGACCATTTTATGATGCCGGGAAATAATGGCCGGGTTATTCACGTAATCGGAAGGATAGAATTCGATCCCGGGATTATCATCTAAAAAATCATACAGGGCCCGGGTTCCAAGGGCGGCGCTGGCTACTAATTTGCCTTCGTTATATCCTTTTTTCCGGTTGGTAATCACTCCCCGGCCGACTAAATCCATGATCCCGTCGGTCACAAAACGGGTATGAATCCCCAGGTCTTTTTTGTCTTTTAAAGCCAGCAGGACGGCCTGGGGCGTGGCCCCCAGACTCAGCTGCAGGGTTGAACCGTCCCCTATCAATTTAGAGACCTGTCCGGCTATCCGATGGGCCGAATCAAGGTTAAGGGATTGAGTAATGGTTATGAGTTCTTCGTCCCGCTCAACCACCAGGTCGACATCATTGACATGGATAAAGCTGCGTCCCAGGACCCGGGGCATGCGGTGGTTGACCTGGGCGATAACCAGATCGGCCGATTGGGCGGCGGCCAGGGTGACATCCACCGAAATACCCAGACTCATCCAGCCAAAATCATCCGGGGGGGAGACCTGAATCAGGGCCACATGGATGGGAAGCTGCCGGCTTTTAAAAAGCCGGGGCAGGGCCGAGAGATTAATGGGGGTAATAAAGCGTTTGTTTTTAACCAGGCTTCGGGTTTTCACCGAACCTGAGTAGAAGGAGCGGATGTTAAAACAGTCACACTGGCTTTTATTGGCAATCATGGTCAGGGGGGAGGTTTCCAGACTCATCAGCCGCATGATTTCCAAATCGGCAAAGCGGTAGGCTTGAGCGGCTAATTCTCTTACCAGACATTGAGGTTCCCCTGCCGAGGAGCCGATAAAGACCCGTTGTCCGGGCTGAATGTGCTTGACAGCCGCCTGGACGGTGACGCGTTTTGACCGGTAAGCATCCGGCCAGCAATGGGCATCCATGGATCTCCCATCCGATTAACAGGTTGACGAAAAAACCAACTCGGCGGTTATCGTTGTCTTAAGGCCGTTAATCCATACCGAATTTCAAGCAGGTCCTGTAACTCATCGATGGCCTTAAAGGCCATTTTTAACAGGGTCCTTTGGATCATACTCAATTCCGAAGGATTAATATAATTGTCGGGCTCTTTGCCCTGTTTGATCAGACCGACACTATGACGGAACCTTAAAAGCATCATCTGATTGAAGGCTTCCTTAAGATCACTTCCCACCTCGGGTTCAATGGCCTTGGCAGCGATCAAGGCCTCAAGGCGTTCCAGGGTGTTCGTTTTAGCGATCTTTTGGTCCAGGGAAAGGATCCGTATGGCGGCAATCAAGGGGATCAGCCCATGGAGTTTGATGTTAAACCTGTTTTTATAGGCCCCTGTTTTTTCCACCACAAAACGATTAAAAAAACTGATCGGGGTCTTGAGCTCCAGGGCGGTTAAGGCGAACAGGGTGATAAATCGCTGGTTTTGGCTGATATGCCCGTTGATGCTCTCCCTTACCCCGGAAACGAAGTGCTCGGGGCCGTATATAGTCCTTAAGTCAAAAAAGAGGGAGGAGATGGTGATATCCTGGGAGGTCAGTTCCCGGTTAAAGATCCATTTTTTATAGGTCTCCTGCCAGCCCTTTTGGGGCTGGCACCACTTGGGATTGGAGGCCATGATATCACCCTGACAGCGGGCGAAGCCGCACAGCTCCAATCCGGAAACCACCTTTTGGGCCAGGGTTAAAAAATACTGCTGGATTTCCTGCTCACGGGAGGGTTCGACGTCTTCAAAGAAAAGGGCATTGTCCTGATCGGTGGTCAGGGTCTGTTCACCCCTTCCTTCACTGCCCAGGGCCACCCAGGCATAGGGGACGGGTGGGGGTCCCAGGCCTTCCTGGATCAGGGTCTCTTCGGAGAGTTGGATCACCTTTTGGGTCAGGTGGTCATTGAAATAGGTTATCAGCTCACAGATCTCTTTGGTTCCTCCTCCCCGTTCCATGAGGATCAGCATGGTACGGTCCATATTTTTTCGGATCTGAACCACCTGTTTCAGGTTGTCGGCCTGCTGAATCTCCCGGATCACCGCTACCGGATTGTTCCCCTGAGAAATCATCAGGTCCCGTTCAGAGACAATGCCGGCCAGTTCCTCCTCCTCCAGGATGGTCAGGTATTTGTGCCGGGTTTTCATCAGAGTGAGGATGGCCTCGGAGGTATAGGCCTCCGGAGAAATGGACTGGACCGGTGTGCTCATGATTTCCCGGACCGGGGTGTCGGGATGCCGTCCGGCGGCCAGGACCCTCCCCCGCAGATCGCCATCGGTAACAATCCCCAGGGGGGCGTTTTCCTGATCGGCCACAATAATCGAACCGACCCCCCGCAGATCCATGGCTTGGGCGGCGCCCATGACCGTTTCATCCGGCGGACAGGTCAAGACGTTATCATGCATGATATCTTTGATCCGCTTGGAAAACAGGAAGGAATCCATTTCAAACCCGGGTGATTCCGATGGTTCCGGGGAGGATTGGGCGGCAGAGGTTGTGATCCCTTTGCTCGGACCCATGGTGAAATAGAGCAGGACGTCGGGGTTATTATCCAGAATCCGTTTAAATATTTTTTTGGGTATCAGATAACAGACCGTATCTTCTGCAGCCACGATTTTAAAGGGGCTGGGGCTATTGCTCAACAGGGAGAACAGACCGAAAATTTCCTTGACCCCGCGCATATCCACCAGTTTTTCATCCCCATTTACGGCCTGAGCGGAGGTCAAAAACTTGACTCCCCCGGACTGAACAATATAAAGAAAACTATTCGGGGGACCGTCCGGGCTAATAATGGTTTCTTCTTTAGTGTAGTGATTGATGGTCAGGGTAAGCACTAATTCCTGAATGGTCATCTCCGGGAGAAGATGAAAAGGGGGAATGGATTTTAAAAAATTCCCCAGTTTTTTTGATGAAGTGGTTTCAGCCATGGGATGTCCTCTTCGGGGATGGATTAGTTTCCATTCGGAAATTCGAATTTCCGGATGAGAACGAATTTAAGGATGCTGGATCATTTCAATTTTTTTTCTCAAAGCAGCGTCCTTCAGAAGACCGATCACAAAAAAGACCAGCAAAATGAGCCCCCCGAGTACAGGAGGCCAAACCAGACCGACACTCATCATACTGGCGATCAATCCCAAAAGGGCCACCAGTACACCGGCTAAAGCCACAATCCCTATGAAGTATAAAATCTTCCTGGAAAAACCCAATACTTTTTTGCTGTACATCCCCCCCAGCCTGATGAGGGACCAGAGCAGAAGGGGCCATAGGAGGATGCTTTTATAATCATTAATGTAGAGGGTTAATTCCCCACCGGAGGCAAGGAACCGGTTCCCCCACTCTGAATCCGTGATGGATACCAGGGCCAAGAAAAAGATGGCTGCAACGATAATGGGTATCAGCCAATAAATTGATTTTCGGGCTATGGGATAAAGAATGATTTTCCGGCAATGAGGGCATTGAAATTTTTGAAAGCCTCCGAAGGTGATTTTGGGGGGGGCTGAAAAGGGTTTGAGACATTGCGTACAGGTAACCTGCTGGTCTTTTTGAGTCATAATTTCGAGCCTTTTATGGGATTTTAGTATGGACGGTCAATACTGAACAGTTGGCCCGGCGGACCACTTTTTCGGCGGTGCTGCCCAGAAAGAAGTGAGCCAGTCCTGTAAAACCATGGGTACCCATAACTACCAGATCTATTGCTTCCTGGTCGATGAAATTCAAAATCTCGCTGGCCGGGTGTCCGGAAAGGACTCGGATAAAGGCGTTCTGGTAATCGCCCATCTTTTGAAGGTAGACGCTTTCAATTTGTTCCATGGCCCGCTGGGCGGCATCTTTATAAAATTGCAGGTTGGTCTGTTCGGAAATAAAATCTTCCATCACCGGGGAAGGGAAGACCAGTGGGGGGACCACATGGACCAGAAGCAACTGGGCTTTATATTTCAGGGTCAGGTCAAGGGCCAGATCAAAGGCCTGATCGGAATTTTCCGAAAAATCCGTGCAGAAGGCAATTTTTTTTAAAGATTCCATAGAACACCTCGTAAATTAGAGTCGTTGATGGTTCTTATACTGTAATATTACCTAGATTCCCTATCCTCTGTCAACCTAATATCTCACTGGCTTCCTTTCATCTCCTGGTGCCAAAACGATATCGGTTTATTCATAAAAACCAGCTGGGGGAGATTTTTCCAACCACCTGAAGTGTTACAAAATTTCAAATAATCGTGGTCCGGTTTTACAATGTGTAAAGAATTTTGGCAGACTCTGTGACTTGAGCCTTCCGGCCGGGAAGCCCTATCTGTCCATTTCTTCTCGACCCTAAAACATCCTATCTTTATATGAAATCAGCCGGTTAACTTCTTACAAGGAGGAAGGTTCGGGTTCCTTTTAGCCTCTTTGTAATCGGTTTCCATCGCTTGGTATAATGTTTGCTCTGTTGATGGTATCCAGTGCCGTCGAGGTTTAATTTTTTCAGGGTAACCCCCGGCCCGGCCAAAGACGGCCTGATTGAAATGAGCCTTAACGACAGTGATTCTTACCAACAGTCTCAAAAATAAAATCAGGAGGTAAACTATGGCAGAAATAAAATCGATGATGGAGGAAACCAGGCAGTTTCCGCCATCAAAGGAGTTTGTTGATCAGGCCTACATCAAGAGCAGACAAGAGTATCAAAAGATGTGGAAAGAATCGATCGAGGACCCGGAGAAATTCTGGGGGGGTGTGGCCTCAGAGCTGTTTTGGTTTAAGAAATGGGACAAAGTAAATGAAGAAGATTTCAAGAATGCCAAACTTCAATGGTTTGTAGGCGGCAAGACCAATATTACCACCAACTGCCTCGATTACCAGATTGAAAAAGGTAAAGGGGATAAGGTAGCGATACTATTCCAGGGCGAGCCGGACGAGGACTTTAAGAAATACACCTATAAAGAACTTTTGAAGGAAGTCTCCAAGTTTTCCAATGTCTTGAAGAAAAAAGGCGTTAAGAAGGGAGATCGGGTGGCTATTTATCTGCCGATGATTGCCGAGCTTCCTATCGCAATGATGGCCTGTGCCCGTATCGGTGCCATCCACACGATCGTATTCGGTGGTTTTTCGGCCGAGTCTTTAAGAGACCGGATTCTCGACGCCGGGGCCAAGGTCCTGGTTACGGCCAATGGCTATTGGCGGTCTGGCCGGCAGGTGAGTTCCAAGGCCAATGCCGATGCCGCCATTAATTATTGCGCCAAACAAGGACATCAGGTTGAGACGGTTTTTGTGGTTAAAAGGCTGGAGAATTTCGATGTTCCCATGACAGCCGAACGGGATTTCTGGTGGCAGGATGAAATGAAGGCCCCTGACATCAGCGAGCAATGCCCTGCGGAACCGATGGATGCGGAAGATCCGCTCTTCATCCTCTACACCTCGGGTTCAACCGGCAAACCCAAGGGTGTCCTCCATACTATCGGCGGTTTTATGGTTTATACCTACCTCACTTTTAAGTACATCTTCGATTATAAAGACAAAGATGTCTTCTGGTGTACGGCCGATATCGGCTGGGTGACCGGTCACTCCTACATCGTCTATGGCCCGCTGGCCAATGGAGCCACCTCGATCGTTTTTGAAAGTGTTCCTACCTACCCACAGCCCGACCGGTTCTGGCAGGTGGTTGAGAAATTTAAGGTCACTATATTCTACACCGCGCCCACTGCTATCCGGGCCATCATGCGGGAAGGGGACAAGTGGCCGATGGCAAGAGACCTTTCTTCTCTGAGACTCCTGGGCACCGTCGGGGAACCGATCAATCCCGAGGCCTGGATGTGGTACCATAAGTTTATCGGCCGGGAGAAATGTCCCATTGTCGACACCTGGTGGCAGACCGAGACAGGGGGGATCCTGATTACACCCCTCCCCGGGGCCTGGCCGACGAAGCCCGGTTCGGCAACCCTGCCGTTTTTCGGTGTAGATCCGGTCATCTTGAAGGCCCGAAACTCCGCGGAGGAGCCGGCCGTGGAGGCGGGGGTGAATGAAGGCGGGGAGCTGTGCATCAGAAGGTCCTGGCCTGGCCTGATGAGAACCGTCTATAAAGAGCCGGAGCGGTTTTACAATACCTATTTTATCCAGCAACCCGGTTTTTATTTCTCCGGAGACGGGGCCAGAAGGGATGAAGACGGTTACTTCTGGTTGATGGGCCGGATTGACGACGTAGTAAATATTTCCGGCCACAGGATTGGTACAGCCGAGGTTGAGAGCGCCCTCGTATCCCATCCGGCTGTGGCCGAAGCAGCCGTGGTCGGCTTCCCCCATGACATTAAAGGGGAAGACCTTTATGCCTATGTGATCCTGAAAGTCGGTTTTGAGGGCAGTGATCAGTTGAAAAAAGACCTGGTGGCCCAGGTGAGAAAGGAAATCGGCCCGATCGCCTCTCCCGGCAAGCTGCAGTTCGTTCCCGGTCTTCCCAAGACGAGATCCGGTAAGATTATGAGAAGGATTTTGAGGAAGGTTGCTTCGGGAGAGATCAGCCAGCTTGGAGACACCTCAACCCTGGCTGATCCGGCGGTAGTGGATGACATTGTGAAAGGCAGGCTTTAATACGAAAATAGGATTTGAGTCTTGATCAACCTGTACCTATTTTCATGTTTGGTGGTGCCACGCCCCAAAAGGCGGGGCATGGCGGTTTAGTACGTAAATAGAATCTGGGGTCCACCGGTCCTCGGTCCTATTTTCATGATTCGGTGGTGTCACGCCACTAGCGTGGCATGACGGATTAATACGAAAATAGGATTTGAGGATTCCAGGATTCAAGGGTTCAAATGAGGGGATGAGAGAATGAGGGGACGAGGTCTCCTCCTCACATCACCCCAGCCCCTCATTGACTCATTCTCTGAGATCCTTGACCCCTTGAATCCTTCAGTTCATTTTCATCCTTAAAGGAAGACCAATCCCGGTCCGGTCTAAGCGCTTAAGAAGACCGGACCGCGGTTGAAACACAGGATTATTCGGAGACCGGACCGGGGTTGAAACACCGGGGCATCTAATGATGTTTTCAAGGGAGGGCAAAGAACCATGTCAACACAAGTAGATAAAGAGCCGACAAAAGCCTGGGTGGTCGTCTTTTCCGGAGTCGCCATTAATCTATGCTTAGGGATGCTGTATGCATGGAGCGTCTGGAAGAAGGCCTTGGTCAATAAAGGGAAAGCCGATGCCGGGGAGATTATGACCGGGATTAATGCCGGTTGGGCTTACTTGACAGATACCCAGGGGACCGTGGCCTACTTCCTGTGCGGTCTCATCTTTGCCATTTTTATGATCCCGGGAGGTAAGCTCCAGGACCGCTATGGTCCGAAGATAGGGGCTACCCTGGGAGGGCTTTCCCTGGCGATAGGTTGCATTCTTACCGGATTGATGAAAAGTTATTTCGGGTTGATCCTGGGTTTCGGCATACTCGGTGGAATCGGCATGGGCTTGGGCTATGCCGCACCTACCCCGGCAGCCCTGAAATGGTTTGGACCCCACCGAAGGGGTTTAATCGCCGGCTTAGTGGTGGGCGGTTACGGAGGGGCAGCCCTTTATATCGCCCCGTTAGGACAATATTTTATTGAAAGATACGGCATTTCAGGCAGCTTTATCGGTTTGGGAATTATTTTTGCGATTGTCGTGGTCGTTTGCAGTCAGTTATTATCCGAACCCCCGGTAGGCTATGTCCCCGCCGGACCGCCTCCTGGGAAAGACAGTAAGAAACCGGTCACTACCTTGGCCGCGAATTATTCCCCTGGGGAGATGATGTCCAAGTGGCAATTTTATGTCCTGGTATTGATGTTCATCGGGAGCGCCCAATCCGGTCTGTTGGTCATTGCCAATGCCGCCCCCATTTTGGCCAAGACCGCCGGGAAACTGGAGTTTTTTGCTAAAAACGCCTGGATCATCGCCGCCTTTGGCGGCATGATCAATGCCCTCGGCCGGGTAGGTTCCGGCCTCTACTCGGATAAGATCGGCCGGGCCAACGCCTATACGGTCAATTTGCTGGTTTCGGCGGTATTTTTATTGGCGACGCCCTTTATCATCAATGCCGAGAGTATACCCCTTTTGTTTTTAGCTATCGGGGTGGCTTATTGGCAATATGGGGGAGGTCTTTCCATCATGCCGGCTTTTACTGCCGACTATTTCGGTTCAAAAAACCTGGGGGTAAACTACGGACTGATATTTCTCGGCTGGGGATTAGGGTTTTTAATGCCTTTGATTGCCGGGTTTATCAAGGATAGTACCGGTTCTTACTCGCTGTCCTTTTATATTTCAGCGGGGATTTTGATCGTAGCGGTCATCCTATGCCGTTTCCTAAAGAAGCCCATGAAATAAAACGGGCTGAAGAAATTCGGAGTGAGGACTGAAGAAAAATTATTGTTACGGGTGGCGGATTTAGAAATCGAAACCTTTTCTCTAATATCTCGTAACCCGTAACCCGCAACTCGTAACAGAAGAATTCAGAACTAAGACCATATTTTTATAGCCCCTGGAGAGGAAAGACCGCCTCCTGAAGATAGGCTATTACTCTCCTGACTTCCTGAAGGGCTATTTCTTTGTTTTCTCCTTCAGTGAGGTAAGGGAAGTCATGAAGACTGCCTACCTCCATCTCCGGTCCAAACATCATCCCTCCAACCAGCCCGACAAATTCATCTACCGGCACCACTTCATTCAGAATGGCCCAGGCCAGGGTCCAGCATCTGGCCGTCCGGTAGAGATCGTAGCCCCCTCCCCCCAGGCCGATTACTTGGGGACAAAGTTCCCTGATGCCCCGGACCGTTCGTTGATAGCCGTTATTGGTCAGCTTCAAATGGGTCAGGGGATCGGAGATCAGGGTGTCGGCCCCGAGTTGGGCCACAATGAGATCCGGTGAAAAAGACCTGATTAGGGGAGAAACAACCGAATCAAAAGCTAAGCTGTAGACTTCATCATCGGACCAAGGCTCCAGGGGAATGTTAATGTTATAGCCTTTACCTTCAGCCTCACCTATTTCCGTTTCCCAACCCGACCAGGGGAAAAGGGTTCTTCCGGTCTCGTGAAGGGATATCACCATGACCCTCGGGTCTCTATAGAAGGCTTCTTGGACGCCGTTCCCATGGTGGGCATCGCAATCGATATAGGCTATCCTTATGCCCGGGACCTTCTGAAGGGCATCCAAAATGGTTATACTGATGTCATTCAAGTAACAGAAACCTTGAACCTGATCCGGCATGGCATGGTGAAAGCCTCCCAAAGGGTTGAAGGCCGTCTGGGCCTGGCCGGAGAGGAGTTCTCCCATGGCCTGATGGGTCCCGCCCGCAGCCTTCAAAGACCAATCATAGATCCCCGGGAGGACCGGGTTGTCGTCTGTCCCCAAACCGTAGGCAAACATCTCGTGGCTGAATTCCCCACGGTTGGCTTTTTCAACGGCGGCGATCAAATCCGGCTTATGAAAAAGACCGAGCAGTTCAGGGTTTAAAGGCTCCGGGTCATCGATGGTCATCCAGGGATGATTCATGACCCCGTAACGGGTGCAAAGGTCAAGGGTTTTAATAGCCCTTTCCGGTTTGAAAGGGTGATTGAGTCCGAAATTAAAATGGCTCAGTTCATGCGAATAATAAAAAATTGATTTTTTCATTTCCGCTTCAGCCGATCGTATCCGCTATCAGGGCCAGCAGTCGTTGTGGTGAAATCGGTTTGGATAAAAAGAGGGTAGCCCCGGCAGCAAGCCCTCGCTTTTTGTCTTCTTCCTCATTTTTAGCGGTTAAAAACAGGATGGGTTTCTCCTGACAAGACACTTTTTCCCGGATCTTCTTGCAGAGTTCGAAGCCGTCCATCTCAGGCATAATGATATCGAGTATCAAGAGATCGAACTCTTCCTGGTCGAGTTTTTTAAGGGCCTCGGAACCCCTGGAAAAGGTGTGGACTTCATAATCTTCAGACCTGAGCAGCTCTCTCAGGGCAATGAGGACCAGTTCATCATCATCAACAATCAGAATTCGTTTTGACATACCGTTACTCCTTTGTTTCTTTTTGTAAACTAGTTCTCATCCGGAAATGATCTTTCCGGATGAGAACATACCGTGGTCGATTTGTCTCCATGGCCAGAAACCCTTTGAAAAAGGGGTTTCTGGCCAGAGCTTCGAGTCAGAATCCAGGTGTTTCCATCCGGAAATTTGAA
>JAZDOU010000327.1:0-5895 GCA_043798385.1 Pseudomonadota bacterium
TTCAAATTTCCGGATGGAAACACCTGGATTCTGACTCGAAGCTCTGGCCAGAAACCCCTTTTTCAAAGGGTTTCTGGCCATGGAGACAAATCGACCACGGTATGTTCTCATCCGGAAAGATCATTTCCGGATGAGAACTAGAGATAAATCCTCAGATAACAAAGTGAAAAAATCTATTCCACAGTCCAGTGGGTAACCTCTGGGCGTTAACAATTTCCCCTACCTACCATGGTGGAGGGATTATTTATTTAGGCGCCAACAAGCCGAGATTTCCAAACCCTCGACGGTTTGTGAACTAATATTGAGAGGAAATAACAGGTTGGCCCGCATCAATCAAGCCACCTCTGTTCATCAGTTGTTTGAATCTCAGGCGGAAAGGACGCCTGAGGCCGTTGCGGTGTTAATCGATTCGGAACAGTTAACGTATCAAGAACTGAATGAACAGGCCAATCAGTTGGCCCACCACCTTATGGCCCTTGGCCTAGGACCGGAAGGTCTGGTGGGCATTTGTATGGAGCGCTCCCTGGACTTAATCATCGGCCTGCTGGGTATCCTTAAAGCCGGGGGCGCCTATGTCCCGCTTGATCCGACCTACCCCAGGGCCCGTCTGGGATTCATGCTGGAAGATGCCGCTGCCCCGGTTCTTCTGACCCAGGAACATCTGTCCGGACTATTTCCGGAATATCGATCTCGGGTCGTCTGTCTGGACAAGGACAAGGCGGCCATCGCCCAACAGAGCCGGAAAAATCCCAATCGGAACATCACCCCCTCCAATCTTGTTTATGTCATGTATACCTCCGGCTCCACCGGGAAACCAAAAGGGGTCTGCATCGAGCATCAGGGGGTCATTCGTCTGGTTATTGACCAGGATTATATTGATCTGGGCCCGGATGAAGCCATCCTGCTGATCACTTCGATTTCCTTTGACCTCTCCACCTTTGAAATATGGGGGAGTCTCCTGAATGGCGGGCGCCTCGTCCTTCTGCCGCCTAAGGCCAAATCCCTGCATGAGATCGGCGAGGTTTTAATCAAGCAGGGCGTTACCACCCTGTCCATTTCCACCGGATTATTCCATCTGATGGTTGACGAGCGGTTGGAAGATATGAGGTTCGTTCGTCAATTTTTGCCGGCCGGCGAGGCCTTGTCCGCACCGCATGTCAAGAAACTCCTTCAAGGGATCCAAGGCGCCAGAGTAATCAATGGATACGGCCCGACTGAAAACACCTCCTATACGACTTGCTACACCGCTTCAAATCCGGAGGCCATCGGGGCCAGTGTGCCTATCGGAAAACCGATTTCCGGCACCACCGTTTACATCCTTGACCAAAACCTTGGTTTGGTTGAGCCGGGTCAGGTGGGAGAACTCTACACCGGCGGGAGCGGATTGGCCCGAGGCTATCTGAACCGTCCGGCGTTAACGGCCGAGCGGTTTATCCCTGATCCCTTCAGTAAAGATCCGCAGGCCCGACTCTACAAGATCGGGGATCTGGTCCGCGCTCTACCGGATGGGAATATCGAATATATCGGTCGAAGGGACAACCAGGTGAAGATTCGCGGCTTTAGAGTCGAACTGGGTGAAATTGAAACCGTGCTCCGGCAGCATCCGGCCGTCCGGCAAGGGGTGGTCCTGCTCCGGGAGGATAAGCCTGACGATAAACGGCTCACCGCTTATGTGGTTCGAAATTCCAAGTATAAAAGCACTGCCGCGGAGGAGACCGACTCGGATGATAAACTGGTTGAACAGTGGCAGCAGGTCTATGAAGAAACCTATACCCGGAAATCGGACCAGGCTGATGAAATGTTTAATACCATCGGCTGGAACAGCAGTTACACCGGACAGCCGATCCCCGAAGAAGAAATGCGCCAGTGGGTGGGGAGTGTTATTGAACGGATTCAATCCTTACATCCAGACCGGGTGATCGAACTGGGGTGTGGAACAGGGTTGCTGATCTATCCCCTTGCCCCGCAATGCAGCGAATATTTTGGAACCGATTTCTCCAAAGAGGTTATCCAGTCCCTGGAACGGAGGCAGAAAACAGAAAAGGCCTTACCGCAGTTAAAACTTGCCCACCGAACGGCTGATAATTTTGAAGGTATTGCCCCGCAATCCTATGACACCCTGATCCTCAACGGGGTGGCCCAGCATTTTCCCAGCGTGGACTATTTCCTGCGGGTGATCGAGGGGGCCATCCAGGTCATTGGCGACGGGGGCCACATTTTTATTGGAGATGGCCGGAGCCTGCCGCTCTTAGAGGCCTACCAGACCTCAGTGGCCCTCTATAAAAGTCCTGACTCCCTCCCCAAGACCCAGTTGCGGCATCTCGTCCGGCAGCGTCTGATGCAGGAGGAAGAACTGGTCATCGATCCGGCTTTTTATCTGGCCCTCAAGAAACGATTCCCCCGCATCAGCCATATTCAGCTTCAACCCAGACCGGGGCGCTATCACAACGAACTGACCAAATTTCGCTTTGATGCCATTATTCATATAGGGACAGAGGCGTATGAATCAAAAGAGTTTCAATGGCTGGATTGGCAGGACCAGCAGTTGACCATCGATAAGCTCAGGCATTTGTTGCAAGAAACCCGGCCGGAGCTATTGGCAATCAAATCCGTGCCCAATGCCCGTTTAGCGGCCGAGGCCAAAACCATGGAGTGGCTGGCCGGAGCAGGTGGCCCGGATACCGTCGGAGAATGGCGGTCGCTTTTGCCCAAGCGGATTAAAGGGGTCGGGGTAGAACCTCAGGATCTCTGGGATGTAGGACAAGATCTCTCTTACAAAACGGAAATCAGTTGCTGCCGGTCCGATAGTGCCGGATGTTATGACTTTGTCTTTTGGTCTAAGGACACCCGGGCAGCTAAAAACGTTCGCTTTTGGGCTGAGGTCGAAACGGATCACCATCCAGAGGAGTGGAGCCGCTACACCAACCAGACGCTTAAGGAGCAAAACAACCGACAGATGGAGATGGATATCCGCCGCTTTCTGGAAGGGGAGTTGCCCGATTATATGGTTCCCTCAGCCTTTGTTTTTCTCCCGACGCTGCCCCTGACCCCTAATGGGAAAGTGGACACCAGGGCCTTGCCGTCCCCCAGCCAGAGGGACCTCGATTCCGGCGTGGCCTATACTCTGGCAGAGACGCCGGTGGAAGATCTGTTGTCCGTAATATGGAGAGAAGTGCTCGATGTGGAGGATGTGGGCACACAGGAAAATTTTTTCAGGATGGGTGGCCATTCCCTGCTGGCGGCCAAACTGATGAATCGGGTTCGGGAGGCCTTCCAAGTGGAGCTTCCTCTGCATATCCTCTTCCAGGCACCGACCATTGCCGGATTGGCCCGTGAGATAACATTATTCCGCCAGGAAGGCGGTGGGCTCAAACCGCCCCCGATAAGATCTTATCCGCGTAACCAAAACCTGCCGCTTTCTTTTTCCCAGGAAGGAAATACCCTGCGGCTGCAAATTGCTCCCAGGTGTGCATTCCTCAATGTGCCGATGATGCTTCATTTTGACGGACGGATAGCCCTAAGCCACCTGGAACAGTCCCTGAATGAATTTGTCCGACGTCATGAGATAGCCAGAACGACCTTTTCCACGGTAGAGGGAAAGCCGGTCCAAAACATTCACCCCTCACTTTCGCTAAAGGTGCCGGTGGTCGACTTGCAAAATCTGCCCGACCAGGAGCGGGAAGCCGAGGCTTTACGGGTGGCTACCGAAGAGGCCCGGGTGTTATTTGACCTGGAAACGGGGCCGCTGCTGCGGGCCTTGCTGATCCGGATGAACGAAAAAGATGACCGCCTGCTGATTACCCTGCATCACCAGATTTGCGATGGATATTCCATCCACCAGGTGCTTTTCCGAGAATTGCTTGTTTTGTACGAGGCCTTCTCCAGGGGTAAACCTTCCCCTCTGCCCGAGTTGGCCGTTCAATATGCCGACTACGCCCTCTGGGAACGGGAATACCTTCAGGACCAGGTCCTCGAACCTCATCTGGCCTACTGGAAGCAGAAGTTGGCTGATCTGGACCCGCTGCAATTGCCCTATGATTATCCCCGTCCTGCTCAGCCAACTTTTCTGACAGCCCGACATTTTTTATCCCTCGGAAAATCGTTGACCGACAGACTGAAGACCGTTTCGCAGCGGGAAGGCCTGACCATGTTCATGACCTTGCTGGCCGCCTATCAGATGCTGTTGTTTCATAACTCCAGGCAGTCTGATATTCCAGTGATGACTTTTGCCGCCGGGTTACATCGCGAAGAATTCAAGAACCTGCTGGGACTTTTTGTCAATTTCTTGCCGATCTCGACCAAACTGAAGGGCGATCTGGAATTCCGGGAGTTGTTTAGACGGGTTCGGGAGACGACGCTGGCGGCCTATAGCCATCATGAACTTCCCTTCCCCAAATTAATGAAGGAGGTCCAACCCAAATTGTTTGCCGGGGAAGACCGGGCTTTTCAGGCTGTTTTTGTCTATGATGCCCATCTGCCGGCCTTCGATCCAAAATGGAGCATCAGTTGGATGGAAATCTATAACGGCGCCGGAATTCGTGATTTGTCTCTGGAAATCCAGGAACGGCCGGAGGGACTGGTCGGATTGTTCCAGTACCGGACCGAATTGTTTAAACCTGAAACCATCGAAAAGCTGGCCGGGGATTATGTCTCCCTGCTCGAAACCATGGTGACCCGTCCGGACAAAAAACTATCGGAACTTGTTGGTTAAGTCACCAGCCCTCCGGCATAGCTGGAGGGCTGATTAAGATTAACCCCTCAAAGGGGCTCAAAAAAAACCAAAACTCGTGTAGCGGTCACCCCGGCGAACCCCGGATCAGGTCCGGGGCAGGCGCCGGGGTCCAGAGTTTTTCCCAAATCGGTTAGATTCTCTGGATTCCGGCTTTCGCCGGAAGGACGGTCCAAGCACAGTAAGGAGAAGATATATTATGGGCGATGATTCGGGAAAAAATGATATTTCATGGCCGACGGAAATTATCGACGAAATGACCATTGAATCCGACTCCAGGATCTGGAAAGAGTTTGAATTCCGCCAGGACGATATTGTGGCCGGTTCTTATCACAAGGCCGGTACGACGGTCACCCAGCAGATCATCTCCCAATTGATCTTTAACGGGAAGGAAGATGTGCCCATCTGGCAGGTTTCACCCTGGCTGGAATTCAGACTGGCTCCCAAAGAGCAGACCCTGGCCATATTGAAGGCCCAAACCCACCGGCGGTTTATCAAAACACATCTGCCGGCCACTGCTCTACCGATCATCCCCGAAGTAAAATACATCTATGTAGCCAGAGACGGCCGGGATGTGGCCTGGAGCTTTCATCACCATCTTTCCAATGTCTTCGATGAGTTCAACCAGGCCCAATGGAAATTGTATGATCCGGAGGCCAGAATAATGCCGGCCTATCCTCTTATTCCGGAATCTCCCTACCAGTTTTACCTTGAGTGGCTGAGAGATGACGGCTTCCCCCACGGGTCCTTTTTTGAAAACATAAAGTCCTGGTGGTCTATCAAACATTTGCCCAATGTCCTCCTGGTTCATTATAGCAACATACTTGACGATTTATCAGGTGAAATTATTAAGATGGCCACCTTTCTGGAGATGGATATTCAGACTTTGAAGATGGAAGACATTCTTCAGCACTGCAGCTTTCAATACATGAAAACCCATTCCGCTACCTATGCTCCTGTAGGTGGCAAACCCTTTAAAGGCGGTTCCGGCTCATTCTTTTATAAGGGCACCAACCGCAGATGGGAAGAGGTTTTAAGCGCTGAAGAAGTTAAACAATACGAGAAAAAGGCCGAAGAACGGCTTGGTCCGGAATGTGCTCATTGGTTAGCGACCGGAAAAGAAAAATGACGGCTTACCCAAAGCCGTCACCCCGAACGGTCGGCTT
>JAZDOU010000109.1:0-2307 GCA_043798385.1 Pseudomonadota bacterium
CTTAATTTATTTTCAGGGATTCCCCTGAAGGTTTTTTAATAGGCTGTCCCTGTTTTGTCCCTTGCCTCCGAGACCCCGTAATAAAAGTCAAACCTGGTCTTGACCTTCTCCCAGGGAAAAATCGGTCCTTAAAGCAACGAAGCCGGAATGGGGATCGGGAATTCCAGAAGTTGCTGGGCCATTCCCTTGGCCAGCGGATCGAGGCGCAACGAGGCCGATTGCCCGCCGCCCAGAGATTCATACAGTATGAAGTTCAAGGCCCGGATGCCCGGCAGATCAAATCGCTCCACCCTCGGATTTGTGGCTCCATCGAACACATGGTTCATAAATTGATGAACGGCCGAGGGAGTGAGCGCCTTACGAATGAAAGGTAGAAATTCCGGCTTCCGGGCGATGATGCCGATATTGCATGAATTCCCCTTATCACCACTGCGTCCCCAGGCCAGTCGAATCAGAGGAACGGTAAGGAGATCCCCTGGAGCCTGGCCTGCGTCTTCCACTTGGGGTCGGACAATCGAGGCCGGATTAAAGGTGTTTTTCGGTTCTGGCCTGAAAGACCGTTTTTGTTCCTCCATCGTGACCTGAAAAGGGACTTCCGATTTGGGTATTAAAAAGGAAAACAGCTTGATTACCGGGGATACGGCCGGTTTACCGGCAAACCAGCCTGTGGTGCCCGGTGCCATGGATGTGGTGGGGGCGAAGACCTCGTTGGCAAAGATTTCAAGAGGCTCCTGGAAATCATGTTCCAAAGAGATTTTACAGGCGGTTTCCCGTGTATCTCTTGTCCGGGCATGTGGACCATAAGCGGATTCGGCTCCAAGGCATTCGATCAAGGTAGCCCGGTATTTACCGAAACCTTGTTGTTGGAAAATGGCTTCGGTCCTTTCAATCAGGGCCTTTGCCTGGCGTTCGGCCTTTTGAACCGCCTGCATGCCGATCACCGGCAATACGGCAATGCAGCGGTAACCGTCATGAAAGGCACCATACACCTTATAGGTCGATGTCGGAGGCCGGCCGATGGCTCCAGAGACTTCCACCTGGTTTT
Organism: Pseudomonadota bacterium; assembly: GCA_043798385.1. Lineage (GTDB taxonomy): Bacteria > Desulfobacterota > RBG-13-43-22 > RBG-13-43-22 > RBG-13-43-22 > RBG-13-43-22. The sequence goes on from JAZDOU010000109.1 coordinate 1,046, forward strand.
CCCCTATTTGGTTCATCCGGACTTGCGAAAAATCGCCTACCACATCAGGTAAAAGGTAGATCTGGGGATCGCCGATCTCGTAAAGCAATTGTTCCGAGACAGCGGCGGGGGTCACCAGTCCCCCGGTATCAACCGGTTTTGTTACCACGAACCGGCCGTTTTCGTAACATTCGATTACCGGGTATCCAATGTTGGCCCAGTCGGGAACTTCCTGCCAATCAGTAAATAACCCGCCGGAAGCCTGGGCTCCGCATTCGATAATGTGCCCGGCCAGACTTCCGGCTGCCAGGAGATCGTAGTCGGTCTCACTCCACCCGAATTCATACATCAGAGGTCCCAAAGTCAAGGCGCTGTCCACGACTCGGCCGGTAATCACGATATCGGCACCCATATCCAGGGCTTCTTTGATCGGTTCGGCGCCCAGGTAGGCGTTCATATTCATCATCCTTTCCGGCCAGGGTTCCCCGGTGTTCATTTCGGTGATATTACGGGCAGCCAGTTCTGCGTGGCGGGGCATCAGATCGTCCCCTTCAACCACCGCAATGTTGACCTTGACCCCTTGATGATCGGCTATCTTCAAAACGGCGTCACGGCAGGCCCTGGGATTTATACCTCCGGCGTTAGTCACGATTTTAATTCCCCTGGCAGCGATCTCCCGGATGTTTTGGGACATGGTTACATCCACAAAATAAGGGGCGTACCCCATGTGGGGACGTTTGGCTTTCGACCTGGCCAGATAGGACATGGTCACTTCGGCCAAATAATCCATAATAATATAATCAACCTCTCCACCTTTGATGAGCTGGGGCACCGCTATGGAGGAATCCCCTAAAAACGCCGAAGCGCCGCCGATACGTATTGCCTTTTTCCTTTTCATGGTTTCCTTTCTATTATTGACGCCGTGATGAAATTTACTGCCTTATTATTCTCCCTGCTCCTTTTTCTTCCCTTCCCCCGCCCATTTTTCCTTCAGATCGACTCCTATTTTTCGTTTAAGTTTTACATAAATCCATAATATGGGATGTTGGTGCAAAAACAACTTTAGGACTTCCTTCAATTCTGATAGTTAATTCCCAAGAACTTCTAATATGGCTTGCCTGCTTTTTCTTGAACTTTTTCCTTCATTTTGGCAAGTTGTTTTTGCACCAGCGTCTTATTATGATGGAGCAGTTTGTAGAGTATTTCCATGGGTGGTCAGAAATCAGCTGACAATGAAAAAGATTATTATTTTTTGCGACTTCCATCGGGGTTGTATTCATACC
>JAZDOU010000126.1:0-6371 GCA_043798385.1 Pseudomonadota bacterium
TAGTCGGAAGAAGGGGCCAGACTTGCGTAGACGGTTTTTAAATCCCGCTGCACCTCGGCCTCTAAGTATCTGGTGGCTGCATTCCGGATCTCCTGCTGTTCCAGAGAAAGATCGCCGCAGAAGCCGGTAGTCAGTGCGACCAAACCTAAAACCAGGAGGAAGACCAGTCCGCCGGAAATGAATAGCTTTCTACAAAATAGCATCTGAAAATTTATCTCTAATATTTTTGTTTCGGGTTAACAAATAAAAACCTTTTCCTAAAAAACCCGCAACCCGCAACCCGCAACCCGCAACCCGCAACTTGTATTTGACTAAACCTTTTTTATGTAATGCTTGGCAAAAAGGCCGCTGGGACGTACACACAGGACCAGGATGATGACTATAAAAGCCACAATCGGCTTCCATTCCGGCCAGAGGTAACCGAAATAATTCTCGATCAATCCCAATAGTTCCCCGCCGATTACCACCCCCGGAATACTCATCAGACCGCCCAGGACCGAGGCGGCAAAGGCCCTCATGAAAGGCTCCATCATCGAGGCCGGATCTAAAGTGGCCCGGCTGATAAAGAACATGGCGGCCGTCGCCCCGATAAACGAACTGAATCCCCAGGCCAGTGAGAATACCCGTTCCACCCGGACTCCCATGATCTTGGCCGCATGCTGATTTTGTTGGGTGGCTCTCATGGCCACGCCCAAATTGGTGTATTTAAAAAAAAGAAATAAAAGGATCATGACCAGGGAGGCGGTGACAAAAACGGCCATGGACCATTCATTGATGATCAGGCCTTTGATGGGTTCATGGATTTTCAGGGTTGAAAAAGGTATGGTAAATTCCTTTTGCTCGGCCCCCCATTTCCAACTGGCCAATCCCATCAGGAGCATTTCGGCCCCCAGGGTGATGACGATCATCCCCAGGATGTTGGGGTGTTTGGCCGGTCGTAAAAAGATAAACTCGATGGCTACGCCCAGCAGGACGGCGAATAGCATGGTCAGGATATAAGCCAGCCAGAAAGGATAATGATAATAGGTTAAAATATGATAGGCCACAAAGGTAGATATCATGGCCATTTCTCCCTGAGCGAAATTAACCACCTCCGAGGTCTTGTAGATGATGACTACGGCAATCCCGAATAAACCGTAGCAGGCCCCGATGGCTAATCCTTCTATCGTCAGTTGTAAGATCATGGTGTCTTTCCTCGATTTCTTAGAACGGCCAGGGCTTCCAGTATTTTTTGAAGCGGATCCAGATGCCGAATATCCCTAACGGTTCGAATAAAATGATACTGATCATGATGAGGCCCAGGATAATGCTGTTGAAATTTTCCAATCCGACAACCGTGAACCAGCGCTTGGAAATGGAGACCAGGAAATCACCCAGGACGGGTTTCTCGGCCACGTTTTTTAAGAAACTATATTGGAGATAAGTGATTAAAGCGGCCCCGATAATGGAGCCGAAAATGGAACCCAATCCGCCGACCACCACCATGATGAGGAAGATGATGGACAAGATCAGGGTAAAGGTGAAGGGATCAAAAAAGCCCAGGACCAAACCAAACAGCCCCCCGGCAATGCCGGCATAGAAGGCGCTGATCATGAAGGCCAGGGTTTTATATCTGGTAATATTAATCCCGATGACCTCGGCGGCGATATCACTATCCCGGATGGCTACAAAGGACCGGCCGACCCGGGTTTTCATGATGTTCCGGGCGGCGATGACGGAGATGATGGTAACCAGCAGGATCACAAAATATTTCCCCTTATCGGAAGTCACTATCCAGGAGAGGCCCAATTGGGGGACCCCCAGATCCAGAGGCGGGGTTTGAATACCCATGCGGCCGCCGAAGACATCCCATCGGCCGATGATATGCATGATGGTCAGGCCGAAACCCAGGGAGGCAATGGCCAGGTAGGGTCCTTCCAATCTCAAGGCCGGCAGGCCCAGGATGAAGCCGAAAAAGGCGGCGATAAAACCGGCCAGGGGTAGGGCCAGGAGAAAGGGCAGGTGAAGTTTGGTCATCAGGAGGGCCGTTCCATAGGCCCCGATGGCAAAAAAACCGGCATGTCCCAGGGAGATTTGACCGGTTGATCCGACCAGGATGTTTAACCCTACCGCCAGAATCACATGGACCAGGACTAAATTCATCAGGAAGATATAATAAGGAGGGGTATAAATCGGCAGGGTAAAGAGGAAAAGGAGCAAGGCGACCGTCCAAAAAACAACCACCTGGCTTTCGAAGAGTTGGATATCTTCGTAATAATCACGCTTCATGTCCATAGGAACACCCCTCGTTTTTATGCTAAGATTTTGGAGAAAGCTGTCCCAAAACCTTTTCAAAATAGACTTGATTTTCTTCCAGGAGAGGAGAAACACGGCGCATGGTGTTCAGTTTCATGATTTGGAAGTTGAGCCGTTTCATCAGACGGTATTTCTCTTCCAGATCTTCCATGCCCCGTAATAAATCTCTCAAAACCACAATTTCTTTCTTCAATTCCAGTTCAGGCGGCAGGCAATCGGCGTTTTTCAGGATTTTATAAGCCAGGCGCAATTCTTCGGGGATATGGCTGTCATCATCCAATTGCAGGGGTTGTCCTTTCCCCGGCAGGTTGTCCAGTTCCCCATTGCGAATGGCTTCCTGGATCTTTCTTTCAGCAATGAGTTGGGAAAAAATCATAGAAATCTAACCAAAGATATTTGAAATTTACCGTTCCACCTTGGGAATTTGGTCATAGGGGGGTCTTGTTTTTGGAGTTGTCCAAAGGGTGATTATGAGGTCCCAACCCGGCCCAAAAGCTAAGCAGGACTCGAGACAGAAACCACGCCGAAGCCTGTTCCCGTCATTGGTGTAGGCCTGCTTTGTATTTAAGGTTCTGGTTTTGGCTGAAAAAAATGATTATGGCTAACGGATGGAAAACACCAAAAACAAGACCCCCCTATGACCCTTTAAAAGTTAGAGATAAATTCTCAGATAACAAAGTGAAAGAATCACCTTTATTATCCGGTGGAATAAAGTAGAACATAACAAGGCTTGACAAGAAAATCAACCACCAATTTTAGACATCTGGCGTTGACATTTTCGAGGGAGGGGACCTAATTTAACCGGATGTTCTTTGGGCTTTTGAAGGATGGCCTCATGGATGACGGCCTCCAGTTGTTCATCCGAGGCCCCTTGTCGCAGAGGCGTTCGCAGGTCGGTTTCGCGATCGGAAAAGATGCAGACCCTCAACCGGCCTTCGGCTGTCAGGCGGAGACGGTTGCAGGAGGTGCAAAAATGTTCACTGATGGGGCTGATCAAACCAATTTCGCCCTTAGCCCCGGTAAAGGCCATCCGTTTTGCCGGACCATCCAGACCCCGGCCGTTTACCGGGAAAAGAGGACCCAGGGTTTGCAGTTTTTGCAGGGTGTCTTCCGAGGAGATAAAGCGTTCGGCCTTCCAGCCGTTTTCTTCTCCCAGCGGCATAAACTCGATAAAGCGGATATGGTAGGGTTTTTCTAAAGACAAACGGCCGAAGGAAAGGATTTCATCGTCGTTGATCCCCCTCATGGCCACGACATTGATTTTGATCGGGGAAAAGCCGATCCGTTCGGCCTCCTGAATCCCTTCCCAAACCTGGTCGTAAAAATCGAAGCGGGTAATTCGGCTGAATTTTTCCCGATCCAGGGTGTCCAGACTGACGTTGATCCGTTTAATACCAGCCTGCCATAAGGCCCGGGCCTGATCGGCCAACAACACCCCGTTGGTGGTCAGGCTGATATCCCGAATACCCGGGATGGTTTTTAAGGTAGAGATAAAGTCTGTCAGGTTTTTTCGAACCAGGGGTTCACCACCGGTCAGGCGGATTTTTTCGATACCAAGACGAACACTCAGTCGGGCCAGTCTTAACAACTCTTCATAAGTCAGGATATCCTCATGAAAAATTTTTGGAACTCCCTGCTCGGGCATACAATAGACGCAGCGGAGATTGCACCGGTCGGTCAGAGAGATACGCAGGTAGTTGAGTCGCCGTTTATAAGAATCCAGGAGCATGATTGATGATCTCGTACAAGGTAAATTTGCCGGCCAAGACGTTCCGGGGTCTGAATTTCAATGGTTGTCCAAAAGGCAACTTATCGCCCTATCCCGGCCCAATGGCTAACTTGATTCCAGCAGGGCATCCACCTCTCGGCTTCCGAATGGAAGCCTCGTTTTAGGTCGGCAAAGCCGACCGGCCTATTTCAAGCTTGGGTGTAGGCCTGCTGAAGGTAAAATATCAAAAATTTGGCCCGGCAAAGAAACTCAGAGTCGAGGATGGACAACCATTGAAATTCAGACCCCGGAACGTCTTTTCAATAAACTCTGGCTTTTTGCGAAGCCGTCATGATTGATGGTCTCGTAAAAAGTCTCTCTGGTCGTCACCCCGGCGAAGGCCGGGGTCCAGTTCCTTTATCCTGGATTCCGGCTTTCGCCGGAATGACGGAAAAGGCCAAACTCTGACTTTTTGCGAAGCCGTCATGATAAATAGTCTCGGTTTTTCAGTTGCAAAATTATGTCATTTTCCACATAATGAAACATTCTATATATAGGTCCTCTGAGAAGGGGTGTCAACCATTTACCGTAAAAAAAATAAACCCTTGAATCGCGAGATCCTCGTGGTCGATTAAATAAACAGGCCAAGGACTGAGTTAAACACCCATGAAACCTTTCTTCCAGGTTAAAACATCAACGGAGATTATAAAAATTATTCAAGCCTTCCCGAGTCTTACCCGGGAAAGGCTCCCTTTATCTAAAGGACTGAACCGGGTCGTAGCCGAAGATATCGGTTCTCCCGAAGACCTGCCCCATTTCCCCAGGGCCACCATGGACGGCTTCGCCCTGAGGGCCAGGGATACCTTCGGGGCCTCGGAGGCTGTCCCGGCCCTGCTGACCTTGTCCGGAGAGATTGCCATGGGCCAGGAAGTGGAGACCCCGGTTAACGCCGGACATTGCTTTCGCATTGCCACCGGAGGCATGCTTCCGCCGGGGGCCGATGCCGTGGCTATGATCGAACATTCCCAACCCCTTGACGACCAGACCATCGAGATATTTAAGCCGGTTTCTCCCCTGGATCATGTCATTCAAGTGGGGGAAGACATTAAAAAAGGGCAGCCGGTCCTGGCCTCCGGCCGGCGCCTTCGGCCCCAGGATTTGGGGCTTCTGGCCGGTCTGGGGATTTTAGAAATCCCGGTCTTCGAACGGCCCAGGGTGGCCATTATTTCCACTGGAGACGAAATTGTTTCCGTAGAAGATCGCCCTGGTCCCGGTTTTGTCCGTGATATTAATTCCTTTACCCTGATGGCCTTGGCGACTGAGGCCGGGGCCGTTCCGGAATTTTTAGGACGGACTAAGGACCATTTTAAAGACCTGAAGGCCCAATGCCGAAAAGGACTGGATCTGGCCGATGTCATCCTGATCTCGGGAGGGAGTTCCGTGGGGGCTCGGGATTTCACCCTGGAGGTCATTAACAGTTTTCCGGAGGCCGAGATCCTGGCCCATGGCATCTCTATCAGTCCCGGGAAACCGACCATCCTGGCCCGGATTGGAAGAAAAATCCTCTGGGGTTTACCGGGTCATACTGTTTCAGCCATGACCGTCTTTTCTCTGTTCGTCAAGCCCTGTCTGAACCATCTGGAAGGAGAAAGGGGCCTTAAACAAACCCCAAAGATTCGGGCCCGATTGACCAGGAATATCGCCTCGGCCCAGGGACGAGAGGATTATGTCCGGGTGGCGCTGGCGCGAGGGGAGGCCGGTTGGGAAGCGGCTCCCATCCTGGGAAAGTCCGGGTTGATCTCCATCATGGTCCGAGCCGATGGGATGATACGAATTGATCAAAATTGCGAAGGACTGGAAAAAGGGGAATGGGTGGAGGTTGGGTTGTTCTGATAAAATAACGGTTCAAGGCTAACGGTTTAAGGTTCAAGGGAAAAACCTTATACCTTATACCGTGTACCGTGAACCTTAGCCCTGAATTTTCAAGGAGACCTATGAAACGAAATATTTATCTTCACATGAAACCGTTACCGGAGGCCCGGGAGCTTTTTATAAATGCCCTGGACTATGGCCGGATGCCGGGTCAGGAAAAAATTACCACCCCGCAAGGTTTGGGGCGGGTCCTGGCTGAACCGGTCTTTGCCCGCTTCTCTTCGCCTAATTTTCATGCGGCGGCCATGGATGGTATTGCCCTGCGGGCCGAAGATACCTTCGGGATCACGGTAGACCAGCCCAGGCAATTTAAGATCGGCCGGGAGGCCTTTTGGATCAATACCGGGCATCCTCTGCCGGCTGAGACCAATGCGGTCATCATGGTTGAACAGGTTCACCAATTGGATGGGGACCTGGTGGAACTTCAGGCCGCGGC
>JAZDOU010000149.1:0-4878 GCA_043798385.1 Pseudomonadota bacterium
TGACCTCCTCTCCCAAGGTGCAGGCGTCAATGGCATTTCCCACCAGGTTGGTCATGACCTCCTGAATTCCCTGGGGGTCCAGGTCAACCGTTCCCATGGTCTCATCCAGGGAAAGGGTCAGGCGCACTCCCTGTTGTTCGGCCTGGACCCGGTAAAGGTCATACACCTCCCGGAGCAGGACATTGGGATTGACGGGCTCTTGTTCGGGTTTCCGGTCCCGGCAAAAATTAAGCAGATCTTTGGTTAATCCGGATATCTTTTCGATATTCCTTTCTACCATATCCCAGCCGTCTTTGAGATATTTCATCTCATTGAGTTCGAACCCTTTATTGACCATAAAGCGGCCTCCTTTGAGGCCGCCCAATATATTTTTGATGGCATGGGCCAGGCCGGCTACCGTCTGACCGGTGGCCGCCAGGCGTTCGGCTTGAAGCAGCTCTTTCTGTATCCGCACCAATTCGGCGGTGGCTTCCTTGACCTGGGTCTTTAATTCTTCGTTATACCTTTTGGATAGGCGCTTCCAGGCCAGCTTTTCCTCGGCCCGCTTGAGAGAAATGAATAGGGCTTCGTCATGAATGGGTTTGGTGATAAAATCGGAAGCATTCAATTGCAATGATTGGATGGCCAGTTCCATCTCTCCATGTCCGGTAATGATGATCACCTCTGTATCGGGACTTATGGATTTGATCCTTTGCAAGACGGCCATGCCATCCAATCCGGGCATTTTTATGTCGGTCAGGACGATCTCGGGGTTTTGGCGTTGAAAAAGGTCCATCCCGATTTCCCCATTAGCGGCTAAAATGACCTCATACCCGGCATCCCGAAGGGTGATGCCAAGGACTTTACGGATTCCTTCTTCGTCATCAATAACTAAACATTTGGGTTTCATGCCTTACCTCGGTTCATCTTTTTCTTCAATGGGCGGAAATAAAAGGGTAAAGGTGGTTCCTGCCTTGACTTGACTGCTCACCTTGATCTGTCCCTGGTAATCCCGCACGATTCCATAGCTGATGGAGAGTCCCAGGCCGGTTCCCTGCCCGACCCCTTTGGTGGAGAAAAAGGGTTCGAATATTTTTTCCTGGATCTCTTTGGGAATACCGCCGCCGTTGTCGGAAACATCTACCCTGACCCGGTTGTTCTCAAAAGAGGAGTGGATCCGAATAAACTTTTCCTTGATAGCCGGATCACTTAAGGCATCCCGGGCGTTCATGGTTAAATTAATGAAGACCTGTTCCAAGCGGTTTTTGTCACCCAGAATCCTGGGTAATTCAGGATCTAACTCTGAAAGGACTTTAATTTGTCGAAGTTCCAGTTGTTTTCCCATGACCGTCAACATACCCCGGACGGCTTCGTTGATCTGAACGGCGGTTTTGTTAATTTCTGTTTTCCGGCCGAATTCCCTGAGGTGATTAATAATGCCGGAGGCCCTGTCTACCTGGGCATTCATCTCTTCCGCCAATTCTTTCAGGACCTCTTCCGCAATGGGCTGCCCGGCTTTGATCTTTCTCAAGAAAAAGCTGCTCCCGGTTTTGATTACGGTCAGCGGCTGATTCAGTTCATGGGCCACCCCGGCAGACATCTCCCCCAAGGTAGCCATTTTACTGGCCTGAACCAATTGTTGTTCCGTCTGAACCCGTTGGGTGATATCGTTGACGGTGATGATATAAATAGGCTTCTCTAAGTAAATACCTTGTGAAACCCGTAAATTGATATAAAAAACCGTTCCGTTTTTCCTGACCTGCCTTATTTTTTCGAGCTTATTTTTTTGAGACTTAAAAAAGATTTCCAGATCAGTCCTTAAATCATCCGCGGCCAAATCCAGAAAGTGTTTGGCTAACAACTCTGATTTACTGTAGCCATAAAGAACCAGGGCCATGGTATTGGCATCCAGGATTTTAAAGTTATCCCTTTGGACGACAAAAATGGGGTTGGGAGAATTGTTAAACAGGAGGCGATAGGCCTCTTCCGATTTAATGAGTTCTGCTTCCAGGTTCTTTAAATGGGTAATATTGACCGAAACCTCCATAACGGAAACGATTTCGTTTTTTTCATTATAAACCGGCGAGGTGTAAACCAAAATATGGGCTTTTTCACCCTCCCTGGTGGTAACCGTTTCTTCTCCGCTGTAAATAGAACCGGTTTGGAAGGTCTTTTCGACCTTGCAGTCAGGGCATTTGTCGGTCCGGTTTTTGTAGACTTCATAACAATGCCCCCCGATGTTTTCGCCGAAGTCCCTTCGAAAATCACGGTTAACCTGCAGGAGACGAAGGTTTCTGTCCTGGACGCTGATATAACAGGGAACACTTTCAAAAAGGATCTGAAATTCCTGCCGGCTCGTTTTCAGGGCGGTGGTGATTTCCTTATTTTTTTGCCGCAGCTCTTCCAGGGCTGAGGCCAGCTCCCCGATTGCATCGGATGATCGGACTTCAATGGGGTGATTAAAGTCTCCGGAGGCAATTTCCAGGGTGCTTTGTTGTAATTTTTCGAGGGGGCGTTCCACAAAATAGAAGATGAAAAAAGCCACTATCCCAAAGGTACCCAGGAAGAAAACAAGGGCCCAGGCAAGAACAATGTTTGAAGTTATCTTTATTTCTTTATCGACCGCAGCAAGAGAGAGCACTCCCTCCAGGGTCCCCAGAAGGGCCAAAAAGAGAATCAGGCCCAGCGCCAACCCCAACTTAAGGCCAAGGCTTTGAATACTTTTTTTAAAAAGAGTTTCGGGCAATGGTTTCATGGCGATTTCTTTGAAAAAGGGTTTTGCGCAGGCTTTGTTCTTTTATGACCTTGGCCAGGAGGTCTTTCCCTGTCCCGGTGGGACCCTGGATGAGGACGGTTACGTCTCGAGAGGCCACTAAGGGGATCAGGGCCAAAATCTTTTCCATTTCCCATGGAATTCCAGATAATTTCCAAGGTCTGGCTGTCTGGAGGGGGTAAAGGCAGGGAGGATTTTTTCTGTTTCGGTGCCATGAAAGGGGATTTTAGCCAAAATAAATGGAAAAGCAAGCGATTAAGTTCGGGACCTGGTCAGGAGGGGTAAAACGCACCATTCGGACAGAGAGAGCCTGCGGATTGAAATCGAAGCGGGAGGTTGAAAAATATTCGGAAATCAGTCCGGCTGCACTGGGAGAAATACGATAAAGGTGCTGCCTTGTCCGGGTTGGCTCTCAACCTTGATGCGACCCTGATGAGATTCCAGGATGGTTTTAACGATGGCTAGTCCCAGACCGGTCCCGTTGATATATCTGGTTTTTTCATTTTTAACTCTATAAAATTGTTTAAAAATTAATATCTGGTCTTCCGGGCTGATTCCAATTCCAGTATCCTGAACCCGGATGCAAAGATAATCAGGCCAGGCGGAGGCGGAAACTTTGACCCTTCCGCCGTCCGGACTGTATTTGATTGCGTTGGTGATCAGGTTTGACAAAACTTCTTCCATATTTCGGCGATTGGCCAATACCAGTGGCAGTGAATCCGGAACATCGATCTCAAGCTGGATGGATTCGGATTCCGCCCGGGGGAGTTGGAAGGCAACCTGATCCCGGATAACTGCCAGCATATCCACAGGTTCCCGTTCAAGAGAGATCAACCCGGATTCGATCCGGGCCAGGTCCAACAGCTCAGAGGCCATCCGAGCCAGGTTTTTTATTTTTTGCAGGGCCCGGTTCAGCATGCTGCGCTGTTTTTCCGTCAGTTCTCCGACCAGTCCGTCCAGCATTACCTGCATCTGCATCATTACCGCAGTCAGCGGGCTTTGGATCTCATGGTTCACAGTGGAGACAAATTGCGACTTCATTCGGTCCATTTGCTTTAGTGCGGTAATGTCGTGCAAAACGGTAATTACCCCTAGATTTCTGTCATTGCGGTCCCGGAATGGGGCACAGCGGATGCTCAAAATCATCTCTTCCGGCTGGTTATGGCCATTGAGGAAAATTTCTTCGGTTAATTCTGAGAATTCGGATTCGGGCATTTCCAGGGCCTGAGAAACTATTTCCCGCAGTCGGGGGATGGTGATAAAATCCTCCAGCCTCTGTCCAATCACCGATTCGGCCGGGCATCCTATCATCCTTAAAAAAGCGGGATTGGCCAAGGCGACTTGATTCTGATGATTGGTGCACATCACCCCGTCTGAAATGTGGTTGACCATGGTCCGTAACCTTGACCGGGTATCTGCAATGTCCCACAGGGCCCGGGTGTATTCGATGGCTTTGGCGACGGTTACACGGAGGTGTTCCGGAGAGAACGGTTTCGGAATAAAATCGAAGGCCCCTTTTTTCATAGCATCCACCGAATGCTCAAGCGTTGCGTAACCGGTGATCACAATAACCACGGTGTCGGGATCCAAAGATTTGACTTTGGCCAGCACATCAAAACCCGACATCTCCGGCATCATCAGATCCAGCAGAAGGATGTCGTAATGCTCTTCCTGAATAAATGTTAAGGCTTGAATCCCGTTTGAGGCCAGATTAACCTCATACCCGCATTCCTCCAAAACCAACTTGCAGGCCTCCCGAATGCGCGTTTCATCATCTACGACCAGGATCCTTGGGGTGTATTGGATTTGAACTGGTGCGTCAGTTATCATAGTACTCCTTATCCGGCATACCCGGAAAATAAATTGGTATCGTTCAAAAGTTGAGGCAAAGATCAAAGGGCTTGCAAGAACCGGGGTTAGGGGGGTCTTATTTTCAGGGATTGTCCAAAGGGACACCCAATGCCCGTATGCCGGCCCGGACGGCTAAGTTAATTAGTTCTCATCCGGAAATGATCTTTCCGGATGAGAACATACCGTGGTCGATTTGTCTCCATGGCCAGAAACCCTTTGAAAAAGGGGTTTCTGGCCAGAGCTTCGAGTCAGAATCCAGGTGTTTCCATCCGGAA
>JAZDOU010000172.1:0-3572 GCA_043798385.1 Pseudomonadota bacterium
CGGTTTCCAGCCACCCTGGAATTGGCCTTATTTTCCTTCGTTTTCGTAATCCTCTTGTCTTCGGTCCTGGGATTTATCGTCGTCTGGAACCGAAATAAATCGGTGGATCGTGCGGCCGGGATCTTTTCCGTTCTTTTTCTGTCTCTGCCGAACATCTGGCTGGGGACCTTATTAATCTTTTTTTTCTCTTTGCAGCTCCACTGGTTTCCAGTCGTGGGCCGAGGGGGTTTTACCCATCTGGTCCTACCGGTCCTGACCCTCGGCCTACCTATCGCCGCCCTTCAGGGACGGGTTTTAAGGACCGCCGTTCTTGAGGTCCTGGGACGGGATCACTGTCGTTTTGCCCTGGCCAAGGGGCTCCGTCCCTGGACTGTTTTCAGGAGCCATATTTTAAAAAATGCCCTGCCTTCGGTGATCTCCCTCTGGGGAATCACCCTGGGTCATCTGATAAGCGGGGTCTTTGTGGTGGAATCCATCTTTTCCTGGCCCGGTCTGGGCAGATTGATGGTGGAGGCGGTGATGAACCGGGATCTGCCTTTGATCCAGGGCCTGGTGTTTCTGACGGCTGCGGCCTTTGTGATCATCAATCACGGCGTAGAATGGATCTTAAAATTGCTGGATCCCCGCCTTAAGGCCCAGGGGATTCAGACAGAAGGGGTCCTTTTTTGAATAGAAAACCGACGCTGAGCAGAACAGGTTTTGCCGGATTAATACTAACGGTCTTGCTTTGCGCAACAGCCTTAGGGGGCCCCTTTTTGGCACCCCATGACCCTGTTGAAACCGACTTAACCCATCGGCTTCAGCCCCCTGACCGGGATTACTTTTTAGGAACGGATGCCTTGGGCCGCTGTGTCCTTTCCCGTCTACTCTGGGGCACACGACTGTCCTTGGGAATAGGCCTTCTGGCCTTATCGCTGGCCTGGGGATCAGGAATGGTCCTGGGCCTCTTTTCCGTCTTAGCCGGAAGGAGGTTGCAGACACCGATCAAGGTCCTGATAGACACGGCCCTGGCCTTTCCCGGCCTGGTCCTGGCCTTGATGATGGCAGGTGTCCTGGGTCCTTCGGCCTCCAGTCTGATCATCGGGCTGGCCATATCCGGCTGGGCCTGGTGGTCCCGTCTGGTCAGAGCCTTACTGCTGACGGCCCAAGCCCGGGAGTTTGTCCTGTCCGGCCGTCTGGCCGGGGTTAAAGGGATGCGTTTGTTTTATTATTATCTCTGGCCTCAAATCTGGCCCCCCCTCCTGATCGCGGCCTCGCTTAGGACCGGCTGGATTATTCTGGCCGTTTCCGGATTGAGTTACCTGGGTTTGGGCGCCCAACCCCCGGCCCCGGAATGGGGGATTATGTTGCAGGAGTCGCGTCTCTATCTGACTCGTGCCCCCTGGCTGATGGTGGCCCCCGGAGCGGCCATTACCCTGACGGTCTTGTCTTTTATTCTTTTAGCGGAAGGCTTGCGCCACACCTTTCAGGTCAGAAAGGCCGTTGCCCTTTAAACATGCTCCTTACCATCGAAGGATTAACCATCGCTTACCGGGAAAAAAATCAGATCCGGAACCTGGTCCAAAGGGTTTCTTTTTCCCTGGATAGCGGAAAAATCCTGGCCCTGGTCGGAGAGAGCGGCTCAGGAAAGACCTTGACCGGCTGGGCCTTGAGCGGGCTGTTGCCTCCTCCCCTGGAGGTAACAGGCGGAAGGATCATCTTTCAGGAGAAAGCGATAGAACCCAATAGTCCAAAATCCTGGCGGTCCCTCCGCGGATCATCGGTTCTTTATCTCTTCCAAAGTCCAATGGCCGCCCTCAACCCGACCCTTAAGATTGGCCGGCAGATCAGCGAAGCCCTGGAGGAACGATATGGTTGGGATAAGAGGGAGGCCCGGAATCAGGCCGCGGCCCTGCTGGATGAAGTGGGCATCTCGCCTAATAAAGCGGGCAACTACCCCTTGGAACTCAGCGGCGGCATGAGACAGCGGGTCCTCTTGGCCCTGGCCTTGGGGCTTAGGCCTCAACTCCTCATTGCCGATGAACCATTCACCGGATTGGATGCCGTCCATCAAAGGGAAATTCTGGACCTATTGGAAAAACTGCGCCGCCTCCAGGGAACGGCCATCCTGGTGATCTCTCATGATCTCAGGCTGGTGGCCTCTTGGGCCGACCGGGTGGCGGTTATGGTCAAAGGTGAAGTGGTGGAAAATATTACCGGCCCAAAACTGTTCCAATCTCCAGGACACCCCTACACCCGCAGCCTTATAAAAAATTTAACCCTTTTGGAGAAATCCCTTAGTTTTGTTCCTGCACCTTGAAAAAGTTTCCCAAGAATACCGAGATCCCTCCGGGAAAGGAAAAATCAAGGTCCTGGAGAACGTGGACCTGCGTCTTGATTCCGGAGGGTCCCTGGGCATTGTCGGAGAAAGCGGAGCGGGGAAGAGCACCCTGGTCCGGATTGTCATGGGTCTGGAAAGACCTTCTTCCGGCCAAGTTTGGTTTGAAGGCCGTCAGACTGCCTTTCTCACCAAAAGAGAAAAACAGTTATTGAAAAAAAAGATCCAGTTAATCTGGCAGGATCCCGTCTCTTATCTCAATCCTTTCCTGACCGTGGGACAACTGATCGTCGAGCCCTTGATCGTCTTCGGTCTGGGAGTCCGGAAAGAACGCCACCTCCGGGTCCAGGAATTGGCGGACCTGACCGGCCTTGAAAAAAATTGTTTACCCAAGCGTCCTCATCAGTTGAGCGGCGGACAGGCCCAACGGGTGGCCATTGCCCGGGCCCTTTCCGTTAACCCCAGGCTCCTGCTTTGTGACGAGATCCTCAGCGGATTGGACAGTCCGCATCAGGTTCAGATCCTGGATTTGCTTAAAAGACTTCAGGCCCAAATGGGACTGACCGTTTTATTGGTCAGTCACGACCTGGCGGCCGTCGGTTATCTCTGCCGCCGCTTGGCCGTGTTGAAAGACGGAAAAATTCTGGAGGAAGCTGAAACCCATGATTTTTTGCAAAGGCCAAAACATCCCTACTCGGTCCAGTTACTCCAATGCGCCCTTTGAACCCGGATAGCAAACCAATTACAAAAAATAGACCTCCGCCTCGCATGGAAGGTTCCCAGCACTTTGGTGTGGAGGGCTTCGACAACAAAGGCCTTCCCCTGCTCTTGTTCTCTATTTTATTATTGACAGATGAGGATAGGTTTGCGATAAATAAACTTTAACTGTTGCCATGAAGGCCGGCTTAGGGTACCCGTAAGACAGATACAGATAAGGTATCCAAATAATGCTCATCCGGAAACAAAAAGGTTCCGGATGGAATCGAAATAATAAAGGCCACGAAGGCCAGGGCTGAAGAAACCAGCCTGGAATTCGTGGTTTTTTTATTGGACTTCAATAAATAACAGACTGTAATAATCTTCATGCCCCAGGGGGGGCCACGGAATATGAAAAAGGATTTCTCCGAACATTGAACACCGAACGTTATTTTCGTATTGATTGAGAGGAACTATGACCTGGTTGAAAATAGCCGTGGACTACGGCATTATTGGATTTTTGATTCTTCTGAGCCTGATCGCCGTCGGCATTGCCATT
>JAZDOU010000215.1:0-4353 GCA_043798385.1 Pseudomonadota bacterium
ACATTTCGTATATCCAATTTTGGTTCCGGCTGGTCCGGGTTGGGGGTATTAGCGCACTTTACCAAATCCGAATCTGGAGTTATCTGATTCGAAATATAGCAAAAAAGGAATTAAAAATCGAATGGTTAAGTTCCGGTTGTCAAATTTGAAGATCATTATTAAACCTCAATGCTTAATAAAGCGGCTCCTGATGATCCACCATGAAAAAAGTATGATTCCCAACAGAGAAATAAACGAAATAGCCAGTCCATAATAAAAAGGAGTGAAATGAAATGAAAACTCGATCTGGTGATCTCCTTTGGGTACATAAAGTCCTCTCAGGCCATAATTGACTTTTAAAATTGGAGAAGGTTTTTGATCAATGGTTGCTTTCCAGTAAGGATTATAGGTGTCGCTCAGGACTAAGAATTTATTCTCCTGGGCCTTAGTGGAAATTATTATTTTATCGGTGGAATAATGCCTTATATCAGCCTCTTGTGTAGAAAAAGAGGAGTTTTTGGGGGGGTGGTAGCCGGGTGGGAAATGGGACAACAAAATAGTTTCTCTGGGATCAAGTTGTTCCAACTGTTCCAATAATTCATTATTATCCGATATCGCTTTAGCCCTGCCGATCATAAAGGCTCTTGGAAGACAAGAGGTGTTTTTATATAGATTCGGTGCGATTAACTTAAAGCGCTCCTTCAGCAGGCCTTCAATTTCCTCCCCATTTACGAAAATTTTCTTTATTAATAGGTCCCCTTGATTGGCAAGATATTCAAGACCTATTTTGGAGACTTCTTTAGGATTGGAGAAATTCTTTTCAAAAAGATAGGCGTGCCCTTGGTATCCTTCATTGGGGATCTCCCAGGATTCGCTGACTCGGGCTTTTTTATGTAAGCATTCCAGCCCCGGTCGATCAATAGCCCACTCGGCTGTTTCTATACCGGCCCTTAGAGACAATCGGGACGAAGAACCGTTCTCCTTTTCGAGCACTACTCGGGCAACCTCTTGACCTTGAGAGATGGATGTGGAATGAGACAAGAAAGAGACAATAGCCAAGGTGGATATTTTTACAGGTCTGTTCAGTTCAAGTTCCTTATCGTCATATTTTCCACCAAACTTCCATAACTTCAGCCCATTGTTGAAATTGGATTTAACATTCTTTCCT
The DNA here is from genome assembly GCA_043798385.1 of Pseudomonadota bacterium. Lineage (GTDB taxonomy): Bacteria > Desulfobacterota > RBG-13-43-22 > RBG-13-43-22 > RBG-13-43-22 > RBG-13-43-22. The sequence goes on from JAZDOU010000215.1 coordinate 1,148, forward strand.
ATAAAATATTTTGTGTTTACCAGTTCGGCGAGGTAGGGGTTTTTAGGGAATAAAAAAAACAGGGTTAAATATTCATTGGGGATCAAACGCCTTACAAAACCTGGTGCACTTTCGATATCTGAAGTATAGATTTTTTGACGATAACGGATGAATGAGGGAATGATTTCCTCTTCATTATATATCCGAAACAGATCCGAATCTTTTTTAATTTCTCTAACGATGGATAAGGCTTTAGAAGAACCCTGAGTTGGATTTTTTCTTAAGACTTTGGGGTCGATTCGGCTTGAAATGAGAAGATCACCACTGACTACTATTACTAAGGCGGTGATGATAAAAGGCTTGGCCCCATATTTTTCCCTTCCAAGGAGGATCAGGTAGGAAATACTCAGGAGAATCATAAAAAGGAGAAAGTCCTTGACCGGAAAACCCCAGTGAGTAAAAAGGGGATCTCCGGAATCCGGCAATTGAGAGCCTACAAGGATTAAAGCAAAAATCCCGGCGGATAAAAAGATATAATGCAGGGCCTTCAGGGATTTCAACCCTTTTTGGAGTCCGGAAGTAATGGCTTCATTTAAAAGCAATTGGCAGCCATAGCCGGCCAGAATGGCAAGCGAAAAAACCAATAGAACATTAATCCGGGCGGGGATGCGGAACAAGTTAAGTCCCGGCAAGATGTGGTAGAAAATAGTATAAACAGGGGTAAGGTCTCCCAAGGCCATCAATAAAGAAAAAAGGAAGACCAATCCAAAAAACCTGGACTGACGATCCTTTAATCGGATTATGGCCCAAAGGCTTAAGAGGAGAGTCACCATCCCCGAATAAGTATAATGTTCATCCAAAGCACCGGTTGCCCACTCCGCATACCCGGGAATCAAAAAATGAACCAGATTGGCTATCGGGAAGGAAAGCTGGGTTTTCCAGTCAAAAGGCAGCCCGGCCTGATGGGATATAAGGCTGCCCTGAAATGACGGAAAAAGTTGAATGGCAGAAATCCCAAGCAAAAAAAACCCGGCTGTCAAAAAATAAATAGAATCTTGAACCACTTGCTTAAAAGATCTTGCCTTTATGCCCAAATAAACCCTAAAGCAATAATATAAAAGCAGGAAAAGTAGCAGATAATAAAAAATCTGAGCATGGCCGGCCAGAAAGGAAAAGGACAGGACAAGACCGGAAAGGGCAGCCCAGGCCATACGTCTTTGCATTAGTGCTTTGTCCAGGAAATATAAGGCTAAAGGAAGCCAGATGATGGTCTGAATCATGTTTCTGTGACCGAGATGACCTATCATAAATCCACCCAACATAAAGCTTATAGCACTGATTAGAGCCGGGGTCCTGAAAAACCCCAACTGGCGTGCATAGAGATAGGTAAAAATCCCGGACAGCCAATAATGAAGGGCATGTTGCCAGGAGAGTCGATAGGGGTTGAGGTAGTCATTGGAAAAAAATCCCATGATCAGATCGATGGGATAAAAGACTCCAAAATCAGCCAGTTGGTAGGGCATTCCGGTAGTAATCAGGGAATCCCAAAGGGCGAGGCCCCCTTTTTGGAGGTGTTGATAAAATAATTCCCTCATGCCGGCAAGTTCGATAAAGTCACCGCTTAAAAACTGCTTATCCTTGGGTATGATGAAATTCCAGAAGTGGAGTAAGACCAAAAACCCTAAAAATATAAAACAAAGCAAATCTTTTTGAAAATTTTTGTCCTTTTTTGCCTCCATGGGGACTTTCCTTTTGTTTCTATCTCGCTGGGTTTTCCTGTAGATTTGCTAAAAAATAGATGTATTTTTTTCGTGAAATATTATAAGGATATGCTTTATTATAAAAAATTTTTTCTAACAAAAGAGATTTTAATTTGATCCTCTAACATACTTAAGAGGAGATGACAATCTTTTATCTGGAAGGTGTTATATATTTAGTTCTCATCCGGAAATGATCTTTCCGGATGAGAACATACCGTGGTCGATTTGTCTCCATGGCCAGAAACCCTTTGAAAAAGGGGTTTCTGGCCAGAGCTTCATGCCGGTCCCCGAATGGGGACCTTAGCGTAGGTCGATAAAATCGACCGGCCGAAATCCAGGTGTTTCCATCCGGAAATTTGAATTTCCGGATGGAAACTATTTAACACATTTCGTATATCCAATTTTGGTTCCGGCTGGTCCGGGTTGGGTAAAAGCGGATTAGGCTGTTTTAAAACCCCCACTTCTCTATTGAAAAAATGGGGTCCCTTATTTTGCCATTGCCACTCCCTTGGTAAAGGGTGCCAACATAAAAACTTAATCAATTTACTATTGAATTCCTGCCTTTTAATTGCCAAAAAGTCAATAAATTTTATGGCATCTTCGTTGATTAGTTTCCATCCGGAAATTCGAATTTCCGGATGGTGGCCTTTTTCATCCTCCGAACTTATAAGGTCTTAGGTGGTTGGGACATGGCCGGAAACTTGAGCCGGAGCATCCCGCGCACCACGGCGCGGGAGCAATCCCGCGCACCACGGCGCTGGAGCATCCCGCGCATTTCGGCGCCGGAGCAATCCCGCGCATTTGATGCGGGGAGTTTCAAAAATGTTCTCAAAAAGTCCCAGACAGATTCACACGCAGTCCAATAAAAAAGGAGTCAACCAATCGGCCAACTCCTTGATATTTTTGGTGGAGCTGAACGGGATCGAACCGTCGACCTCTTGACTGCCAGTCAAGCGCTCTCCCAGCTGAGCTACAGCCCCCGATGACTAAAATATTATTTTTAACACCTTTTTTATTTAATTGTCAATACCTTTTTTTTTAAACCTATTTTTTCTTGACAGGAAAGTCATCTCAAATTATAATTTTTTTGATGTTGTCATTATCCAGTGCCGGAGTGGTGAAACTGGTAGACGCAGGGGACTCAAAATCCCCCGACCATCGCGGTCATGTCGGTTCAATTCCGACCTCCGGCACCAATATTTATAAGAAAAAAAGGGAGTTAAAGATTTTATTGACTTTAAGCCCTTTTTTCTTTTTATATCCCACGGTGTTTTGTCCGCACTCTGTCCGCATTTTTGAAAATACGGTGGCTTATCGAAACTTCTCCGGACCCGGAAACAAAAAAGCCAGTCAGTTCCCCAACCAGCACTTTAATAAAGCCCCCAGCTTCCTGTGCGGCCCAGGGAGCGGCATCGTTTAACGGAATATACCTTCTCTCCCGGCGTTATCGAAACTTAGAACACTCCC
>JAZDOU010000225.1:0-2467 GCA_043798385.1 Pseudomonadota bacterium
AAGTCCTTTCTTATTTAGTAATAGTCCTCATAATTTCATAAATAAAAATTCAAAACAAGGTTTAATACTGCTGGAAGATGTCGTCCTTATTGGTTATTGTGCGATTGGCACATCCTACAAAAACTAAAAAAGGAGGCCACCTAAGGGGAAGTAAGGCCTATTAAAACGTCAGAAGAAAAGCAAAAGAATTACAAGGGTCGTTGCTTTTTGATATTAGGCTTGGAGAGGAAAAAGTCAAGGGAATTCATTTAATTGAAGACAGGGGACGATAAATTGGCCGGACACTATCTTAAAGCTTCGGACTAAGGCCCGCTTAGGCTTCGGACAACGCCGGTTCAAATGGATCCACTAAAAAAAACTCCAGCACTTCCCTGACAGTCCGAATCTGTTTACCGAAAGGCAGAGACTCCGACCCTCTGAAAAATAATCCCTTTTCAATGTCACCTTGTTGAGCGGCCGCCAGGCGGGTCTCAATACAGAATTGCCCGGCAGCCGGATTGCCGGACTTAAAACCGCAATGAGAAAGACAATTCAGATTACGGACACATTTGGCCTGCTCAGGGTCAGCCTTGGCGCGCCGCTCTGTTTCCTGTGACAGATAACGCTTCAGCCAGGGCGTCAATACCGCCCGGGCCGGAAGACCGGCCGCGCTCATAAAGGTAACGATATTTTCAGACGTAGCCTCTGTCAGCACCCGCTTGAAATTGAGATGGGCATCGCCTTCCTCGGTTACGGCGAAAGGGGTCCCGATTTGCGCCCCGCTGGCCCCCAAGGAAAAAAGTTTCTTAAAATTTTTCAAAGAATTGATTCCCCCGGCTGGAATCAAAGGAATACTGTTGATCTTGATACCCAATTCTTTAAAAACTCCCCGTACGGCTTCCAGGACATGGGCAAAGTCAAACTTGGGGTCATTGACCTCCTCTATCCGCGTTGAGCCTAGATGCCCTCCGGCATAACGGGGATGTTCAATGACAATGGCATCGGGCAGGCGGTCTTTCCGCATCCATTTTTTCAACACCGCCCGCACCCCGCGCTCTTCGGATAAGATCGGAATCAAGGCCACATCGTCATGACCGCGAACCAGATCAGGCAGATCAAAGGGCAACCCTGCCCCCATAATGATGGCATTGGCGCCGCTGATACAGGCCTGACGGACCTGATCGGCATAATGCGGCAAGGCCCTCATGACGTTGACGGCCAGAAATCCGGCCGTCTTACAGATGTCCCGGGCGGCCTTAATTTCTCTGTCCAAGGCCTCCAGATTGCTTTCAGCCAGGGTATCATGATCTCGGCAGTTTCGGGTGCGTTCCATGATGTCCGGATGCAGCCGGCGCAACTCCACGCTGGCAATGGTGCCGACGGCCCCTTCTTTGGCCACTGTGCCGGCCAACCGATGGGCGGAAATCCCTATGCCCATCCCACCCTGAATAATCGGCAACAGGTTTCGTCCTTTCAAAGTCAACACTGGGAAAATAGATTTTACCATTTCAATCCTTTACCCTTGTTTATTGTTTAGTCGCTCTGCAATCCGAGAATGTATCTCTCTGTTGCCATCAGGGGTCTGGGGGTCTGTGACCATACCATTTCCTAAGCCTCTTCGGGGCTCAGGACAGGGAAGATAAAACTTCATCCGCCTCATCCTGCACTTCCCCATCCTCGGCCAGGGTTTTGAGGGTACGAAGTTTGCTTAAAAAAGCCTGCTGTTCCCGCAGAGACCGCTCCGGATATCTATCGGCCATGAGCTTTAACAGTTCAATGACCACTTCGGGATCCGGATAATCCAGAAACAGGAACTGGTTCCCCCAATCTTTGGGAAGGCCATATTCTTCGAGATATTGTTCGGCTAAGGCCTGGAACTTACGGCTTCCATAATGTTCCTGTAAGGTGCCGACCGCTTTCTCATGGGCCAGGGTCCCCTGCTTACCCTGAAAATGCTTATTAGCCTCCTTAAGGGCCATTTTACGAAGCCATTCGGCCTTATCTTTTTTCTTCCCGGTCAGCAGAGGATCGCGGGACACATGACTGCTCCGGTCCTTGTGCTGGTCGATTTCCCGCCAGGACAATTCCCTGTTTCTGTAATCTCTTTCCTTCTCAGGCATAATATACTCCAGCAAAAGGGTTCAAGGTTCAAGGTCCATGGTTTAATAATCCAAAATGGACATGATCGATAGAACCTATGCTATGGGTAAATTGGGAGTGCTTGGACCAAACGATTTAATAATTTTCCTTGAACCGTATACCTTAAATCTTAACTAGTTTCCATCCGGAAATTCGAATTTCCGGATGGAAACACCTCGATTTCGGCCGGTCGATTTTATCGACCTATGCTAAGGTCCCCATTCGGGGACCGGCATGAAGCTCTTGCCAGAAATCCTTTTTAAAGGATTTCTGGCCAAAGAGGATAGCCGGCAGCTGTATGTTCTCATCCGGAAAGATCGTTTCCGGATGAGAACTAACTACTCTTCAG
>JAZDOU010000232.1:0-7632 GCA_043798385.1 Pseudomonadota bacterium
ATCCAGCATCATCTCAGACACCTTTGGTTAGTCTTTATCTCTTATCCCAGGCCGGAGCGGCTTGAACTTTTAATGACCCTTTGACCGAAGGGAAAACCAGTTTGAGTTGTCCGTCGATCCATTGACTGGCGGTTTGATTGAAGGTGGCGGCACCTTCCGGTCCGTATTTCACGTCCCCCATGATCGTACCCTTGAACTCATGATTGACGACCGCTTCCCTGACCCTGGCCGAATCCAGGGTTCCGGCCCGTTCAATGGCCTGGAACAATATCTGAGCGGTGGCATACCACAGTCCGGCCGTGGTGGATTGCCTTTGAAATTTATCATAAAACTGCTTACCCAGTTCTTGGGCCTTGGGATAGGGAAAATTATCAGACCACATTCCATCGGTTACAATGTATTGGGAGTCCTTGCCCAGGGCCTTGGCAAAGGCGGCCTGACCGGTTCCTTTGTAACCGTGAAAGTATTTCACACTAAACTTGTTCTCTTTCATCTGACGAATCAAAGTGATGATATCGGTGGTAGTGCCGACCGTAACAATAGCGTCGATCTTCTTCTCTTTCAGCTTGAGGATCAGGGAGGAATAGTCCTTGGCATTTACGGCCCATTCTTCATCGGCCACCAGCTTGAATCCCGTTTTTTCGGCGCTGGCTTTAAAAAGGGGTCTCATGTTCCGGCCATCCGGGCTGTCATCCATCAGCAGGGCGGGGCGTTCCACCTTGCTGTCAGCAGGCAGTGTTTTCATTACCAAAAAAGGGACGTCGCTAAACGTTTTCATATCAAAAAAGAAAAGGGAGGACCATTTGAATTTCTGTCCCTGCCAGGGCGGTATGATGCAGGCCGTGGCTTGCAGGTATTTTTTGTACTTTTCGGCGGTGGTGGCCGTGGCCATGACCAGGGGGGTAGAAGAGGTGGAGAGCAGAAAATCAACTTTCTCCGCATTGATCAGTTTTTCCGCAGCCGCAGCCGCTTTACCCGGATCACTCTCATCATCGATGAGGACCAGCCTGACCGGAAGTTTTTTATTGTATTCCTTGACCAAAACGCCCCCGGCTTTGTTTACATCGGCTACCGCCTGTTCATAAGACCATTTCATCTCCGCGCCCTGGGCGGCCTGCGCCCCGGTCAAGGTCAGACTCGTTCCGACGACGATTTCTTTTTTTTCTGCTGCTCGAGCTCCGGTCGAAATGAGCAACAGAAAAAACAGGACACACCAAGTTGATAACATTACCGCTCTCTGTTTCATGATTATTCTCCTCCAGGACAAAACATTTTCCTAACTTTTTTCTGTTAGGCCGCTGCTTTTCAAAAAATAGCCGCACCGCCCTTCTGAAAATTTGAAACGAAAATAGTTTTCAGGGACGAACAAGAAATCGAACAATTTAAGCTTTGAAAATTATTTGGTTGTCGTGTCGGGTTTGGGAAGGATCTTTTAAGAAACGACTTTTTAAGTTTATAAAAATAAAAAGACTTAAGTCAAGGGAAAAAAGTTTGTCAATAAATTAAATTTACAATTAGCTTAAGGCCTTGGCCGAAGGACATAGTTCCAATCCCCCCGGAATTTTTCGGGCAGACAATTGATGGTGGTCATTTCCTGGTCATTGACGTTACGGTGGAGGCGATATTTCTGACGATCAAGCCGGCAGATTAGGGCTAACCCCTTGGCCGTAGTGATTTTGGCGATCAGCCGGATGTTGATCTCCACCTCACCTGATGGGTCTCCTCGCCAATTTGAGGCTATAAATGAAAAAAGGTGGTGCTCCACCTTGTTCCATTTATGGGTTCCCGGCGGGAAATGACTGAAGACAATGGGCAGACCGAGCTCATCAGCCATTTTTTGTAATTCAACTTTCCAGAGTCTATTCCAATACCCCTGGCTGTCTACACTATTGGCGGTGATGACCATCTCGGTGGCCTGAGGATACAAGCGACGCCCCTCGTGCCGCCACCAACCCCTGAGCGAGGCCAGGGCAAAAGCCGTGGTATCATAATCGGCCGCGAGGTTGACGAAGCCCCGATGCCGGCCCAGGTCATAGAGACCAGAAGGGTGGGTCCGAGGAAGGGATGAAGACCGGGAGTCCGGTCCTTTGCCCGGTTTCTTACTCTTGGGAATAAGCCCAGGACTCCCCATATAATCAGAGGGGCCGATCTTTCCTTTCTTCTTGGTTTGGATGTAAAAGACCGGATTTTGAGCGGTCATTGCCCGACGAATTTTCTGGTTGATGTGTCTGAACTGCTTATCCCGGTCAGAATACTCATCATCCTTTTGGGTAGTCCAGTTGCCTTGAAGGCTGTAATCCATGGACCGAAGGTATTGGGCAACCTTTTCGTGGCTAATCGAGTGGTTTTGAATAACCAGTTCCCTGACCAGGGCCCGGGTACTTTTAGAGATCCAGTTGAGGGGCGATTCATCCCCCCCTCGAACCAGGGGTTCTATCAATGATTTCAGGTCCTTCAGAAGTCTCGGGTCAACGGATAGCAGACTGGGGCGCCCGGCGCCTTTCCGCCGTACGCGGGTGGTCGGAACCGTTTCATCCTCCAATTCTCTGATGCCTTTGGCGATTGTGACCCTGGATAACCCGCTGGCCCGGCTCAGAAGAGAAATACCACCGCGCCCCACCTGTCTGGCTTCGGCCGCGGCGATTAGGCGACGTGATCGTTCATTGAGATAAGGCCAGAAAAGGGCCAACTTCTGCTTCAAGGCTGTTTCGTCATCCATACTTAAAAGGTTACCATTATTTCCGCTAAATATAAAGGTAATTTATTGACGAACATATTTTAGAAACCAAATCTATTTTTTAGAGAGCTGTTTATTGAACATGGATAGCGAGCGCCTTTTCCGTAGCTTGCTGCGGGGTTAGCGAGCGAACTACAATAATAGACATTTTCTTTGCATGGAAGATTTCCCGCACCACGGCGTGGGAGCAATCCCACGCATTTGGTGCGGGGAGCTTCAATTACTTTAGTTTGGAACGCAGGAGACCGCCGGGCAGAAAGAGGGTGACCAGGATAATTAAAGCCCCGGACAACATCGGGTGAATCATGGGCAGCCACTCTTTGGAAAATTCAAACAGCAGGGTCAGGAGCAACGCACCCGCTATCGGACCGGTCACCGTCCCGATTCCCCCTAAAACGCAGATGATGACCGGATAGAGCGTCCAGTTGAGGCTGAAGACGTTCGCTGCTGAGACCTGAAAGAGATAATAGGCCTGCAGGTTGCCGCCAAGACCGGTGAAGAAGGCCCCGAGGGCAAAGGCCCCCACCTTGACCTTCAGAACGTTGATCCCGCTGGCGGCGGCGGCTGTCTCCGAATCTCTGACGGCGATGAAAGCCAGTCCCCGTTTGGACGTTGTTATGAGATAGACAGTCAGAGTGGCCACCAAGGATAACACCAAACTGCTGTAATAGTATCGGTTTATGGAGGTGTAGCACCTTGAGGGCAGGATGAGCCCGGAGGATCCGCCCGTGATCGCCCCACCCTGGATGATGATGACCCTGAGAATCTCCCCCAGGGCGAGAGTGCCCAAGGCGAAATAATCCCCCCTGAGCCTCGAAAGCAGGGGAAACCCGATGAGTATAGCCAGGAGAGCGGCAGAGAACCCGCTGAGCAGCATGGTCAAAGGGTCAAAGTATCCCCCCAGACCACTATTCCAAACCAGAGCGGTCACATAGGCCCCTGATCCGAAAAAGGCATGCTGGCCGAGCGATAGCTGTCCGGTATAACCGGCCACCAGATTCCATCCCTGGGCCAGGGTCAGTAAAAGGAAAGCCTGGAAGAGAACATACATGAGGTAGGATGACTCCGTATCCGGCACCAGGCAGGGCACAAGGCCACCGAAGACGCCTAGAAGGACTATGACGACCAGCGGCATTTTAGCAACAAAGTTTCCAAGTGTCATTACTGTCCCAAACTATTTAATCTCTGTTGGCGGAAGGAACAAACAATCCTTCCGGTTTGAACATCAAGACCAAGAGAAAGAGGGCATAACCAATGGCTTCAGCCCAGGCGCCGGAAAAAAAATACGAGCCGATGCTCTCAATGGCCCCCAGGAGAATCCCGCCCGCCAGGGCGCCACCCACGCTGCCCATACCGCCCAGGGCCAGGGCGATCATCGCTTTCAGACTGAAAGTGAAACCAAAACCGGGGTCAAAGGGATAGACGGTGGCGGTAGCAATCCCGGCCAGACCGGCCAGACCCAGACCGAGGGCAAAGGCAATACTGTTGACCCAGTGAGGTGTAATTCCGACCAGCATGGCCGATTCCATATTTTCGGAGGCCGCACGTACCGCCTTGCCCAGAAGCGTTTTCCTGAAAAAGAGGGTCACTCCGCCGGCCGCCAGTATGGCCATAATAAAGGCCATCAGCCGGGAGAAGGAGACATTAAGTGACGACAGTGAAAGGCCGTAACCGGCATTGAGGGCATCAATGCCCCTGGGATTAGGTGACCAGATCACCGACATCAGGTTCTCCAGCAGGGACATCAGGCCAAAGGCGATCAGGAGGGAGGGGAAACTCCCCGATATATTCACCCTCCGAAAGAGGCCGTGGTAGAGAATCTGCCCCAGGACAAAAAAAGCCGGGACAATTACCAGAGCCGAGAGGTAAGGATTGAGGTCGACCAGTTTATAAAGCCAGTAACAGCAGTAAGCGGCCAGGATAATCATGGTTCCCTGGGCCAGGAAGATGATGTGCATAATCCCGAAAATGACGCTGAGGCCAATGGCTGCAATGCCGTACATGGTCCCAAAGAGCAGGCCGTTGATCAGCAACTGGAGGAGAGTAGTAACCGTCATAGCTTGTTTCTCATCGGAGCGACCCCAGATAGGCCTTCTGAATTTCAGGGTCGGTCAAGAGGTCTTCCCCTCTTCCGGTCATGGTAATCCGTCCCGTTTTGATGACGCATCCGCGATCGGCTGTTTTGAGGGCCTGGTGAATATTCTGCTCGACCAGCAAAATGGTCACCCCTTGGGCCTTCAGTCGGGCAATGATTTCAAACATGGTTTTGACGACTATAGGCGCTAAGCCCAGAGAAGGTTCGTCGAGCATAAGAAGCCTGGGACGGGACATGAGCGCTCGCCCTATGGCCAGCATCTGCTGTTCACCGCCGCTCAGCTTGCCGGCCGGCTGGTCCTGTAAAGGTCTCAGGTTCGGGAAAAGGTCAAAGACCAGGGAAAGACTCTCCGGGGCCAGTGGGCGTGACCGCTTGGGAAAGGCCCCGAGGTCCAGATTCTCCTTGACGGTCAAGCTTAAGAACAGTCCTCTCCCTTCCGGGACGAGGGATATGCCCAAGTCAACGAGGCTGACGGGTTTTTGGCCATCAATGCGAGACCCATCAAAGGTTACCTGTCCGGACAAGGGGCGTATCAGCCCGGCCAGGGTCTTAAGGATCGTTGTTTTCCCGGAGCCATTGGAGCCGATGATGGAAAAGACCTCTCCGCTATACACTTGAAAACCAACGGCCTGTAAGGCCTGGGCCCCATCGTAGGACACGTTGAGATCTGAAACATCAAGTAACAGGTTCGCCAATATAGGCCTCCACTACCTTCCGGTTAGCCGCCACCTCTTCCGGGATTCCTTCGGCAATCTTTTCCCCGTAATCGAGAACCACGACGCGGTCACAGAGATAAAAAATAGCCTCAGTCTTATGTTCAATCCAGATAATGGAGATCCCCCGAGTGTCCCTGATAATCCTGATGACCGCCATGATCTTTTCCGTTTCGGCCGGATTCAATCCGGAGAGCGGTTCGTCGAGGAGAACCAGATCGGGGCCTGCGGCCACAGCCCTGGCGATCTCCAGGAGTTTGCGGTCCGAGTAGGTGAGCTTGGCTGAAACGGTATCCTTGATATCCAGGAGGTGAAATAATTTCAGGCAGTCGAGGGCCTCAGCGAGCGGGTTCTCTCCACGGCAATTCCCGCCGTATAGGGCGCCGACCAGAACATTTTGCAAGGCGCTCAGGGAAGGAAAATTACGAACCTGCTGAAAGGTGCGGGCCACCCCTCTGCGGCAGATCTGGTCAGGCCTCATTCCGAGAATATTCTCGCCTTTGAAGCGGACCTGGCCGGCGGAGGGAGAAACCAACCCCGTTACTATATTAAAGAGAGTGGTTTTCCCTGCTCCATTGGGTCCGATTAACCCCAAGATCTCCCCGTCTATCATTCGAAAAGAAACGTCTCTGAGAACCTCTAACCCGCCAAAGTTCTTACTTAGATTCGATATGGTTAGAATCATGCATCCGGGATCTCCTCGAAATGATTATTATTTCCGTGCTTTTTCAAAATAGGAGTTATCGGCCCATTTGGCTGAATCAAATCTTTTCTCTATAAGTCCGTTTTCAACCATGAACTTTTGCGTTTCATCCAGCCGTTTTATAGAATCCTCGGTTATGCCAATGGTGAACAGGTCGAAGTCCGGAGCTTCCCTCTGGAATAATTCCCTGGCTACTTCCAATTCCATCCCGGATTTAGTTATGGCCTGAAAGCAGGATTCGGGATTCTCCCTGAAGAAATCCTTGGACCGTAATAATCCTTTATGAACGGCTACGACGACATCCGGGTTGTTTTTTACAAAATCGTGCCTCCCGACAAAAACAAACTGTGAGCTCTCCGAAGGGTGGCGAATCGAATTATCTATTTCTTTGGCACCCTTTTGAATCATGGTCAACTGTAAGGCTTGAGACTCGATCAGGACCAGGGCGTCAACATTGCCGGAAACCAGGGCAGCCTGCAAATCCGAATTGAGGTCTATCAGTTCCATATCCTTGCCGGTCAATCCATTATCGGTTAATAATCGCAAAAAATACTTCTGGACAAAGGTCCCTTTGGTTAAACCGACTTTTTTCCCTTTTAACTCTTTAATGGAGGCAATGGGTGAATTTGTTTTGACGACGACACTGGCATGAACCTTGTTTTCCGGAATCCCAATCAAGTCAATATTGACACCCCTTGACTTGGCAATTATCCCCGGGAAATCGGCATAAACGGCCAAATCGATCTTGTTGCCGGCCAAGGCTTCGTTTACGGTCGGGCCCATTCCCGAAAAGGCGACCCATTCAATCCGCCTTCCGATCTTGCCCAGTTCTTTCTCGATGAATTGTTTGTCCTGGGCAACGCCCAATAAACCCTGGAAAACATTATTGGTCCCCGGAAAGCCCAGCTTGACGGTTTTTTGTGTAGAGAGGTTAGAGGAGGGACTCTCACTGTTGCGGCAGGAAATAGACCATCCAACAACCAATAACGCCAGAATAAAAAGAGATACCCTGCGCCTCATAGCTTGTCTCCTCCTGGCCAGGCCAGCCTTTATTCCTCCAGGGAGGCTGCCGGCCTGAAGTAGGCATAGATGGCCGTTTTCAACTGAGAGAATAAGGCCTCGACCCGGTCTCGTGGACGGGGAAGAGCTATTTGGAAAATATCCCTGATGGTGCCTGGTCTGGAAGACATGACCACTACCCGGTCTCCCAGATAGATGGCCTCATCAATATCGTGTGTGACCAGGATCATGGTGGTTTTTTCCTTTTCCCAGATTCTTAAAATTTCCTGTTGCATCTGTATTCTGGTCAGGGCATCCAAGGCCCCGAACGGTTCATCAAGCAACAAGACCTTTGGATTATTGACCAGCGATCTGGCGATAGACG
>JAZDOU010000235.1:0-2901 GCA_043798385.1 Pseudomonadota bacterium
AGGAGGAACCCGATGGCCAAATCAATGGATTCAAAGAAGGATGCTAAAAAGAAACCCGCCAAAACTCTCAAGGAAAAAAAGAAGGCTAAGCAGGAAAAAAAGAAGGGCAAATAGGTCCTGGGACGTTAATTGACCGAAGGAGGAAAATCCCCCCTTGCCCCCCTTTGATAAAGGGGGGGTTAAAGTCTCCCTTGGGAAAAAGGGGGAGTTAGGGGGATTTAAATCCTATTTTCGAACTAAATCAATAAAAGTTATTTAGTTCTCATCCGGAAATGATCTTTCCGGATGAGAACATACCGTGGTCGATTTGTCTCCATGGCCCGAAACCCTTTGAAAAAGGGGTTTCTGGCCAGAGCTTCGAGTCAGAATCCAGGTGTTTCCATCCGGAAATTTGAATTTCCGGATGGAAACTAAACTAATAAAAAAATAGCGTTTCAAGGTCCAAGGTATAAGGTTCGGAAGAACCCATTTTCAGGCCTCGTTGGTGCCTACGCGGGCATAAGGGTTCTGCTCGAAAATAATTTTTGTTCACCCTGCGTCCTTTTTCATCAGGCTTTAATCCCCTTGGGTTCCCCTTCGCCAGCAACAGGAAGGAGTATTTTGACCTCGGTCCCGACTCCGACCTGACTCGTGATTCCAATCCGTCCTCCATGGGCCTCGACAATACCAAAGCAAAGAGAAAGGCCCAACCCGGTACCCCGGCCCACGGGGTTGGTACTAAAGAAGGGCTCAAGGACCTTACCGAGGATCTCCTCGGGGATCCCCTCCCCGGTATCCTTAAACGATACGACCACCGTCGGGGATTGGACCTCATCACTCAAGTAGGAATGAATGATCAGTTCCTTGGGCCCGCTGATCGTCTCCATGGCATCCTTGGCATTGGAAATCAGGTTGAGAAAGACCTGTTCGAGCTGATTGGAATCGCCGGTAATCTTCGGCAGACCTTCTGATAATTTCCTGGTGATGGTTATATTATGGTTAAGGAGCTGCTGGCCGGTGAGCATCAAGGCATTTTCAACCGGCAGGTTGATATCAAGCTCCTGAAAATCAGATTCGGTCTGCCTCGAAAATTCCCTGAGGTGATTAACGATTTTTTCGATTCGGTCATTGCACCGGCCGATGAGGTCCAACCGTTCCCGGTTTGGACAGTCCTGGTGGAGGTTGTTCAGGATTACATGGAAGATCGTCTGAGAGGCCATCAGGGGATTGTTCAATTCATGGGCCACTCCGGCCACCAGTTCTCCCAGGGCCCTCATTTTGGAGGCTTCAACCAGATAAAACTGGGTTTCCTTAAGCTTGGCCTCCAGGCGTTTTTGCTCGGTTATGTTTTTAAATATCCCGGAAGTGCCGATAACCTTTCCCTCTTCATCACGGAGCAGAGAGTCTGAGGTTAAGATGGTCAAGGCCTCCATGTTTTTGTTCTTGACCTGCATCTCATAATTTTCAATTCTCTCGTCGGCACCGAGGCGGTTCATGATATCCCAGGCCTCTTGAATCCCCCGGACATATAAGATCGAGATATGGTTTCCTAAAAGTTCCTGTCTCCGGTATCCCAGCATCTCCAACATAGCCCGATTGGCATAGGTGATCTTGCCCTTAAGATCAGTGGTTACGATTCCATCAACCGAACTGTCCATGATATTTTCCAGAAATTCCTTGGTTCCCCGGAGTTCTTTCTCCAGGGCCTTCCTCAGGGTGATATTACGGACAATTTCAACAAAACCTTTGACCTCCCCTGAGGGGTCGGCAATGGCAGTAAGGGAAGAATGGGCCGGAAAGCGATGGCCGTTTTTTTGAACCCGATCCATCTCCTGTTCGCTGAGCCCCTCAGCCAGGCTTCGTTTTAAAAATATTTTTTCATCCTCGGTTCCAGACACCTCACTGGGAAGGGTGATGGCAATATTTTGTTTGTTAATGACCTCCTCCTTTTCCCAGTCGAAGATTTTTTCAGCCCCTTTATTGAATTCGATGATGGTTCCGTCAACGTCCATGGCAATAATGGCGTATTGCGTGGCGCTCTCTAAAATACTCCTTAAAAATTGGGAAAGATCACGGTATTTTTCTCTTGATTCCCGCAGATCCCGGGTCCTCAACTCAATCAATCTTTCCAGATCCTCCGTGTTATCCTGGATCTGAGCGGCCATTTGATTGAACGAATCTCCCAGGCTGCCAATCTCGTCCGTGCCCTGGATGGTGACCCTCTGAGAGAGATCTCCGGCCGACATCCGGGCGGTTACCTCGGTTAGGTCCAGAATCGGCTTGGTCAGGACCCTGGAAAAGACGATGGTCAGTCCGACGGCCATGATCAGGCTGACCAAAACCACAATGACGAAAACCCGTTTGGTTTCATAAAGAGGATAAAGAATTTCCTCTTCGTAGGCCCCAGCCGCAATGATCCAGCCCCAGGGTTTGAAATAGATATACTTGGTGAGCTTCTCTCTGGGCTTGGTTTCCCCTAATTCCGGGTTCATCCAGGGATAACGGATAGTCCCCACCCTGCCGTCTCCCAGGATCAGGGCATCTTTGATCATAGCACGTATGTATGTAAAACCGCTCGAATCCGTTGAGTCGAGGATATTCTCCCCTTCTTTGGCCGGATGGATCCGGAGGACGCCGCCGGTGTCTATCACGTAGGCATAGCCGGTACTGCCTACTTTAATCTTGGCCATGGCATCCTTTAAGGTTTTGAGTTTTCTATCCTTTATCAGGTCGGAACCCATCAGGCCTGGGATCATTTCCTGCTGGGCTTTACACATGGTATAGATGTTTCTGACCAGATGTTCCAAGTCCTCCTCGTAAGCCCTTTTCAGGGCGTCATTGAACCGGGCCATGCCGAAGAAGACGACCACCAGAAGAGGAAACAGGACTAAAAGAAGGATGATGCTGATGAGTTTTCCCCGA
>JAZDOU010000261.1:0-2707 GCA_043798385.1 Pseudomonadota bacterium
GTAGCCCCCATACTGGCTTGCGGCGCTGAACTAAAAAATACCATTTGCCTGACCAAAGGCAATAGGGCCTTTCTGAGTCAGCACATCGGCGACCTGGAAAACCTGGAAACCTTGGATTTTTTTAAACTGACCATAAACCACCTGAAGCAGATCCTCCAGATCGAACCAACGATCATCGCTTATGACCTGCATCCCGATTATCTCAGCACCCGGTATGCCCTGGAACAACAAGGGATACGCTCGATCGGGATCCAACATCACTTCGCCCACATGGTGGGTTGCATGGCTGAACATGGGCTCGATGAAAAAGTGATCGGTCTTTCTTTAGACGGGACCGGATATGGGCTTGACGGTCGGATCTGGGGAGGAGAGATTTTAGCGGGGGATTTGTCCTCTTTTGAAAGGCGAGGCCATTTTGCCTATTTGCCCATGCCCGGCGGGGCCAGGGCTATCAAAGAACCCTGGCGCATGGCCGTAAGCTACCTGTATCAAGCTTATGGTGAAAGGTTATGGGAACAACGGCTGCCCTTATTGAAACGGTTGGAACGATCCAAGGTGGAAATCCTTCTGCAAATGATCCAACAAGGAATCAACAGTCCTCTGACTTCCAGTTGCGGCAGGCTTTTTGACGGGGTGGCCGCCCTGGTCGGTTTAAGGGAAACCGTGGCCTTTGAAGGCCAGGCGGCCATGGAACTGGAAATGGTTCAAAAAATGGAACCAGCTTCTTCTTACCCTTGGGAAATCCTCAACGATAAGGGAATCCATTTAATCCAGCCCCAACCTATTATCAGGGGGGTAGTCGAAGATGTTCAAAGAGGATCTTCAACCGCCCTGATCAGCAGACGTTTTCATCTAACCCTGATAGAAGTCCTGTCCCGTGTAACTACGGAAATTAGAAGGGAAACCGGTATAGAAACGGTGGTTTTGGGCGGTGGGGTTTTTCAGAACCGGATTCTTTTAACCGGGATGGAAGAAAGGCTTCAGGGAGAAGGTTTTCAGGTTTACAGTAAATCATTGGTTCCCTCCAACGATGGCGGGATTGCCCTGGGGCAGGCGGTAGCGGCCCATTATATGAGTAAAAAAATGTGACGGGTGACGGGTGACTTGTGACAAGAAAAAAACTGGGAAAAGAGGAAAAGAGAGTATGTTGAAAATGTTAAATGGTTTTTGCCCTCGTCACTCGTCACCCGACACTCGTCACTATCTTTTAAAATGATTGCGTCGCTTCATCCCTGCATTACCAAGGACATCAATATCCTTTGCGCCGGTCGTTCCCTCACCGCCAGAGAAAAAAACCGGCTGAAAAAGGCCCGGGCCGTTATTGTTCCCCAGGGGGTGACGGCCGGGGTTTACCGGGAATGCCATCGACTGGTTCCTCATGTCTTCCCTAATTATGACCTCCGATTTCCCTGGGAAGGAAAAGTTGGAGATAATCTGCTTTTTGAATATTTCCAAGTCCCCCATCCCAAAACCATCATTTTTAAAAACCTTGAATCTCTAAGGGAAAACTATCCGGATCTGGAAATCCTCCCCACGCTTTTATCCGGCTACCCGATGATTCTAAAGGCCAACAGAGGAGGGGAGGGGGCCTTCGTTTTTTTAATCCGATCCCAACGGGAATTGGTTGAGAAACTGGATTTATTGCCCAAAGGTCCCCTTCCTCCCGGAGGATTTATTCTCCAGGAATGGATCGATCATGGAGGAAAAGACTTGAGGGTGGTCGTTCTTTTTGATACTCTCTTTACCTACTGGCGCATTCAACCCAACCCGGACAATTTCCTGACCAACCAAAGCCAGGGAGGGCTGATCGATTTTAACGGAGATATCATTCTAAAGGATCGGGCGGGACAGGCGGTCAAGGATTTTTGTGAAAGAAGCGGGATCAATCTGGCCGGAATTGATATTATTTTTGATCGAAAAAACAAATCTTCTATTCCCTTATTTTTGGAAATCAATTATTATTTTGGCCGAAGGGGCCTCGGGGGCTCCCTGAGGTTTTATGAAATGTTGGAACAGGCGGCCGATCGTTGGCTGGCCACTCTGCCCGAGGAGAATAAAAACAAGATAGCGGTATAAGGTTTACGGTTTAAGGTTTTCCCCTTGGACCTTAGACCTAAAACCTTGAACCTTTTTAAGGAGACATTCATGTGCCTGGCTGTACCCATGGAAGTTAAAAAAATTTCGGGCAACTCCGCCCTTGTGGAATATGAGGGGACCCGGAGGGAAGTGCGATTGGATCTGGTCGATCCAAAGCCTGTTGTCGGAGATTACGTCATCATTCATGCCGGTTTCGTCCTTCACCTCATTGATGAAGAAGAAGCCAAAGAAAGTTTGAAAACCTGGAAGGAAATCCTGGCCAATGCCCATGAAACATCTGAGTGAATACCGGGACAAAGACCTGGCCCAAAAACTGATTACCGCCATTCGGAACCATTCCAAAAAAACAATTCGTTTGATGGAGGTCTGCGGGACCCATACGGTAGCGATTTTCCGCCACGGTATTCGTCAGGTCTTGCCGGCCACCATTCAACTTATCTCCGGCCCCGGCTGCCCGGTATGCGTAACGGCTACGGAAGAGATAGACCGGGCCGTCAAGCTGGCAAGGGTTCCCGAGGTCATGGTTGTCACCTTTGGGGACCTGGTCCGGGTCCCTGGTTCCCATTCCTCTCTGCAAAAGGAGCGGGCCTCAGGGGCCGATGTTCGCCTG
>JAZDOU010000340.1:0-12084 GCA_043798385.1 Pseudomonadota bacterium
TCATATCCTGTCGTCCCGGAAACCGGCCATTCTTCCGGGACCATTTCATCGCCTGAGAGGATATCTTCAACGATTAGATAAAAACCGGGTTTATTGACCCGGTCATTTTGCTCCTTACCGCTCCGCTGCAGAAGACGGGAAAAGTAACCTTGGGGATCATAGAGGCCGTCAATATGGTCGATCCGTAGCCCGGCTAATTTCCCTTCTTCCATCAAGGCCAGCACCAGGGCATGGGTAGCCTCAAAGACGTGTTCATCTTCCACCCGGATACTGATCAGGTCATTGATGCTGAAAAAGCGGCGGTAATTGATCATTTCCAGGGAAACCCGCCAAAAGGCCAGCCAATAGGGCTGGGCCCGTAAGAGGGTGTCCAAAAGTTCGAAGCTGCCGGGTTCTCCGATGGTTCCATTAAACTCGGCGATGGTTTGATCGATCCATTTCTTGATGAAGGGGTTTCCCTGATAGAGAAACCAAAGGCTCCTTTTCAAAAAATCGATCTGCCGGAGGCGCACCGTCAGTTTCTTTTTGCCTTTCTCGGTCCTTGGGGGAAGGTTTTCGATCAGGTTTATTAAACCCGTCAATCCCAACCGGCCCGGGTCTGTTTCCCCCAGTTCCCTTTCCAATCGATTGATCTTATAGGTGAGTATGTTAAAGGTGGACTTCGGATCCAGGGGAAATTTGTGTTCATAGTAATGGATGAAAAACCCCTTTTCTTCCAGGGCCAGATGCAATTCCTGTCCTTCCAGCACCTGTCCGTAAGGCCGCCCCAGGATAGGGATCAGGATCTTTCCTTGTAAAGGCCCATACGGAGGATCCCAATCGATATCAAAAAAGGGGGCATAGGGAGATCCCTGGCCGTTTTCCAGAACGTCCATCCACCAGGGATTGTCATGGCTCAGGGCCATATGATTGGGCACCACATCGAGGATAAGTCCCATCTCTTTGGATTGCAGCCGGCGGATGAGGGCCTCAAAAGAATTCCGGGTTCCCAGCTCCGAATTCAGCTCCAGGGGATTGGTCACCGAGTAACCGTGGAGGCTCCCCCGGCGGGCTTTACATAATGGGGAGGCATAGAGATGGCTGACCCCCAGGTCTTCCAGATAAGGCACCAGTTTCCGGGCCGCTTGGAATGGAAATCCTTGGTGGAATTGTAATCGGTAGGTGGCCCAGGGGGGAGGGTGATTTTCTATGGATTCCATCGGCTCAAACCTTCTCAAGGGACATGGATAAATAGTGTTTCACAAATGGCTTTAAACATCCTTACCCAGACTTGGGCGTTCTCCTCTCCCTGGTCGGCCTTCCAACGCCATTCGGGATAAACCGTCTGGAGTAATTCATAATAGATATTTTGGGTTTTCCAGAGATTGACTTCAAAGGGCAGATCGCTAACCAGTCCCAGCAGTTGTTCCAGATTTTGGAGAATGGGGAGGTTCTGGGGGTCCTGCCGGAATTGTTCGGCCAGCCTCTCGAGGGTCTTTCGGAGGGCATACTCCAGTCCGGCCGTTTCCCAGGTAACCTGGAGCAGGCCGGCCTCCTGAAGGATGGTATTGATAAGACTTAAGTTGAATTTCTCGGCCTCAAAGGCCTGCCGCAGATTCAAGTTGACTACAAAATCCGCCGTAGACCGATAGGGCGTTGGAAGGGGGACCCCCAGGTCGATTAAAAAACGCATCAAGGGGGAATGGTAATTATAGATCTGGCGAAAGGTAGACCAGACTTCTCCCAAGGAGGTCTCCATAATCTGGTCCAGGATTTTTCGTTGTTCGTCCCGAAACAGAGAGCGCAGGGAATAGGTTGCCGTACCGAAATGATGATCGATACGCCGAATCGTTTCCGGAAAATCGGCAATAATAAATGAATCGGAAACTTGCTGTACCATGGCCTGATAGGCCTTATTTCCCTGAAAGGCACGGACCCCTCCGCACAGATTGTGGTCTCCCAGGTGCAGGACGGCAAAACTGAAACGTCCGGTTTTGCGGGTGATTTCGGAGACAAGGCGGACAATTCCCACGGCCAGTTTGGCTTTTCCGGCCTCCAGTCGTTGGAAGTGCTCCTGGTCGATATGGAAACAATAGATGGTATGCTCTTTGGCATAATCTTCGAAGATGGAACTGATCCCGTAATGGGCGGTGACATCCAACAGATCGACCATGGCCGGTCGGACCCATTTTTCATATATCCGGCGTCCGTCCCCGTGATCGGCGATGTTGCTCCGGGCCTGTTCCAACCTGTCCAGAAAAGGCCCTTCAATTTCCTGGTCGAAAACTTCAGAGGCCACCTGAATGGCCCGCCCGGCATACTCAATGACCTGGACGGTCTCAATCCCGGAAAGTTCGTCAAAAAACCAGCCGCAACTGGTATACATCAACAGGGTATGGCGCTGAATCTCCAGCAGTCTCAGGGCCTGGATGATCTCCGCTTCTTTCAGTTTCCGGCCGGCCTGGCGTTTGAAAAAATCTTTTCTATTTTGTGGGGAACGGTCGAGCAGCAAAGAGATATAGTCGTCTCTGGCGGCCCAGGGGTCCTGGAATAATTTTTGAGCTTCCTGCTCATAGAGCGGTTTCAGGGTATCCCGGAGCCAGTCCAGGGCATTTCGCAAAGGGGTTCGCCAGCTTTGATTCCAGCCCTGGTGCATCCCGCTGTTGCAACCGCAGTCCCGCCACCAGCGCTCCACACCGTGGACGCAGCTCCAGGAGGAGTTTTCGAAAATCTCCACTTCCTGGTTGGGCGGAAACGTATCCAGGTATTGCCCATAATTGGTCAACCGGGCCAGGTGATTGGACTCAATATACTCCAGGGCATAAGCCAGGGCCATCTCACCGTGACGATGATGATGCCCGTAGGTTTCTCCATCCGTGGCGATGTTGACGAGTTGCGGCCGGGGACTCTGATCATTAAAGGCCTCCACAAGCCGGTGGGCCAGGAATTCCCCTTTGTCCAGCAAGCCTTCAAAAGCCACTCCGCGGGAAATGGGACCGTCATAGAAGAAGAGATGGATGGTTCGACCGGAAGGAAGTCTCAATAAATAGGCCTGGGTTGGATCGATCCTCTCCCCGCTGACATCCTCCCAGGCATCCTCGCCGATTGGCCGCACCCGGGCGGCTTGACGCGGGGCCAGGATGGTAAAGCGGATCCCCTTCTCGGCCAGGATATCCAGGGTCTCCAGGTCCACCGCGGTCTCCGGGAGCCACATCCCTTCGGGGAACCGTCCAAAGCGATGGATAAAATCCTGTATCCCCCAATGGACCTGGGTCACTTTATCCGCTCGGTTGGCCAAAGGCATGATGAGGTGATTATAGGCCTGGGCCAAGGCGCAACCATGCCCGGAAAAACTTTTTTGGCTCATCCGGTCGGCCGACAAAACGGCCTCATAGGCATCAGGGGCCTTGTCGGCCATCCAGGACAGGAGGGTAGGCCCGAAATTAAAGCTGATCTTGGCGTAGTTGTTGGGGATCTTATCGATCCGGCCGTCCTCGGTCAAGATGCGTGAAGCCGAATTGGGGGCATAAGACTCGGCCGTGATCCGCTCATTCCAGTCATGGTAGGGATAGGCGGAGTCCTGCAATTCAATGTCCTCCAGCCAGGGATTTTCCCGCGGCGGTTGATAAAAATGACCGTGAATACAGATGTATCTTTCCATCAGGTCTCCTTGTTGTGTTCCAGAAGCAGGCAGGAATGCGGGTTCACAATGACCGCAATCTCCCCCTTGGAAGTCAAGAGGGATGGAATCCGGCTTCCCGGTCCTTCCCAGATGAGTTCACTGGAATCCATTCTTTTTGACCAACGACCGGGGGGTAAGGAGAAGTTCATGGTCAAGGGGATTTCTCCAAAAGAAAGGACCAGGAAAGCCGCTGGGGTCCCTTCATAGAAAACCGCCAGGACTTTTTCCTTCTCGAAGCATTGCACCCGGCGTCCCGGACCCGGAAGGCCGTTAGACAACCGTTCTTTTCGCAATCGGATCAAGGCCAGATAAAATTCCCTCAGGGTTTTATGCCGACCGGCCGAGACTAAGGACTGATTGAGTTTGGAACCCAGAAAGGTCTCTTCGGATTGAGGGTCCGGAGGTTGTTCCGCCCAGCCAAAGGCGGCGAATTCCTCCTGTCGCCCTTTCCGGACGGCCTCAATCAAGGCCTGATCCGAGTGACTGACAAAATAGTGAAAAGGGGCCGTCTCTCCATATTCCTCTCCCATAAACAAAAGAGGCAGGTAGGGGGAGAGCAGGACCGTGCCGGCAGCCAATTTCAGGGCCTCGAAAGAAATTTCCCGGCTTAATCGGTCTCCTTTTAAGCGGTTTCCGATCTGGTCGTGATTCTGGGAAAAGACCAGAAAAGAACCGGCCGGGAAATCCCTGGAGACCGATCCGTGGCGACGCTTTCGATAGGCAGAGAATTGACCGGAAAAAATAAACCCCTCCTGAAGGGCCTTACCCAGGTGCTTTATTTCCCCGAAGTCCTGGTAATATCCGCTTTGCTCTCCGGTCAGGAGGGTATGAAGGGCATGATGAAAATCGTCGTTCCAAACCACATCTATTTCGGAGCCCCCGGCCTCCCGGGAGCGAAGCAACCGGACATCGTTGAGATCGCTCTCGGCCATCAAGAATACCCTTCTGGCCTGTTTCCGGCCTTCTTGATGAATGGCTTCGGTCAATTCAGTAATAAACGGCTGCGGTGAAATATCCATTATGGCATGAAGGGCATCCAGACGCAAGGCATCAACATGGTATTCGCTGATCCAAGAGAGGGCACTATCGATAAAATAGCGACGGACCTCATCACTGTCAGGGCCGTCGAAGTTGAGGGCTTTCCCCCAGGAAGTCCGATAGCGGGAGGTAAAATAATGACCGAAGTCTTCCAGGACATTCCCTTCAGGACCGAGATGATTGTAAACCACATCCAGGATTACGGCCAGGTTTTTTTGGTGGCAGGCGTTGACTAATTTCTTCAGGGCCTCCGGACCGCCATAGCTGTTTTGAACGGCAAAGGGATATACCCCGTCATAACCCCAATTACGGCTCCCTGGAAATTGAGCCACGGGCATGATCTCGAGGGCGGTAATGCCCAAATCCTTCAGGGAATCGAGAAGAGGGATCAGGGCTTCAAAAGTCCCTTCCGGGGTAAAGGTGCCGATGTGGAGTTCATAAATAATATAATCCTTGAGCGGGGGGCCGATCCAGCCCTCATCTCCCCAGGCAAACCGATCGTCCCAGACCTGGGAAGGACCGTGTACTCCCTGGGGTTGATACCTGGAGGCCGGATCGGGTCGTTCTTTCTTTCCATCCAGACGATAGCGGTAGAGGGCCCCTGGAGATATTCCTGCGGCGATTCCCCGGTGATAACCCCCGGGGGCCTTCTGTAAGGGAATGAAGCGGTCCTCCGGGGACAACAGATGGACTTCCACCACCTCGGCCCTGGGGGCCCAGACGCAAAATCGACAGGATTCCTTCCCCCGGCAAAGGGCCCCTAAGCGGAAGTCCGCCGGCCGGTTCATGACCCTTCCACCTCAAACAGGGTCAGGGCCAAAGGGGGCACAACCATAGTGAGCGAATAGGGTCGGCCATGGGAGGGAATCGGTGCGGCCTCGATTCCCCCCATATTGCCCTGTCCGCTTCCCCCATATTCCCAGGCATCGCTATTGGCTATTTCTTTCCAGAATCCTCCCAAAGGGACCCCCACCCGATAGTTATGGCGAGGGACCGGTGTAAAGTTCACCACGACCACTAAAATCGATTGGGGATGGTCCCCTTTACGTATCAGACTCAGAACGCTGTTGTCCGTATCATTGCAATCGATCCATTCAAAACCCCCGGGACGGAAGTCCTGTTCATAGAGGGCCGGATGATTTCGGTAAATCCGGTTAAGATCCTTTACCCAGTTCTGCAGTCCTTGATGCCAGGGATCATGGAGTAGATGCCAGTCCAGACTCTCCTCGTGGTTCCATTCCTTCCATTGGCCGAATTCTCCCCCCATAAAGAGCAATTTTTTACCTGGTTGAACATACTGGTAGCCCAGCAACACCCTCAGATTGGCAAACTTCCGCCAATCATCACCCGGCATTTTGCCCAAAAGAGATCCTTTGCCGTGGACGACCTCGTCATGAGAAAGAGGGAGAATGAAGTTTTCATGAAAGGCGTAAAGCATTCGAAAGGTCAAGCGATCATGGTGATATTTTCGAAAAAGGGGGTCCTGGGACATATATTTCAAGGTGTCATGCATCCAACCCATGTCCCACTTCAATCCAAAACCCAAGCCTCCAACATAGGTGGGCCGTGAGACCATGGGCCAGGCCGTCGATTCTTCCGCGATGGCCTGCACCCCGGAGAATTCTTTATAGACAAAGGTATTGAATTGCCTCAGGAAGGATATGGCCTCGAGATTTTCCCGGCCGCCGAATTCGTTGGGGATCCATTCTCCCTCCTTCCGGGAATAATCCAGATAAAGCATCGAGGCCACCGCATCCACCCGAAGACCGTCGGCATGGAAGACATCCAGCCAGAACATGGCGCTGCTTAAGAGGAAACTCTGGACCTCATGGCGGCCGTAATTAAAAATATAGCTTTTCCAGTCGGGATGAAATCCTTGCCGGTTATCGGCGTGTTCATAGAGATGGGTGCCGTCAAAATAGGCCAGTCCAGGCTCATCGGTGGGGAAGTGCGAAGGGACCCAGTCCAGGATAACGCCGATCCCGTTCTGGTGGAGGTGATCGATCAAACCCATTAATTCCTGAGGGGTTCCGTATCGGCTGGTCGGGGAAAAATAGCCCGTGGTCTGGTATCCCCACGACCCGTAAAAGGGATGTTCCATCAGGGGCAGGAATTCCACATGGGTAAATCCCATCTGGAGGATATACTCGGTCAGGATAGGGGCGATTTCCGAATAGGTCATCGGCCGCCGGCCCTCTTCCAGACTATGTCTCCAGGACCCCAGGTGCATCTCATAAATGGATACCGGGCTTTTTAAGGGATCCCAATTTTTTCGCTTATCCATCCAGGACTGATCCGCCCATTCATACCACAAATCCCAGACCATGGAAGCCATCCGGGGAGGTCCTTCGCTGTAAAAGGCCAAAGGATCGGCCTTGTCCACCTGATAACCGTTTTCCCTGGAAAAAATTCGGTATTTATAAAGGGTCCCTTTTTTAACCCCGGGGATGAAACCTTCCCAGATCCCCGAAGTCCCCTGGGGGGCCAGGGGATGTTCTTCCTCCCCCCAGCCGTTAAATTCCCCGATGACCAAAACCTTTTCGGCATTGGGGGCCCAAACGGCAAAGATGCTGCCTTCCTTATCTCCGGAAAAGATGGGATGGGCGCCTAATTTTTCATAAAGGCGGTAATGGGTTCCCTCATTGAAAAGGAACAAATCATCCCCGTTGAAGAGGCTGGGGAACAAAGTTTTTGACATAGTTGTACCCTCCTTATGAGATGCAATTAGTCGGATCGCTCGATCAGGGTGCGGATACCCTGAAGGGGGATCCTGAGCCAATCCGGTCGGTTATTGATTTCATAACCCAGTTCATAAACGCCCTTTTCCAGGATAAATATGTTCAGCATAGCCTTCAGTTCTTCCAATGGCTGAACCAGCAAGGGAAAGGGTCGGATCATTTCCAGGTAGGCCTTTAAAAAGGTC
Organism: Pseudomonadota bacterium; assembly: GCA_043798385.1. GTDB lineage: Bacteria > Desulfobacterota > RBG-13-43-22 > RBG-13-43-22 > RBG-13-43-22 > RBG-13-43-22. Next base: position 7,623 of record JAZDOU010000340.1, read on the forward strand.
ACCGAGATCCATTCGTGCCAGAAACGGGCTAAAGGTTCGACCTGTTCGAAATCTTCGCTCTTGATGAGTCCAACCTGTTCCAATTTAAATAACCCGGCATAAGAGGCATAGTGGAAGGAACGCAGCATTCCCGCAACGTCCCTCAAGGGAGACCGCTTAAGCCGGCGTTCTCCCAGGGAACGGGCCGGTTCCCCTTCAAAATCCATGATGATAAAATCATTACCGGTATATAAGACTTGTCCCAGATGAAAGTCCCCATGAACCCGGATACGGACGGCTTCAATCTTTTTTTTCAACAAATAGTGATAATGCCCCTCCAAGACAGGTTCCAGGTCCAGAATGAGACCGATCTCCTCCTGTATTTTCTCCGGCAACCTTTCTGTTTTCTCCCGAAGCAGAGGAAAAACCTGTTTGGTCAAGTTTCGCATGGACTGGTAAAGAGATCGTTGATAGAGGGAAGTAAAAGGCTCCGGGACAAAGGCCGGATCTTCTGAAATGGTCGCCAGGGCCCTGTGAAGTTCAGCCGTCCGCTTTCCTAAAATGCGAGCCGAATCCAAATAACTGCCGATTTTTTCCGGGACCTGTGGCGGCAAGTCTTGATCCACCCAGTCCAGAAAATGTCCGGTCGGCAGGGGAAAATCCTTTATGAACTGTAATTGTGTCAGGACCTGCTCGAAATATTGAGCCAGGTTGTCCTGGGTATATTGCCAGGCATCGCCCTGATTTCGGATAAACCCGTGCAGGATACCCACGGTTACAGGCTCATTCTTCCCCCGCCGGTATTCCAGGGCCCCGGCCACCGGAGGGCAATAGGGAAAACCCTTTTCAGAAAGTGCCCGCCCGATCTCCAGATCCGGATTCAGACCTTCTTCAAGCTTCCGGAATAATTTCAGGATAAAACGATCTTCAAAAAGGAGGGAGGTATTACTTTGTTCCGCTTTAAGAGTCGAGGGGATTAATGGCCCTTCAAGGCCTTTCTGAATGGTTCGAAAGGCCTTGAACCGGGTCCCGTATAATTCCCCTTTTTTGCCTCGAAGATGGCGGGAGTGGGTGATCATTTCCAGGAGATGTTTGCCGAAATCCGGTGAAACCGTGGCATCATAGAGGACCCTGGGGATTTCTTCACCCTTAGGTCCTATCCGGCAGATCACTACTGACGGGTTTTCTTTCAGGAGGTTTTGAGCCTCCTGACCTGAAATCATTCCTAAAGGCAGCAGGTAGAATTCCGAATCCCCTTCTCTATAGGCCACCCGGATAGAACTGATATAGAAACGGGTCAGGGTGTTCGCGCTCGTCATCACCTCGTGGAGGGTCACCTTCCGGATTTCACGGGCCTTTCCCCGGAACCAGCGGGCCGACGGGAGAAACGTTTTTAGGATCGATTCCAAGGCACTTTTGGCTTCCCCGGAAAAGAGTTCTTCGCCGCCGGCCATTGGAGGCAAAGAAAGGCCTTCCTTGATCCGATCCCGGCTATCCAGATCCAGAACTTCCCTTTTCCGGGGTTCAAGGGTAAACCAGAAAAAGGTATGGGGACCCAAGGTCAGAAAATAAGGGGTTTTCGGGATGGCCGGGAAGGCTGTCCGACCGAACATTTCAACCGGCACCAACCCTTTCATGTCCGACAAATCGATCTGGGTATATTGAACGTATCTCGATAAGTTGGCCACAACCAGGATATGTTCTTCCTGATAACTGCGGATAAAGGCGATAATCTTTCGGTTCTCCGGATGGAGAAAGGTAATAGATCCCCGTCCGAAGGCCTGATATTTTTTTCTTAAGGCAATGAACCGCTTGGTCCATAAAAGCAGAGAGCTGGGATTTTGCTGCTGGGCTTCCACATTGACCGACTCATAATGATATTCCGGATCAATAATCACCGGCAGGTAAAGACGCTGGGCGTTGGCCCGCGAAAAACCGGCATTCCGATCCGAATTCCATTGCATCGGCGTGCGGACGCCGTTTCGATCTCCCAGATAGACGTTGTTCCCCATTCCGATCTCATCTCCGTAATAGAGTACCGGCGTGCCTGGCAGGGAAAAGAGGAGACTGGTCATGAGTTCGATTTTTTTTCGGTGATTTCCCAAAAGGGGGGCCAGCCGTCGGCGGATTCCCAGATTAATACGCATTTGAGGATCTTCGGCGTAGATGCGATATAAATAATCCCTCTCCTCGTCGGTGACCATTTCCAGGGTGAGTTCATCATGATTTCGCAGGAACAAGGCCCATTGACAGGACTCCGGAATAGAGGGGGTTTGCTCCAGGATATCCACAATGGGGGAACGGTCTTCCTGGCGGATGGAGATAAAGAGACGGGGCATGATGGGGAAGTGAAAGGCCATCTGACACTCATTGCCGTCTCCGAAGTAGGCGGCGGCCTCTTCCGGCCATTGATTGGCCTCGGCCAACAGGAGACGATTTTTATGTCTGGTGTCTACATGCCTTCTAAGATCTTTTAAAAAGGCATGGGTCTCCGGCAAATTTTCACAGGGCGTGCCTTCGCGCTGATAGAGATAAGGAACCGCATCCAGACGAAGCCCATCCACCCCCATTCCCAGCCAAAAATCTACGAATTGGAGTACGGCTTCTCTGACCAGGGGATTGTCATAATTCAAATCCGGCTGGTGGGAATAAAAACGGTGCCAGTAATAGGCCTTGGCCAGCGGGTCCCAGGTCCAATTGGAGGTCTCAAAGTCCTGGAAGATGATCCGTGTTTCTTTGTATTTATCCGGGCTGTCGCTCCAGACATAGAAGTCCCGCCATTTACTGCCGGCCTTGGCCCGGCGGGCCCTTTGAAACCAGGGGTGCTGATCGGAGGTATGGTTTAAGACCAACTCGGTGATCACCCGAAGTCCCCGGCAATGGGCTTGTTTTATGAATTCTTTGAAATCCCGGAGGGTTCCATAATTGGAATGGATCCGTTTGTAATCGGCGATATCATATCCGTCATCTCTTAAGGGGGATGGGAAAAAAGGGAGAAGCCAAATGGCCGTAACCCCTAGGTTCTGAAGGTAGTCCAATTTAGAGGTCAGCCCTTTAAAATCCCCGATCCCGTCTCCGTCACTGTCATAGAAGGCCCGAACGTGAAGTTCATAGATAATGGCATCCTTATACCAGAGCGGATCTTCCTTAAAAAATTGACGATTTTTTTTCTTGGTCTCCATGGTTCCAATCTCTTAAATAAAATAATCGAAATCCCTTTCCGTTCGCAGCTTCCTGCGGATCCGGAATATCTGGGCAGGTACCACCTGGGGATTCAGCTCTAAGTAATTTTTTTCCCCGTACCAGAGGTAACGGGCATCACTTAATAAATCATGAACCTGATAAGTGTTTTCCCGGTCTATCCGCAGGTCCTCCAGCGGAATCCGCACCCAGCCGGTTTGATTGTGATGAGGGTCGAGGTTAACCACCACGATGATAATATTGTTAAGATCTTCACTGTGCTTGCTGTAACACAAAAGCTGGTCGTTATCGACCGGATGAAATTGAAGACTCCAGTCGTTTTGAAGGGCCGGGTTCTCCTTCCGGATCCGGTTTACCCGGCCGATGAAATCCTTGAGATTCTCCGGACGGTCCAGGTTCCAGCAGCGAATCTCATATTTCTCCGAATGGAGATATTCCTCGCCGCCCATTTCAAGAGGTTGATTTTCCAGGAGCTCAAAGGCCGGGCCGTAAATCCCGTAATTGGCGCCCAGGGTAGCCGCCAATACCAGTCGGCAGATGAAGGCCGGCCGCCCGCCGAATTGCAGGTGTTCGGTTAAGATATCCGGGGTATTGGGCCATAGGTTGCCGCGAAAATATTCTCCCGTTTCAGTCCGGTTGATTTGATTCAGATAGCCCTCAATTTCCCACTTGGTGTTTCGCCAGGTAAAATAGGTGTAGGATTGACTGAACCCGAGCCTGGCCAGGTGAGCCATCATCTTGGGCCGGGTAAAGGCTTCGGCCAAAAAGATCGTTTCCGGATAGGTGTTCTTTATTTCCCGGATCAGCCACTCCCAGAAGCGATAGGGTTTGGTATGGGGATTATCCACCCGGAAAATGCGGATCCCCTGATCAATCCAGAAAAGCACGATAGACTTCAGGGCCTCCCATAGTTCCGGCCAGTTTTCGGTCTCAAAATTCAGGGGATAAATATCTTCATATTTTTTTGGGGGGTTCTCGGCATACTGGATCGATCCGTCGGGTCTCAGGGAAAACCACTCCGGATGTTCTTTGACAAAGGGATGGTCGGGTGAGCACTGGAAAGCCAGATCCAGGGCCACCTCGATCCCGTAATCCCGGGCTTTTTCCAAAAGCCGCCGGAAGTCCTCAAAGGTGCCTAAACGCCGGTGGATGGCGGTGTGCCCGCCGGTTTCATTGCCGATGGCCCAGGGACTACCAGGATCATCGGGGCCGGCTTGAGGGGTATTGTTTTTCCCTTTACGGTGGGTCCTGCCGATGGGATGAATGGGCGGAAAGTAGAGCA
>JAZDOU010000293.1:0-6397 GCA_043798385.1 Pseudomonadota bacterium
GGACTTGGGGGTCAGAATCGAACGGGCCTTTCCTTCAACGGCCTCCTGCAATCGAATGCCGATGGTCCGGTAAAGCGGATTGGTATTAAACCGGTCAATGATATCAGGTGAGATTTCCAAGCTCCTGATCTCCTATTGTCAAAAGCGATTATGCTGACACCCGCAACTCGTTTACAGGCAAACGTTATCCGACATTGCCAATCAAATCAAACTCAAATAATCTCGCGCCCCATGGATAATACGGTGAACCCAAATGGTACGATTTTCAATGGTATAGAAGATAAGATAGTTATGAACAACGAGGAAGCGGTATCCCATATGGACCAAATCTTCTTCCTTGGGGATTTTGCCAAGTAAGGGATACCTGGAGAGATTCGACAGGTTGTTTTCAATTTTGTCTGCTATCTCTTCGGATGCCGAAGGATTATCAAAGGCGATATATGTTATGATCTCTCTAAAATCATCTTCAGCCGCTTGCAATAACCGGATGGTGTATTTAGGTTGCTTCATGGATCAGTTTTCGTATGTCTTTCATTATGGCGGTCAGGGTTCTCCCCTTGTCGCCTGCGGCTTTTTGAGATTGAGCAACAGCCAGCTTACTATATAAATCCAGATTCATCTGCAACTTGCCGTAATGGGCCATAGACATAACAACCAGGTCACCCTCACCGTTTTTAGTAATGAATATTGGTTGATCACATTGGTGAGCGATTTTGGAGAGTTCGTTGGCTTTATTTCGCAGGTCTGAGATGGGTTTAATCAAAGGCATGGCTTCCTCCTTGTTTTTTTATCATAATTATATCATGTTAATGATAAAATCAACAAAGAAATTCCAAAGATTTATCCATATAATTAGAAAAGATGAAACCTTTTTAGGCAGGACTTACAGGATTACTGGATTTTTTCCTTCCGGAAGAAAAGCAAAAGGCATTTGTTCTATAGCCTGGCGCCATAGTCTCCGCAGAAGGCGGATTGAGGTTGACCAGGGTTCCTCAGAACCTGAGCAAAAACAGTTAAATCCTGTTTATTCTGTCAACCAGCTTTTTTTCTTACGGCGAATTATTACCAATTATTGAGAAGGAAGAAGTGACCGAAAACCGTTACAATCCCAGATAGGCCCGGCAGACCTGCTCGTCCTGGAGCATTTCCTGGGCCGGGCCGTGTTGGACTATTTCGCCGTTTTCCAAGACATAGGCCCTCTTGGCCATGCGCAGGGCATTATTGACGTTTTGCTCCACCAAAAGGATGGTGGTCCCTTCCTCATTGATCTGGCGGATGATGCCGAAGATGGTACTGACCAACAGCGGAGACAGGCCCAGGGAGGGTTCATCCAGCATCAGGATCTTGGGCTTGGACATCAGGCCCCGCCCGATAGCCAGCATCTGCTGTTCTCCGCCGGACAAGGTGCCGGCGGTCTGGGTTTTCCTTTCCTCCAATCGGGGGAAAAGGGTAAAAACTTTTCTAAGATTGTCAACCTTGTCATTACGGGCCTGGGGATTCAAGGCCCCCAATTCCAGATTTTCCAAAACCGTCATGGAAGGAAAAAGTTGGCGCCCTTCGGGGATCTGGATGATGCCCCGGGCCACGATATCTGCAGTGGAACATTGGGTGATGGATTGATTGTTCCAGGTGATGGAACCCTTGCGGGCCCGCAGCATACCGGAAATAGTCTTGATGGTCGTGGACTTCCCGGCCCCGTTGGACCCGATCACGGTGACGATCTCCCCTTCAGCCACTTCCAGGGAAATACTTCTTAAGGCCTGCAAGTCTCCATAAAAGACATCGACGTTTTCAATCCTTAACACGGCTTATAATCCTCTCCCAAATAGGCCTCCACAACCAGAGGATTTTGGGTGACCTCTACTGGCAACCCTTCGGCGATCTTTTCCCCAAAGTTGAGGACCACAATCCGTTGTGACAGGGCCATGACCCCGCGCATGACATGTTCAATCAACAGGATGGTGACCCCCTGTTGATTGATCTCCCGGATCAGCTTAATCAGCGTATCGGTTTCCGTTGGATTGATGCCCGCCATGACCTCATCCAGCATCAAAAGGATGGGGCTTGTGGCCATGGCCCGGGCCAGCTCCAGGCGTTTGCGGTGCGGCAGGGTCAATTCATTGGCCAGGGCCGATCGTTTATCGTCCAGGCCGACAAACTCGATGACCTCTCTGGCCTTTCGGATCGCTTCTCCTAAAGAGGGCAAACGATTGTAAGCGGCCACAATGACATTGTCCAAAACCGTCAATTCCAAAAAGGGCTTGACGATCTGGAAGGTCCGCACCATCCCAAGGCGGCAGACCTGATGGGGTTTCAAACCCAAAACAGATTTTCCTTGAAAATAGACCGATCCTTTATCCGGGGCCAGGAAACCGGTCAGGCAATTGAACAGGGTGGTCTTTCCCGCCCCGTTAGGGCCTATTATAGCGACAATTTCCCGGGAGTTGATCTCCAGTGAAATACTATCCAGGGCCTGAAGACCGCCAAATTTTTTCTCTACTTTTTCTACTGTTAAAAGGTTCACCAAGGTTTCCTTACTTGTCTTTAATGAAAAAGGGTTTAAAAATCCTGTTCAAAAAAGGCATGATCCCTCTGGGAAAAAAGAAGACGGCAAAGATCAACACCAAGCCGTAAATGACCATATGCAGGCCGGGCCGACCGACTTCCGACAGATAAGCCCGGGTCCATTCGGCCGGCAGGGTGATCAGAAAGGACCCGACAATAGGACCCAATACCGTACCCATCCCGCCGATAATCGGGCGGAGGATAATTTCAATGGAAAAGGCCATGCTCATAATCCGATCCGGACTCAAATGAAAGATCCGATTGGCATCGAAGGTCCCGCCCAGGGCGGTCATAAAAGCGCTTAAGGCAATGGCCCACATCTTGTACTTGAAGGTATTGACCCCCAGACTTTCGGCCGCCTCCTCATCCTCCCGAATAGCCACCAGATAACGACCGATCTTGGAGATCTCCAGTGCCCGGACCACCACAACCGAAAAGAGGAGCAACCCCAAGGAGATGTAATAATAAGGGAGGTTCCCTTTGAACTGCATATTCCAAAAACCCGGTTTATAATCAAGGAACAAACCCATGAAAGAACCGAGAGAGTCCATGTGCAGGGCAATCAGACGCCCGATCTCGGCAAAAGAGATGGTAATCAAAACGAAATAGACCCCCTTCAACCCGAAGCGGAAGCCTAAAAAGCCGATAAACAGGCCGACGGCCATGGCCAGCACGGCCCCGATCAACATCCCCACCCAGGGGGTCAGCCCGAAAACCATGGCCAGACGGGTTGAAGTATAGGCCCCGATCCCGACATACAGGGCGTGGCCGAGAGAGATGTTGCCCGTATACCCGGTCAGGATATTCCAGCACTGACCCAGATAGGCATAAAAAAAGATCAGGATGAAGATTTCCATCCAGTAATTATTGAGCACCTTGGGCAGAAAGAGCAGGACCGCCAGGATAACGGCCAGGAGGATATAGAGTCGCTTCATCCTTTACCTCCGAAGAGCCCCTGGGGCCTGAAGAGGAGGATGATGACCATGATAGAAAAGCTGACCACCTGTTTCATGGAACTAGGCAGGAAGACCGTGCCCAGGGATTCAGCCACACCGATAATCAATCCCCCGACCAGGGCACCGATCAGGCTCCCCATGCCGCCCAAAATGACAATCACAAAAGAGATCATGGTATAGGGAGCGCCCATGGTGGCTTTGGCCGGCATCAAGGGCACCAGGAGAGTACCGGCGGCCCCCACACAGGCGGCTCCGATACCAAAACAGATGCCATAAAGCCGGTTGATATGAGTACCGATGACCAAGGCCCCCAAACGGTTGTCAGCGGCGGCCCGGATGGATTTGCCGATAATGGTCTTTTTTAAAAAAATCATTACGATCAAGGTAATAAGAATTGACAGGACAAAGGCAATCAGACGGGGGACATCGACCGTCACGGCCCCCAGGCGGAAAGATGACAGGGCCAAGCTGGTTTTGGGGCTGATATCGCTCCCCCCCCAGATCATCAGGGTCCCATTCTCAAAGATGATCCCCAGACCCACTAAAACCAGGACCTGCATGGCCTCGGGCAAGTCTATGATGCGGTTGACAAAGACCCGCTGAACCCCGTAGCCGATCCCGAACATCAGGGCAGCACAGATCGGCAGGGAGAGATACGGATCAAGGCCAAAGCTAAGGAGCATGGTAATGGTCAAAAACATGGCAAAGACCATCATCTCGCCGTGGGCGAAGTTGATGACCCGCATGACCCCGAAGATCAGGGAGAGGCCCAGGGCAATCAGACCATAGACCCCTCCCATCAAAAAACCCTGCAAGGCTAATTGCAAAACCAGATCAGTGTTCATGATTCGCTGCTCGTTGCTGGTTGCTCGTTACTCCTCAATTACGCCCCTCGTTCCCAGAGTTGTTTCCAGGGAAAGACATAGGGGGCCTGGGCCGCCTCTTTAGGCAGGACCACCTTAACCCGGTCGTCCATATTGGGATCAGGTAAAACCTGAACCATAGCGGTAGCGGCATTGATATTATCGCCTTTTTCATCAAAAACCACCGGCCCGCCGACCATGGGGTGATCTTTGAAATTGGTCTTGCGCAAGGCCCCCCGCAGGGCCTCCGGATCAGTGGATTTGGCCCGTTCCAGGGCGTCGGCAATAACCAGCACCCCGGTGTAGGCGTACCCGGAATTGGTATCCAGATATTTGCCGGGATAGAGTTTTTCAAAACGGGCATTGGCATCTTTAAACTTCGGGCTCTTGGGATTCACCCAGGGCACATTGTCCAACACATAATAGGCCAGCTTGTCCATGTCTTTGACAAATTCCGGCTCGTACCACCCCGGACTGCCCGGGCTGATGATACCCAGCAATTCGACCCGCTGTTTATAAAGTTCCCGGATCAGGAGTTTGGCGTCTCCGGGCCGGGCTACCGGGCAAAGGAGATCCGGTTTAGCGGCCTTGATCTTGGCTACTTCGGCAGAAAGGTCTTTGACCCCCAGGGGATATTCGATATGCTCGACGATCTCAAAGGGCAACTTTTTATCTTTAACGAATTTAACAAAGGCCGCGCCCTGGCCTCGACCGAAGGCATCACCGGCATTGGTGACGGCGATTCTCTTTATGGTCACCTTTTTCTCTTTAATAATCTGGTCCAGGTACCGGCTCATGCTGGACATGAAGAATTCGGTCTTGGCAAAACAGCGAAAGACGTTTTTATACCCCTTAGCGGTAATAGCGTCCAGGGCGGCCACATCAATGACAAAAGGGACATTGCGTTGTTCCGCCAAGGTGGCGATAGCCATGGCCACCCCGCTTAGAAAAGGCCCTACCAGACAGATTGCCCCCTCTTTGAGCTGCCGTTCGGCTACCGTCCGGCCGACTTCTTCCTTGGCCTCACAATCTCCCAGCAGGAGTTTCAACTTGGCCCCGCCCATGGACTTGATCCCCCCGCGGGCATTGATTTCATCAACTGCCAGCTTATTGCCCCGCTGCATGGCAATCCCGATATCCGGTAAAGGGCCGGTAACCGGCTGGATGGAACCGATGATGATCTCCTTGGGTGCAGCCCCGCGCAAGATAGCCGGGAAACCGGTAATGGTGGCGGCTGCCCCTACGGCGGCAGAGGCCTTTAAAAAATTTCTTCGGCTGATTCCAGATCCTTCCTTTTTTTTGTTTTCCATAGCATCCCCCTTTTATTAAAGTTAATAACAATTTTTAACTCTTCAAAAATAGTATGACTCCCGACAGTCGGGAAACTGTTCTCTTGCCATTTTCAAGCCCCAGAAAGAGGTCAAAACTGATCGACAGATAAAAGGTCCATCCCCAGGCCCAGGGCGGTTAAGCCCCGGCCTGGGGTGAGGGTGGAACAACATGAATTCACTTCAAATAGCTGGAGAGGGGAAGCCCTATCCCGCCTCGTTAAAACTCTTTTTGGCCTTTTTATGAGGGTATTAAATTATTAGGTTTAGGGTTTAATAATCCTTAGTATTTCTTTATACGGGAAAAAAGATAGCAAAGTCAAGTCCGACTTCTCACCCCTTACCCTCCGGCTTAAGCGGAAAAATCCTGCCATTTCTCTTGACCAGGATAATGGCTTGTTATATAAAAGAAAATAATAAAGAAAAAAGGCTTACAAGGGATGATTTACGGGATTGGAGTTGATTTGGTTAAAATGCCTCTTATCCAAGCGGCTTACAAGGGATGATTTACGGGATTGGTGTTGATTTGGTTAAAATACCTCTTATCCAGGCGGCTTACAAGGGATGATTTACGGGATTGGTGTTGATTTGGTTAAAATACCCCGCATCCAGGCGGCCATGGAGACCTGGGGCGAACGATTCCAAAAAAAAATCTACACCGAAAACGAGCAAACTTTTTGCCTTG
>JAZDOU010000354.1:0-3578 GCA_043798385.1 Pseudomonadota bacterium
AGGCGGTTTCCAGATTGAGATAAATTTCAACATGATTATGTAATTTTCCTTTTTGATCAAACAGTTTCTCCCGCAGGGCCGGAAACCGGCTTATTAAATGATTAAAGCACTCTCCCACGGTTTTGCCTTCCGTTTCAATGATCTCCAAGTCGTTAGTCAGACTGCGTAGAGTCTTATGGAGATGCACTTTTATACTCATTCTTTTTCCTCTCCTGTCAGGTGGCCGCAATGATCACAGGCCGGATTTTTATTCACCTTGAATTCGGTAAAGGTAAGGGCCAACCCGTCGTAACGCAACAGTCTGTTCGTTAAAAGGTTCCCTGCTCCTACCAGATATTTTATGACCTCCGTGGCCTGGATCAGGCCGATGATCCCCGGGGTGACACCGATGACCGGAAACTTTTCAGCCGGGACAGGACCTCGAAACATACACCTCAAACAGGCGGTCTTACCCGGCAGGACGGTCATTACCCGGCCTTCAAAACCGGAGACCGCCCCGTGAAAAAAGGGGAGTTGGTGTGTGACGGCGGCCCGGTTTAACAGATAGCGGGTCGGCAGGTTGTCCAGGGCGTCGACAATGAGATCGCAGGTCTCCACCAGACTGTCGATATTGTCTTCGTTGATGGTTACCGAAAGAGGCTCAATCTTTACAGCCGGATTCAGACTCTCCAGTTTGTCCTTGGCCGAATTCACCTTAGGGCGGCCGATATCTCCATGACTATGCAATATCTGTCGGTTCAGGTTACTGAGGTCGACCGTATCCCCATCAATGAGACGTATGGTCCCCACCCCGGCGGCTGCCAGATAGAGGCAGATAGGAGACCCCAGGCCACCGGCACCGGCTACGAATACCTTGGCCCGCCGGAGTTTTTCCTGACCTACCTCCCCGATCTCCGCTAACATGATCTGCCGGTCGTAGCGCTGCCGTTCATCGGAAGTGAGCATAGATTCTAAGACCTTTGCGGTGAACAGGGTGGTTTCAACGTGGCTCGCGGGTCTGCCGGATTCGTTGGGTCTATTCGGTCAGGCGGTTTTTTCATCTCTCTATCATAACAAACTCAGCTTTAATTGGCAATATGTCTGTATGGCTAATGCGGTTTACCGACTGCGACGACCTCTTTGTGATTGTTGGAGATTAGAGCCACGAACATTTCGACCAAGTTAGGATCGAATTGACTCCCGGAACCCTCCTTAATTTTTGTCAAGGCCTTTTCTTGACTCACAGGCGGCTGGTATGGTCTCCCATGGATTATCACATCGTAAGCATCGACAATGGAGATAATCCGGGAGATTAAGGGAATATTCTCTTTGTTTAATCCTCTGGGATAACCGGTACCATCCCACCGTTCATGATGGGCCAAAACAGCTTCGGCAACCCCTATCAGTTCAGGGGACGATTCGGCTATGCGAAAACCTATTTCCGGATGTTTCTTAATAACCTCCCATTCTTCGGGAAGCAATTTCTCGGTTTTGGTAATTATACTTTCCGGAATGGCGATCTTTCCAATATCGTGCAAGGTAGCCAACAAGGCCAAATCATTAAGTTCGTTTTCCGACATCCCCAAAAAGAGGCCGATTTTGGTGGCCATTTTTTGCAACCGGAAGGTATGTTCTTCCGTCTCATTACTTTTTTCAAAAAGCGTCCTCCGCAATGAAGAAATGATTGAGGCCCTGATACTCTTGCTTTCCAGAAGCTTGCTTTTATACATCCGATTTTCAGCTTCTTTTTCGATTTCCTTGATATCCTGGTCAAAATGAGTTTTTGTCGCAATTCCCAGGGCAATACTTAACTGGATCGGTTCATGACTTTCTTGTTCGCAGGCGGCCCTGATACGTGCTAAAGAGCTTAGGGCCGTTGTTTCGTCGGTCCCGGGTAACAAAACGATAAATTCATCACCTCCTACACGCCCGATGATATCTTCTTTTCGAAAGGAATTTTTGAAGATATTGGCAATCTTGATCAGCAGTTTGTCTCCTTCATGATGCCCAAAGGCGTCATTAATCAATTTCAGCCCGTTTACGTCCCCCATAATCAGAGTGAGGGGCAGCAGTCTTTCCGAATCCAGTCGTTTCAACTCTTCTTCAAGAAAGGCCCGATTATAAAGGCCGGTTAATTTGTCGTGAAAGCTCAGGTACATGATCTGTTTTTCGGCCCAGGTCCGCTCGGTAATATCCCGCAAAAGCAGGACTGACCCGGGACGATGCTTTAACTTGGCTGTGATGATTTCCAGGGGAACGTCCGCCCCATTTTTCTTTTTTCCATAAGCCAATCCGATATAAAAGCCCTCCTTTTCCAGGGCCTGAAAAAATTCGGCCTTCTTTTCAGGGCTTACTTGACTTTCCTGGTAAAATAGGTCCGTTTTTTGATTAATGACCTCTTCCTGCTCGTATCCCAGGAGTCTCTTTATTGAAGTGGTGCATTGTATGATTTTTTGGTGGGGATCGATTACCATGAGCACATCAGGGTTGATGCTGGAGACAATTCCCTCCAATTCCTTTCGGACTTTATCGGTCACTCTCCATTTCTGATAAGTCAGCCAGAGCAGTCCCAGCAACCAGACAAAAATCAAGTTGAGCAGAAACTCAAAAAGAGGGAATTTGGTATAAACCTTCAAGGCCACATAAATCTTGTCCACTAAACTGATGCTGATGCTTAAGAAAGCAATCGTCAGGGCCAAAAAGGAAACAAAAATCAGATAACTTCTTTCATTATTATTTTGGTTTAACAGATCCATTTTGCCTGTTCTCCAAGAATCCCCGCTTGGCTTGTTCCCTTGCTAAGGGTATAGGCCTTTACTCTTTACAGCCCGATCTGTTTCCAGGTGAGCTTTTTAAAGGGGATCATATTCAGGGGATTGCTTCCTGAGGCGGAAACCTCATTAATCTCTGCCGTCCCGCCACCGCTGGTAATCCAGGATGGATTCCCCCAGATATTGTCCCCGGTGGTATTAATATTTCCGTCCGGTCCGGAGATATTGGCAATAAAAATACCCCCGGAAAGATTCCCCGTTCCACCCCCGCCCCTGATCAGGTTGCCTTTTCCCACAACCAGGACCATTCCGTCATAACTGATATTGCCGTTGAGGGTCAGGTTTCCGGTGACCAGAAGGATGCCGGCCCCTGTGGTGCCTCCTGATACAGTATAATCACCGTCAATGATTACGATCTTGGGGGAGGCGATCGTTCCCAGGGAGAATCCGGGATTTGAAGGGGAAGAGAAATCGGCCAGGGATTTCAGGTTGGCATAAAGGTCCTGGAGTTGGGAGAGGTTTCCCCAGGGGTCCGGGATAACCATATTCACAACCGATGGGGAAGATACCCCACCGCCGGTATAATTGTTCCATCGGTTGCTCGGAATCCCGTTGACGACCTCCGTTTGTCCGGCCGCTGAATTAACGGCAATGGCCGGGTGGGTGGCATCCCCGCTATAGCTGGAGGCACTGCTGGTCCCTCCATCAAACGTTACATGGGGACCAGGCATGGAAATCGCCCCCGGGAGAGGGGGAATGCCCCCGCCTTTTTGAACGGTCGCCTGCACAATAGCCTGGGAATTATCCGGACCGGTTCCGAAAGAGGTC
>JAZDOU010000367.1:0-2292 GCA_043798385.1 Pseudomonadota bacterium
TCACCTTCGTCGTTGCGGCGTACCTCTTAAGTACGCCTCACTCCTCAGGTTTTGGGCGCCTTGCATCTGGAGCTTTTTACGCAGCCATCCCTTTGGCAACTTTTTACGAAACCATCAAAATTGAGAAGCCAAAAAATTCCAAATGAAACCCAGGGCCGCAGAGCCTATAATAACAGGAATCATCCCGATTTTCCCCCATTGTAAGGCCGCAAAAGCAGTTAAACCCATGACCAGGCCAAACCAATTAAATGTTCCAGTTTCGGGGAATAATACATTCATGCCAAACCAGACCGCCAGGTTCAATACCACACCCACCACCGAGGCCGTTATGGCCGAGAGTGTGGCGGAAAGTTTTTTATTCCCCCTGGTATTTTCTATATAGGGGCCTCCGAGGAAAATGAATAAAAAAGAGGGGAGAAAGGTAAAATAAGTAGCGACCAGTGAACCAACGAGTCCCGCCAGTAATGGATTTATTGATCCTGGATAATTCCAGCCCGCCATAAAGCCCACAAACTGGACGACCATGATTAAGGGGCCGGGGGTGGTTTCGGCTAATCCTAGACCATCAATCATTTGGGGGCCAGTCAACCAAGCGAATTGCTCAACACCGGCTTGAGCAATATAGGCCAAAACGGCATAAGCTCCGCCGAAGGTTAAAAAAGCGGCCTTCGTAAAAAAGAGGCCTTCGGCGATAAATACAGTATTCGAGGTAAAAGCAAGAAGTCCTCCCATGGGGATAATCCAGAGGGCCAAAAAAACCAGAATTAAAAATAGACTCCTTTTCGTGGATGGTTCAATATGGCAGGGGACGGCCTCCTCACAGTATTGGACGTAGGTTTCCTCTGAATCTCCGTCCTTTTCTGTAATGACCACGAATTTATCGGGTAGGTACATCCCTCCGAAGAGTCCGATCAAGCCGGCGCCCAGGATGATGACCGGAAAGGGGACCTTGAAAAAGAAGATCGCGATGAAGGCAGCGGCCCCCAGGGTTATCATGACCTCGTTTTTTAAGGCCTTGTGCGCTATGTTGATGACGGCGGCGGCTACAATGGCCATGACTGCTGGTTTAAGGCCGCTAAAGATAGCGACAACCCAAGGGATCTTGCCATAAGAGGCATAAATAAAACTTAATCCAAAAAGAATAAAGATAGAGGGAATGATGAATAAACTTCCCGCCATTACCCCGCCTACAGTTTTATGAAGCAGCCATCCAATATAGATGGCCAACTGCTTGGCCTCCGGACCCGGCAGAAGCATGCAGTAATTGAGGGCATGGAGGAATCGGCTGTTGGAGATCCATTTTCTTCTTTCCACTAATTCCTGGTACATAATTGAAATCTGACCCGTTGGGCCTCCAAAGCTGATGAAGCCTAGCTTAAACCAAAATTTAAAGCCCTCCCACAAAGAAGGATGGGGGGTCTGTTCTGTCATATTTTCTTCCCCGATTTGGGTTGGTTAGATTATAGAGGCATTACCTATTATAGCCCAGTGCTGTCCAAATTCGCCCGGGAAATTTAAATGGTAGTTCAATTTGGACTTGGCCCCGATGATGAAAAAAGCTGACTGCTTTTAAAAACGAGGGGACGACCAGGGGTGGGACGTTTAGTGGATATCCCAAGCGTGCTTGACATACTTTTAAGGGAATTTTTAATACGGTCATACCGAGATTCGCAAGATTAGATGCGCAGGGCGTTTTGCATCATGGGATGGGGCAGGGAATCGAAAAGCGGAAAATATTTTTCGGTGATGGAGACCGGTGCGATGAACGTCCCCCTGATTGAATTGACGATGGTGGATCCCTCTTTCTATGTTCCCTTGAGCCGTCGAACCCTTGCCCCCTAGAATCCTTGCCTTTTGTTTTTTGAGAGGGCTATCTCATAGGCCCGGATCAGCCCATCGGCTTCGTCCTCGGCCGCGGGCCACCTTGCGGCCCGTGCTTGTCCGTCCTGGCCCAGCGCCGCTCTTTCTTCCGGGTCATCGATGAGCCGCAAGGCCTGGCCTACGAAATCCTCCGGGTTGCGGGGGTCAAAGAGAAGCCCCGCGGGCCGATCTCCGTTCAGGCCCCGAACCGGCCCCCGGTTCCCCGGAATGTCGGAAGCCAGCACGGGCCGGCCGGCGGCAATCGCCTCTAGAATGGCATTGGATAAGCCCTCAGCAAAAGACGTGTTTAAAACAACGTCGGCTGATTCGTAGGCTGAACGCATACTTGGACGAGGGATGGTCTGAATCCATCGGGCAGATGGTCGGCTGTTTCAGGGAGTCCAGAAGGATGGACGCAATGGAGCGGGCCTC
>JAZDOU010000370.1:0-9192 GCA_043798385.1 Pseudomonadota bacterium
GCACCTTCCGGCCCAAAAGGTAAAAGAGAAATAAAAAGGCCGCAACCCAGGCGGTAGCCGAGCCATAAAGGAAGGTGGCCTGGGGACCAAGGCGATCCCATAAAAATCCTCCTACCAGACTGGCCGGAAGTACGGCCAGACCCACCAGGGTATTATAGAGACCAAAGCCGGTGGCCTTAAATCCTGGCGGGATCAGGGTAGCCAAAAAGGCCTTCTGGACCCCTTCGGTCATGGCCATGAAGATTCCATAAGCAATAAAGAGCATCCAGATGTGGATGGGTTGGCTTGCCCTGGCAAAACCCAGATAGATGAATCCAAAAAGGGTGAAGGCCAGGAAAAGGATCGGCTTCGGCCCGAGGCGGTCCGAAAGGATACCGGCCGGCAAGGCTCCCAGGCCGTAAACGACATTAAAAGCCAGATAGACCAGGGGAATGACCGCCAGGCAATCCGCCAGGATTGGATCTGACTTTGAAGAAAGACTGGAAAAGAGTAAGCTGGCCTTCAGATGGGAGATGCTCCAGAGGATTGAGGCCACCATGGAAGGGATATCAAAGGCCATAGAAAAAGGCCTAACTCAGAAAACAAAGGGTGAGGAGGCGGTTGAGGAACAAATGGCCGTTCTTATTGAAGAGGAAAAGAAAATGGACGGCATCAAGGGAAAGCTGCTTCAAATACAGCAAAAAATATCTGCATAAAATTTCGAAAAAATCCAATGAAATGATATCATCGGGTAGATTCCAAAAGAGAGAGACGGCTGAGCGGCTGAAAAAATAAAATTTTTGGCTGGGCAAATAGTAAGATTACGGATTTATCAGCCTTACCGAGGGAAAGTAGGATCGATACCGACCAATATCTCTCGTCATCAGGTCTAAATGAAGTACCGCAGCCTGGGCACCTATATAAAAATCCGGAAGGGGAGATCTTTTAATTCCTTTTCTTTTTTTGTACCGAAGAAATATTTTTCCAGCTAAAAAAAGGGCCTCTTTGGGAATTTCCAACATCTGAAATCCGGCTTTGGTTAGGGCGGCTTCCAAATCCTCTATTTGCACAAAACCGATGGAGACTTCGGAATAGACTATTGAATTAATATACAGTACCGCCTGTTGACTATATTTTTCCAAGGTAGTCTCCGACCAGTCGGCCCATTTGGGATCATTCTGAAAAAGGTCCAGAATAATATTGGAATCAACCAGAATCCCCTTCATTTTTCTCCTCGTGTCAGAGCCATAATTTCATCGGTTGTCATCTTCACGGTCGCTATTCCCCTCAATCTTCGAAATTTATGGGGTTTGCTATTTTCCTCCTTTCCTTTCACTAAATAGATGCGTCCCTTTTCTTCGATAAAATCAATCTCAACAGCAGGGGATATCCCGAATTTTTCACGAATGGACTGAGGAATTGTTACTTGTCCTTTTGTTGTAACGCGCATGTGTAATCCTCCGGTATGGTGTAATACCAATAATAGTATTACTATACCCGAACTATGTCAATCATTATTTTAAGGAATGAATTCCATCCTTGGCCCTCTGTATCCCTTTAATCGTCTGTTCCGATGCTTATTCCTTTTTCTTTTCCGACTGAGCCAAGATGACCGTGCAGGGGGCATGGGTGGACACTTGAACTGCGGTACTGCCGCTTTTGGTGTGCAGGATAGCGGACAGGCCTTTTCTCCCCAGGAGCAAGGCATCGAAGCTGCCCTTCTGGGCATAGGCGATGATGGCCTCCACTTCATGTCCCGGCAGGATCCGACATTTTATTTCCACCCCGTGTTCCCGGGCATCTTCACAGACCAGGGTCTGTCGCTTTTCGATCTCCTTGGTAATCTCCGCCAAGGCCTCCTTGACCTCACCAATCGTGGCCGCATAATGGGGGAGTTGTTCGATGATGGTCAATAGATGCACTTCCGAAGCAAACTTCCTGGACAGTTCCAGGGCGATCGCCAGGGCCTTTTTGGAATCCTCCGATCCGTCATAAGCCACCAGTAATTTTTTAAACATAGACACCTCCTATTCTGAGGTAGTCGAAAGGGCTATCCCGGCGATCTCGGCGGCCGGCCAAGTCCATTCCAGCAGGTTTTGCTTTGTCTTCGTTCGGTGTCTTTTCAGGCCTTGATTTTGCTAAGCCAGGTATCTCCCGTGTCTATAGTGACTTCAGGTCTCTAAGGCCTACACCTGGTTGTTGGCCTCCCGTATTGCCCTGATGATCACCAACCTGGGCTCATCCTCTCAGGCCTTGATATAGCGGATCCCCATCCAGGCACCAATCCCGCAAAAGATAATCGTCAGGGTCAACTCGGGCAGCAGGTTGGCTGTCGTGGCCCCAAGGTATTCCCCGAAACCGGCATTATTTCGAAATCCATTTTATGGCGCTCCAGATTATGGCGGCAATGATTCCAAAAAAAATGATTTTGATCGCCGGATGTAAAAAACTATAAGGAGAATAAGTTGCAACGGTATTGCAGGAAGGGCATCGAAAATGGAGGTTGCCCTTAGCATCTTTCCCAAGGTGTTTGAATATTTTATTTTGGGGGTACTCATTGAGGCCCTGGTCTTCTGCTTCCCCTCTAAAGTCGCATTTTTTGCATCTAATATCCCTTACTATAGCCCACATCATTAACCCCCATAATCGATGGTATCAAAATGGCTGGGTTATATCATAGGTTGAATCAAAAAGTTAAGTATTTTCCACTTAGGAGAATTGAAGCCAAAAAATCAGAAGGGGACGATTATTTAAGGCTGAAAATCAGAGGAAGAGTGAGGGCTATTTTTTTATTTTAGAGCAAACCGCTTTAAACAAGGCCTCTCCCATGGAACCAGGAGATATTAAATCCGATTTTATAGATCTATCCGTATTGATGGAAGACAAGAGGGTTTCGTCTTTATTAAATTCTTTTACAGAGATCAGTTTTCCGGTTCGCTTGGCACAATTCATTTCCCATAATCGCATTTTGACACGAAGACCACCTTTTTGACTTGCTTTTAATTTTTCTTCCAGGGGGGAAATTTTTTTTTCCCAAACTAATAAGGTTGTGGAAGATACCTTCGTTAGGTTGTCTTTGTCATAAACAAAAAAACTATCATCAAAGTCTTTTGGGGTGAAACGTATCCAATTCTCACCAAACCCGATCTGATAATTAAAAAAAATGGCCGAGAATAAACCCACCGAAATCAAAAACACCTTGTTGACTTGGGACCGGTTCATTGGGGAACCTTTTTAATTACTCTTTAGACCGTAGAGAAAAAATAGAATTGGTTGCAAAACGATAAGATCTAATTTTAACCCGGCCGATTCTATAAGCCGGTCGGATCAGCTTTTTCCCGATAGGAAAAGTAGAGGAAGTTCCGGGTTAGCTAATAGAGGTCTGATCTCTTTTAACAGTTGATTTTGATCCAACTTCACCTTCAGATTCTCTTCGGAAACGGGATCATCATACTTTTTGCGGATCGATAGGATCTCATCCTTGATTGAGAAAAAGGCCTTAAAAACGTCCGGGTTAAAGTGAATGCCCCGTCCCTTTTTTAGGATCTCAAAAGAATCTTCGACCGATAAGGCTTCCTTGTAAAACCGTCTGGTGGTCAGAGCATCGAAAACATCAGCGATTGCGGCGATTTGTCCCCAGATAGGAATTTCCAACCCTTTCAATCCCTTAGGATATCCGGATCCGTCCCATTTTTCATGATGGGTCAAAGCGATTTGCTCGGCCATCTGGATGACGTAAAAGTTAGAGCCGGAGAGGATGATGCTGCCGATGGTGGTATGCTGCTTCATGACAATCCATTCCTGGTCATCCAGTGATCCTGGTTTGAGCAGGATCCGATCCGGAATACCTATCTTACCGATATCATGCATCGGCGCCGCATAGAGGATTGTCTCGATGTCTTGAGTCGGGAGGGCCATGGCTTTTGTGATGGCGGCGGTGTAGTACCCCATCCGCTTAATGTGGCTTCCAGTTTCATGATCTTTGCATTCTGCCGCTTGTGAAAGGCGGACTGTGGTGTCGAACGAGGCCTGCTTAATCTTTTCAGAGGCGTTTTTCAAATCTTCGAAGGCTTGATGGAGTTGTCGGGTCCGCCGATTGACTTCTTCTTCGAGGGTTTTCTGATAGCTGACCATATGATCGTTGTAAGCCTTGACCTTCAACAGGGACTGAACCCTGGTTCGAAGCTCGACCTGGTCAATGGGTTTGGATAAAAAATCATCTGCTCCCGCCTCGAGGGCCTTGATCCGGTTTTCAACCTCGGCGAAGGATGAGACCACGACGATCGGAATGATCTTGGTTTTATCCGATTGTTTTACCCGACGGGCCACCTCGTATCCGTCTATCCCGGGAAGATTGAGATCCAGCAATATCAGATCCGGAGGAGAAGAGTCGACTTTCGCTATTCCGTTGAGGCCGTCAAAGGCGCTGTCAACGATGTATCCGAGCCGGGTTAGGATCGTGGTGAGCAGACGGTTATTCATGGGGTCATCTTCAATGACAAGAATATGTTTGGACGATTCCATCTTCCTCCCTTTCACGAGTTATGGCCGGATTGGCGGGAAATGCTAACCATTTTTTATTAAACCGTCATGCCACGCTAGTGGCGTGATGCCTGCACAAGGCAGGCCGTGACACAACCAAATCATGAAAATAAGGCCGGTCGAAGGTTGAACCTCGAACCTTATTTACGTACTAACGGAAATGTGAGACAAAAGGCCGCCCCTCCTTCAGCACTCTGGGGTTCTACGGTAATCTCTCCGCCATGGGCGATTATCAGGTTTCGAACGGTGGCCAAACCCAAGCCGGTTCCCGATCGTTTTTTCCCGGTAATAAAGGCATCGAAGAGATGAGGGACCAACTCAGTTGAAATGCCGGGACCATCGTCCGCAACCCGGGCAGTGACCGAGCCTTCATCGCACCGAGTCGTGATCCAGATGTGTTTGCCCTGGGGGGCCCGGCCTCCGGCCCAAATCGCTTCCTGGGCGTTTCGAATCAGATTCTCAAAAACCCGCAGCATCCGGTCGTTGTCGATTTGGACAAGCAGGTTTGGGCCTGATTCATGACGGACAATCAGTTCTATGCCCATGGAGGACAGTTTTTGTTGCAACGGGGTACAAAGCATATCCAGATAGGCTGTAAATTCGGTGGGTATCAGGTTTAGATCCGAGGAACTGCCCCGGGCGAAATCGAGCACCTCCGCAATCATCCGGTTCAGTCGATTGGCTTCACTGACCACAGGTTCCAGGTCCTGGGTGATCATCTCGCTCTCTTTTCCGGTCAGAATGTCCTGCCGGGCCATCTCGGCAAACCCGAGAATTGAGGAAATGGGGTTTTTTAAGTCGTGAACAATGGCGCTGGTCATCTGTCCGATGGCTGTCAGGCGGCTGTCGCGTTCCTGAAGATCTTTTTCCAACTTCCTCGATCTGATGTGCGCCATTACTCTGGCCATCAATTCGCGAATCTCGAAGGGCTTGGCCAGGTAATCGTTGGCGCCTACCTCAAGCCCCTCGACCACCGCCTCTCCCCCGGATTTTGAAGTGGCCAATATCACGGGGACCGATTTAAGGACGTTATCCTGCCTGATTTGCTTACACAGCTCATAGCCGTTCATCCTGGGCATCATGATGTCGGAGACGATCAGATCGGGTGGCCGGCGCCGGGCTTTTTCTAAAGCGTCGAGGCCGTCTTCCGCCATTTCAACCCGATAGAGCGAAGCGAGATTGTGCGCGATGAAGGTCCTTAAATCGGGATTGTCATCCACCACCAGAATCCTGGGCGCATCGGGAGGCAGGTTGGTCTGAAGTTCAGAATCGATGGTTGCCCCCTCTTCGAGCTGCGCTCCCGACACATCGGAAAGCAGCGTTTTTATGCTGGATTTTTTTTCATATTGAAGACCCAACATGGAAACCGTTCGCTCCTGCGCAAGCTGGTCAGCTCGTCGTCGACCGCTGATTCGACGCCGATCAACCGGGTTCAATTCCGGCGTCCTCGGCAGCTTGACGGTAAAGGTCGTTCCTGCTCCGAGCTTGGACGTTACCGTTACGGCCCCGCCATGAAGCTTGGTGAGTTCCTGGACCATGGCCAGACCCAGGCCGGTCCCGCTGGCCCTTCGCGATAACCCGTCGTCGACTTGACGAAATCTTTCGAAGACCGCTTCGAGTTGATCCTCGGGAATTCCAGCGCCGGTATCTTCCACATCGAACCAGACATTCTGGTCGTCGCAGAAAACCTTGATCGTTATTCGGCCTCCGTCGGGCGTGAACTTGACTGCATTTGAGAGAAGATTCGCAGCTATGGTTTCCACTTTGTCCGGATCAAAAATGGATCCCGGGAAATCCTTTGTCTCTTCAACCCTGAGATCGATTTTACGTTTTTCCGCCTGAGGCTTGGCAGCCATTACCAGTTCCTCCAGCAAGGTGCCGATGTTGGAGTACTCGTAATTGCATTTAAGGCGACCGGCGTCGAGCTTGGCGAAATCGAGCAGGGTGTTGACCTGGCGAAGCAGCCTTCGGGCGTTGGCTTCCATGGCTTCAAGAAGCGGGCGTGGGTCTGGAGGGGCGCTTCCGCTCAGGATGGATTCCAACGGGCCCAAGATCAGCGTCAGCGGGCTGCGCAGTTCGTGGCTGACATTGGAGAAGAAGCGCATTTTAGCATTGTCCAGCTCTTTGAGATCCTCATTGGCTTTCTCGATCTGCATTCTCAATCGAAGGTCCCTGCGCCGGATTCTTTCCCTGGTGGCGTTCGCAAATATAGTAAAGATAATCGCCCCACTTAAGAAAAAGAAGGGGAAAATGGCCTTGGTAATCTTCACCGATTCGGGCGGCCCGAAAAAGATATTGACCACGAAGTAGCTCACTAAAGTCAGCAGTCCGCAGGTGAGGGTGGCGGCTATGTTCCAGGGGAGAAACAGTCCCGCGACGAAAAAAACAAATATGATTCCGATATAATAACTGCTGTCAAACCCGCCAATAAAGGTTGTCATGACGGCGATCGCCAGGGTTGAAACGTACGTCTCCCAGACGGAAAGAGGTCCGGCAATGACAGGTCCGTATTTCGAGGAAAGCAGAACCAGGCCGGCCAGATAGTTGAGCATCACGAATAAACGCAGCCCCAGGAAAATCAGATGGTGTTCCGGTGAGGCGACGATGTCGAGACCGTAGAAACTGGTGTAAAGAAAACAGGCCAGGATAAGGACGTAACGAACGCTGGAAAAAAGTAAATCACGGCCCTCTTCTTTCAGACGCTCCCTGAAGATAGGATTCTGTTCGATTTTTTGGCGATCTATATCGTCCATTATCCCTTTCCGGCGCTGACAATAATCGCAGTAGGGGGGGTCCCAAGAGATTCTTTGACCTTTATATTAACGAAACCGGCTTCATCCATTAACTCTAATAATTCATTGGTGGCAAAAAATCTGAATCTTCCGTTGTCCTCGAGTTCTATCAGGGTAGCGATGAAAGAGGAAAATTCCCTGAGACTGGCCAGAAGCCGTTCTTTTCCCTCTTCGGTCAGATCGGTCCGGTTGTTGATTCCTTCTGCTTCTTCGATATAGGACTTGGAGGAATCGAAGTTAGGCTTAAGGCTGGAAAGGACTATCTTCCCACCAGGAGCGAGTATCCGGTAGAACTCCTTCAACACCGATTTGGGGTCGTATAGGTAGGGCAGCACCAAAGAGGCGCCCAGCCTGTCGAAGGCGTTCGAGGGCAGGTCCACTTTACAATCCCTGGCGGCATGGCCGAAGGAAATATACTTCAAGGCGAGGTCATCGGCGGTTTTGATCCCGGTTTTACCCAATTTTAGATCTTCAGCTTTCAGGTTGTTTTTTAGAAATCGGCTTGCCCTGGACAGGTCGCGAACGGTTTCGGCCTCGACTTCGTCCAGATCCGGGCATATTTTCATGATCTCATCAACCGAGGTGTCTTCACCGTGAAGAATCTTGTGAAGCCTTGGTCCATAAGATTCAGAAATCTTGCGGAGTGTTGAGGTGTTCAGCCCCTCTATCCTGCCTGCCAGGGCTAAGGGGCCATACAGTTCGCCGGAGAGGAATTCATTTAGAGGCGTCAGCCTTGAGGTTTCGAGGTCAACCACCTTGAAATCGAGATTCAGTCCGGCGTAATGTCCGTTGGCCGAAGATTTGATGAAGGCCTCGATCTTCTCACGGGATCGGCTTATGGCCCCTGGAACCAGATCGGAACAGGTCAGATCAAGCCGGCCTCCATTGATCCTGGAGGCCTTAAGGGCGGCGATGGCCAGGTTGCCGGTTCCGCATCCGATGTCCGCCACGCGCAGGCCGCCCTGAAAATCAAGCAGATTGGCTTGTTCCTGGAGAAATTCCACATATTCGGGGTTGTAAAGAAGGATGTCGAAGCCCTCCATCTCCGAGGAGGTGCCGAACAGGTGGCGGTTCCAGAATTCTTCAGCGTTGGTGATTGCCAGACGCTTGGTACGCCCCCATTCCGCTTCGGCCTGTCCCGCGAATCGGGCCAGATCCGGCTCCACCGCCGGCTTGTTGACCTGCAAGAGATGCTTGAAAATCGTCTCGGTGATCAGTTTGTACGATTCTATGGCTTCGGGGCCGGATTTCAGGAAGTGCCCTGCCTCGAGCTCGATGATCTCCCGGATGCCTCCACCCGGGGCGTTGAGCATCTGACGCACCCTCTGGCGGGTAACCATGTAATCGAACGTACCCAGAATCCAGGTCACCGGTATGGTAATTTTTTCCATGTCATTGCGGGCGTCTTCGAGAAAAGCCATTCCCCTTCTGATGGCGTCGGGTATGGCATCATTGGGGTCTCCAAGACGACCATAAAGGAGGAAGGGCTCCAGCTTTTTTCCGTCGAGATAATTCTGAAACAAATCCACGCCCGCCAGCAGATTTTTAAGCATATCCTGGGCGTCCGGACAGCCAAAGGGTGCGATCCATAAGTCCGCTTTGGGCTCGTGACCATCGGCCAGAAGCCGGCGCGCCGGAATCGCCCCAACCGAGTAAGTCAAAAGGACGCGAGTCTTTGGGCGGAATCTTCTTTCGATATATTTGATCGATCCGTGAAGGTCGGATTCGTAGTGTGAATAGGTCCAGTAAAGATAAGGGCATCCTTTTGCTTCCAGTTTCGGATCGACCTCGCTTTCTCCGATCGTGTGGGTCAGGTCGAACCTGCAGACCACGCCATTGACTCCAAAGGCCTTGAAATTGTCGACCAGCGTTCGTGCCA
>JAZDOU010000345.1:0-18899 GCA_043798385.1 Pseudomonadota bacterium
CACCGCTCCCCGTTCTTTGATGGGATACCTGGATGTTTTAAGGCTTTTACCTTCTGTCTTAAAAAAACGCCGCCTCATTCAAAAAGGCAGAAGAGCTAATGGTCGTGAAAGGCGTCGTTGGCTCCAAAGGTCTCAATCCCATGGGCCTATCCAAGATCGTTTGAGGCGATTCCTGCAACCTTCTAATGCTGATGGAGTTAACTAATTCTTTGCATACCATGCTTCAAGAATGCATTAAGTACCGCACCTTGATTAAAAATTTGGTGCTTAAGGACCTGAAACTGAAATACAGAGGGTCTGTTTTGGGAGTGGTTTGGTCTTTGCTGCGGCCGTTGATGTTGATCGGGGTTTATACGCTGGCCTTTAAGTTCGTGGTTCGGATAAAGATGGAGAATTATACCTTCTTCCTGTTAATAGGACTCCTTCCCTGGAATTTTTTTTCAGGAGCGGCCATGGCTTCCACCAATTCACTCATAGATAATGCCAATTTGATTAAAAAGGTCTATTTTCCAAGGGAAACCCTGCCTATTGCTACGGTCCTTTTTAATTTCGCCCAGTTTCTCCTTGCCCTGGCGGTCTTTATACCTCTATTTTTTTTTATGGGGGCCTTTTCATTCCAATGGGTAACCTTTCTTTTCCTGCCCTTATTGGCCTTCCATCTCCTGTTTACCATCGGGATTTCTTTAGGCCTGTCGTCTTTGACTTCTTCTTTTCGTGATGTAGCGCATTTAACCGAAGTGGGTGTGGTTCTGCTTTTTTGGGTTACTCCGGTCATTTATCCATTGACCATGGTCCCTGTAGATTTTCAATGGATTATGAAAATAAGCCCCCTGGCTTCTTTTACCATGGCCTATCAGGACATTTTATTTTGGGGACGGGTTCCCGATCCCTGGGCCATAGCCTCGCTGGTCTGCTGGTCGGCCGTCCTTTTCTGGGTCGGAAGTCTGACCTTTAAATGGTATGATCCGGCTTTGGCCGAGTTGGTCTGATGAACCATAACGCAGTAGAATTGCAAGATGTTTCCAAAGTTTTTTTGATAAAACGGAATCCGGTGGACAGTCTCAAGGTCAAGTTGGTGGCCTTGTTCAGTTCAAAACATAGGGAACACCGAGAGCAGTTTTGGGCCTTGCGGGATATCGTCCTTTCCGTGAAGATAGGGGAATTTTTAGGGTTGATCGGCCCAAATGGATCCGGAAAAAGTACACTGCTCAGGATTATTGCTAAAATATTTCCGCCTACCCAGGGGCAGGTCTTAGCCCATGGTCGGGTGGTTCCCATGATTGAACTGGGTATCGGTTTTCATCCGGACCTGACCGGACGAGAGAATATTTTTTTAAATACCTCTCTTTATGGACTTTCCAGGGGGCAGACCGACCGCATTTTCCAGGACATCGTTGATTTTTCCGAAATGGAGGATTTTATTGACCAGCCGGCCAAGAATTATTCTTTGGGCATGTATATGCGCCTGGGTTTTTCGGCAGCCGTTCATCTGGACCCGGATATCCTGTTAATAGACGAAGTCCTGGCTGTAGGGGATGAGCATTTTCAAAAGAAGTGCTTAAAAAGGATGGAAGAATTGCACGTCCAGGGGAAAACCGTTATCCTGGTTTCCCATGATATGGAAAGTATTCAGAAGATGTGTACCCGGGCCTGTTTTCTTCGGAAAGGCCGAATTGAAGCCCAAGGAGAGCCATCTACCATTATCCAATATTACCATGATCTTCTAAGCAAGGAAAATTCGACTTAGTATCGATATGAAAGGAATTCCTAATGGAATAGGCCTTAAAGGGTTTTTTGAATTAATCTTTTTGTCTTTTAAGCTTTGGAAGGAGTTTGGGTTTCGGACCTTATGGCGAAAAATTTCATATAAGCTGGACACCAGCGAGGATAAGGCATATACCGATTGGATCAGAAATAACGAACCAACCGAAAAAGACCTTTTGGATCAGACGGCTTCGGCAAAATCTTTGTCCTACCGGCCTTTGATCAGTATAATCATGCCGGTGTATAATCCGGCCCCCCAGGTCCTTAAAGAGGCTGTTGAATCGGTTTTGAACCAGACCTACGACCATTGGGAACTCTGTATGGCCGATGGTTCCGATTCTGCTTCTCATTTTGAGATTAAAAACCTGTTAAAGGATTATGTCAGAAATGATTATCGGATAAAGGTTGTTTTTTTAAATAAAAACAGAGGTATTTCTGAAAATTCCAATAAAGCCCTTGAAGTCGCCCGCGGGGAGTTTGTCGCCTTATTGGATCACGATGATCAATTGGCCCCTTTTGCCTTGTACCGAGTCGTTCAAAGGTTAAATGAGGAATCTGGCCTCGACCTCCTTTATTCGGACAGGGATCTCCTCAGCGATGACAGCAAGAAAAGGTACCACCCATTTTTTAAACCCGACTGGTCCTCAGAGACCCTTGTCTCGGTAAATTATCTTATCCATCTTTGTGTCATCCGTAAATCTTTGGTGGATAGGGTTGGAGGATTCATATCGGAAATGGATGGGGCCCAGGATTGGGATCTTTTCTTCAGGGTAACCGAACACACCTCCGAAATCGCCCATCTGCCTGAAATACTCTATCACTGGCGGGTCGGCCCCACTTCAGCCGCTTGGAGTCAGGTAGCCAAACCCTATGTGGTCAAGGCTCAATTTCTGGCTGTTAAAAACCACTTTAAAAGAAGCGATATTGATGTTGAGGTTTCCAGAGGAACGAGTGGATTTATAAAGGTTAAATGGAAGTTTAACAATGCCGTGAGGGCTTCCATCATTTTGGTGGTTCAAGGAGACATACCGGTCTTAAAGAGATCCTTGAACTCCATCCTGACCAAAACCGCTTATTCCAATTACGAAATTATTTTAGTAACTCATCAAAATATGGACCTCTCGGATCTGGAGAGAATTTCAAAACACAATCAGGATCTTAAATTAGTTTTATATAGTGATGACTTTAATCTTTCCCAAATGAAAAATCTCGGGGCTGAAAAGGCCGATGGTGAGGTGTTCGTCTTTTTGGGCGATCAGATGGAAATCCTTGATCCGGATTGGTTGGAAGAACTGTTGGGCTGGGTCGGACAAGAAAGGGTGGGAGCAGCAGGAGGTAAAGTATTAAACTCCCGTGGAACCATTTGGAATGCCGGAATAGTCATTAATCAGGATAACGTGACCTATCTTTTTTCCGGAACGAAGGAATATTTTGGAAAGTATGGCAGCTCGGAATGGTATAGAAATTATCAGGCGGTTTCAGGGGCCTGTTTGGCTGTTCGAAAGGATGTCTTTAGGGAAATCGGTCCATTTGATGACCATCCTGGTGATGATTCGGATAACCTGGTTTTTTGTTCAAAACTTCAAAAACAAGGATATCGAATAGTCTATTCCCCTTATGCACGGTTGAGATTCATAGGGAATGAAGGAAATAGACTGATCCTTCCGGTCTCCTTTCAAGGTCTTTGGACAGGTTGATTTTTTAATAGCCAGAAGAAAATATGTCAGGGCAATGTTAAAACGTGCTCGTAAAATCCCAATTTTCGATGGAACTATTGAGGTTAAAACCTTATTGCCGGAGGATTTGATTGGTCTAAAAATTCAGGCCCTGGTCAATGATCCTGAGCATCGGTCTCTTGTGGATGCCCCGGATATACAGAGGATTCTGCATCTTCACAAAGATACATTGGATATGAGTCTGGTCAGAGGGAATATTTCCAAGTACTTGGCCAAAATTGGACGTTCTTTAAAGGTCTCATACCTTGAGCCGGATTATGTTAATGAAATCGAAGGATTATTATAAAGTTTTGCGGCGTTCTTTTCCGGATTGAGACCTTTATATGGGAGGAAAAATTGTTTTCGTTTCCCATTCAGGCGATAATACAGGAGCGCCGATTGTCCTGTCCAGGTTCTTTCGGTGGGCAATCCGGAGCGAACGCGAGGATGTTTTTTTTGTTTTCAGATATAGTGGAGAATTGGCCGAACAATGTAAGAAGGAATATGGAGGGGAGAGGGTTTATACGATTCGCCAGACTTCTCCACATGATATCCCTTACTTGGTAAAACCTTTAAGTAAACTGGTTGATTTGGTTCTCCTTCTCATGTTATTTAAATCGTTAAAGCCTTCCGTTGTTGTAGCCAATTCTCTAATAAACACCACGGCTCTTATTGCCGGCCTTTGGGTTAATGCCAAGGTTATCGTTTGGGCCCATGAAGTCACAGGGGCTATTAATGATCCCTTTCACCTGAGAGGCTTTTGGATAAAGAAGGCCCATGCCGGAATCGGGGTTTCCCGGCAATCCTGTGATTTTTTGAATGAGTTGGGACTTTCTCGATCAAAGATCCATCTTATTCATAACGGTTTTGATATGGTCCGTATCTTCCCGGAGGATAGCTTCCGAAGAAAAAAAAACCCAAGGGATCTATTAATACTCGGTGCCTTGGCCGTTTGGTCTCCAAATAAGCGTTTGGATCTGGCCATTGAAACAGCAATCCGGGTTGCCGAATCTGGAAAATTCTCACAGGTACGTCTGAATATCGGCGGGCTGCCGGATCCCTGGTTTCCAAATTTGATAAAACAAACACTGGGATCATTCAGGGACATGCCCAAAAATTTGGAAATTCGAATAATGGGTCAAATAGATCAAGACAAGCTATATGATTTTTATGAAAATATCGATGGGGTACTGCTGACCTCGGACAAAGAGTCCCTGCCTACCGTGGGCATTGAAGCCCTGGCCTATCAGACACCGGTTTTTTCATATGAGGATTTATCCGGGGCAAGGGAAATTCTTGGAGATCTGGCGTTAGAGGCAGAGGAACGCACTGGAGTCGCTTTGGCAGGAGAAGTCATTCATTTCTTTGATTCGCCGGGGTTTGCTGCATCTCTGGCAAATTGGCAAAGAAGGGCTTTGGAAAGAGCCCGTTTGTTCACCCTTGAAAACCAATGGAAGAATTTTCAAAAGGTTTTTAATGAGATAATATTATGAGGATCAATTCTCAATATCTTCTTGGGTGGTTAAATCGTCAAAATTTACTGGTGGCCGGAACCCTGCTCCTGACCGTCAGTCCATTTCTTTCGGTTGCCTTTTATGTCGGGGCGGCGCTAAGGACCGCCTTTGGGGAGCCGACCATTGTACTGACCAAAGAACGAAAGGTGCTGACCGGCATTCTATTTATCATTTCCATCTGGTTTGCCGGACATAATTTTTTACCAGAAGAAATCGGACCCGGGAAAGTGGCCTTTACGGATTATGTGCCCCTTTTTTGGTTTTTTTATGCCGTTTCTTTGAGGCCTTTTTCAACAGGAGAGACGAAAAAAATCTTATATGCCTTTATGTTTACTATTCCCCAACAGTTTATTGTTGCTCTGGGTGAAAACTATTTACATTGGCAGGGGCGATTTTATTTTCCGGCCCGGAAGTTTCCCTTCCTGGACATTTACTATGGGCCTTCCGAAGTGGGGTTGGCCACTTCGGCCAGCTTTTTTAATCCCAACATTTTGGCCCTTTATGCCATTATGGGGGCCATCTTTTCAATCTGCTTATTATTAAAGGAAAGGGAGCAATCCGGGATTGTAAATACTTCTCCTCTTTGGCGATGGCGGATTCCATTTTTAAATATCTGTCTCGCCTTCAGTTTACTCCTTTTGATTTGGACCCATTCACGTAACGCCTGGTTTTTTCTATTGTTTATAATTTTGATCTTCTCATGGTTGGGGGAAAACAAACCCCTTAAAATATTGGGAATCGGATTGTCTTTGGTGACCTTGTTTGCCCTATTCAATCTCTTTTTTCCGACTCCGATAGCAAAATACTTCTTACCGGATGCCCTCTCGGCTAAATTAACCGTTTTTTCGAGTGACCGGGAAATATTTTATAAGTTTGCCTGGGACCTTATTAAAAAAAAGCCTTTGGTTGGATGGGGAATCGGTATGTTCCCTCATTTAGTGTCCTCCAAACTTTGGTATCAGGTCCTCCATACCCATAGTATTTTTTTTCAATTGGCCATCGAGATTGGATTGCCTTTTGCTATTGGGGTTCTCGGTCTATTACTATTATTGATTATTTCAACGGGAAAGCGGGTTGCACGAATGGAGTCATCCTTTCAACGGAAAGAAATTCTGGATAGGGGTCTGCTCATTGCCTGTATTGTGATCTTTCTGATGCAGTTTTTCGATCTGGCCCTTTTAATGACCTATCGATTGAATTTTTTGTTTTGGCTCTGTCTGGCCATACCCTATTCCAAGGTAAGTCGCTTAAGTACCGGAAAAGAATCGGCTGATGAGCTGGATTGAGGCAACTCTTCGGAGATTAATCTGATCGGTAGAGAGGTTAAATTTACTCCATTTTATTAATAAACCAAAAGGAGATTAAAGTTATGAAAATCAAGGTCAGTAATTGGTCAATGGTCATTTTACTTTTAAGCGTTATGCTTCTCTCTTGTTCCAAGGGGACGGAAACCCCTCCTCCCCCGGCAGGGCCGGATACCTCTCTACAGGGCTATCTGGATATAGTAACCTATGAAAAGAACCATTTTTATGCAACGGGATGGGCTGCGGACAAAGAAGATAACGCGCCGGTTAAAAAGGTGATGGTCTATCTGGATGGTAAACTTCTGGGTGAGGCGGAGTTGGGAAAGGAAAGAGAAGATGTGGCCAAAGTCACGCAGAACTCAAACTGGGTAAAATCAGGCTGGGTGATAAATAGGAAGATTACACTAGACAAGGGGGCTCATACCGTCTATGCGGTTGGTGTAAATAAACATGGTGCCCGGGTTAAATTAACCAATGAAAAGAATTTTACGGTGCAATAACCTCTTTTTCCCGGCGGTTCTGTCTCCCGGAAAGGAACTGGAGAGAAATGAAGTTGCGCCTTGTCTGCTGGGAGAGTTTATGTGATAAAGATACCCAACCCGGACCAGCCGGAACCAAAATTGGATATACGAAATGTGTTAAAACCCTTGGTTGGTCCGGGTCAACGGCTTGTTCTTCAATAAATTCTTTCCATTTTGCGTAGAATTTTATTCTTAAGTCACTAATGTAGCCTAAATTGTAAGTCGCAAAAAAAAGAGAAAAATACTGTTATGTCCGTTTTACTTTCGGTCGTCAGTCATAAACAGGCCGGCCTGGTACATCAGCTTTTACAGGACCTTCATCTGTATTGTCCCCATAAAGATTTGGAGGTGATCATAACAGTTAATGTCAAAGAGCCCTTATTGTTTAAGGAAGATGACTTTGATTTTAGAGTCAAGATAGTCCAAAATAAATATCCCAAGGGGTTCGGAGCCAATCACAATGCAGCTTTCAGGTCAGGGCCATCCGATTTTTTCGGTGTTTTAAATCCGGATTTAAGGCTGACCCGAGATCCCTTTGCTCCCCTTTCGTCCTTATTATCCGATAAAGGGATCGGGGTGATCGCCCCGCTCATTATTAAGAGGGACTGTTCGATCGAGGATAGTGCCCGTCGGCTTCCTACACCGGCCCGGCTGATAAAAAGGATATTGAGGCGGGCAAGAGAGTCCAGGTTGGATTATGAGATGAACAATTTGGTCTATCCGGATTGGGTGGCCGGTATTTTTATGTTGTTTTCGAGTTCCGTTTTTTCTAAAATAAATGGATTTGACAAACGCTATTATCTTTATTTTGAAGACGTGGACCTTTGTAGCCGGTTAAGACTGGCCGGTTATCGGGTTGTTTTGGACCCTTCGGTTTCCGTCATCCACGAGGCCCGTAGAGACAGCCATAACAATATCCGCTATTTTATGTGGCATGTTATTAGTGGTTTGCGTTTCTTTTCCTCTCGGGTTTTTATGGATTGCCTTTTGAGTCGATCGAATAAAATGGTCAAACCCGCCTTATGACTCTATCTCATTTACTTTTTTTCGGCATCGCCTTAATCAGTGCCCTGGTCATCACCCCTTACATTCGGGCCTTGGGGACCCGTTTCGAGATCCTTGATGCCCCGGGGAAGAGGAAGGTTCACCAAAAGGAAATTCCCCGTCTTGGGGGAGTAGCCATCTTTATAGCCACCGTCTTACCTTTTCTCTGGTTCCTTTGTTGGGGGGGGGATTTCATGAATAGGGAAATCCAGCCTTTCTGGAAACCTCTCCTTGGGCTTACCTTAGGGTGCTTAATTGTTTTTGGGATTGGGATTTGGGATGATATATACCGTTTGCCTCCCTGGCCGAAACTCTTGGCGGAGATTGTGGCCGCCGGAGTTGTTTTTTCTTTCGGTTTAAAAATCCAACTTTTTTCAAACCCCTTCGGGATGCAATTGGATCTATCCTGGCTGAGTGGACCCATTACCATATTGTGGCTGGTTGGAATAACCAATGCCCTCAACCTGGCCGACGGCATAGACGGGCTGGCCGTGGGGATCGCCACCTTTGCCTCCGCCATTCTTTTTATTATGACTTCTTCCACTATTTATACCTTAGTCCCTTTTTTGGCCGCGGCTTTGGCTGGTGCCAGCCTGGGATTTTTACGTTATAACTTTTCTCCGGCTACCATATTCTTAGGAGATTCGGGCAGCCTTTTTTTAGGGTTTTATCTTGGTGGTCTTTCTTTGTGGGCCTCTGAAAAAAGTGCCATCGCCTTTGCCTTATTTATCCCTATTATTGCCCTCGGAATTCCAATTGTCGATGTGATCTATGCGGTTTTGCGTCGTTGGCATCGGGGGGTTCCCATCGGGCAGGCCGATCGTGATCATATCCATCATCGATTATTGGAAAAGGGATTCTCCCACCGCCGGGCGGTCCTGATGCTTTACGGGGTAAATTTTTTTTTGGCGGCGCTGGCCGGTTTTTTGCTTTTTACCCGGAATTCTTTAGTCGCTTATGTGGTAGTGGTATTAGGCGCCGGGTTTGTCCTGGGTTCCAGGCTCCTGGGATATTTTAAATTCTCCAGGCTTTTCCAGGACCTAATTACCCGGTGGCGGGATTCCCAAAAGTCCAAGTATCTGGCCTTTCAGACCCGCTTGCTCTGCCGGGCCTTTGAAGAAGAAAAGACCCTTGAAGGAAGGTGGGTATTAATAGGAGATCTGTTTGAAGAGGTGGGGATAAAGCAGGCGATCATCACCCCGGACACAGATCCGGATAACCCCCTTACCTGGGTAGCCCATGATCCAGCTTTAGAGCCAAACAACAGTGTAGTGACCTTTAATCTTCCCTTGTCGGGAGAAAAAGGGCCTGTGGGCAATTTAGAGATTATTTGGAGTACTTCTCAGGGCGTATTTCCTGCGGGTATGAACAAGATATTCAATGTAATGGCCAATGAATTCTGTCAAGGCCTTCAAGTAGAGACCTTTGCATAACGCCCCCTTTTGCCCGACACCTGCGTCAGTCTCGAATTTTATTCCTCGAAATACTCCAATGTATTCCTGCCGTTAAAATTATCGCCTTCCTTGTGCTTGGCCAAAATTGGACGTTCTTCAAAGGTCTCAAGTAACCCCTCTCCATCCTCGCTTCTGACCCTTAATCAATTCCCCTGATCATTACCCCAAGATCACGATCATCTCTACTGATTTTAGATTTTTGCGGATTGAAGGTATGATCCGTTTCGATTTTCAGAAGTGTCCAGCCAGGTGTTTTCTTATCCATCGGAAGGATGATTTGATGCCATTGGGTATCCTTAATTGTCATCTCCTGGAAATGTTTTCCGGCCCATAACCGGATTCGTTGGGCATGCTTTTCTATTTCCGGAAGGGGAGCCGATAAGTGTATGATGGCCGCCCCTGCTTGAATGTTAGTGTTTATTACCGCTTTCTTTCCCATCCAGCGAACTTTCTCACCTCCGGGCAAGACTTCCCTCTTGTATAGACCGGCTTGAAAAAAAGGAGGTAGGGGCCGGTCATAGATCAATTTGAGCTGGTATCCGAAGGCTGCTGTTAAAATCAGCAATCCGACAAGAAACCCCTTGGTTTTAATACGAAAATAGAGTTTGAGGTCCCTCGTTCGACCAGATCTATTTTCATGTCCGGTGGTGCTACGCCCCTGGGCGGGGCATGGCGGCTTAGTTCTGCTTATATCAGGAGCGGTCAGGGGAGCAATGAGGCTGACCGACCAGCCCAGGAGGATCCATAAAAGCACACCCAGGGAACGTACATAGGAAACATTATGGAAAAACCCTAACAGCAACCAGCTTATTAGGGAGGTCATTAGACTCAAGGTGAGCATTTTCATTTCCAGAATCGGATTTTTTTTAATAGTGGACACCAGTTGATGGAAAATGGCCGCCAGCAAGCCCATTAAAAGAAGAAGGCCCAGGCCGCCCTGTTCGGCTAACATTTGGAGGTAAAAGGAATGGGCTTCGCCCCGGACCACACCATAGGTCTTCCAGATCCCGAAAGGGCTTTTATAAAATTCCGGGAATAGGTAGGTATATTCCCCCAACCCTACCCCCAACAAGGGAGAAAACTGAAACATATGCCAGGCGGTCTGCCAGAGATGGATTCGCCTGTTTTCCGGATCGGAAAGGCCATAAACGGCCAGTCTATCTAAGAATCTATGGTTTAAAAAAAGGATATCGACCAGTAACACGCCGGCAAGAATCAGAATGGGAATCAGGACAAGAAGGAGTGCCGGTTTTTTCTTTTTGGAAATTAAAAAAATATAACCGAGGATAAAAAACAGGGTTCCCAAGAAAAGAATCAGATAGGCGCTCCTCTGCATAGTAGCTGATATGGAAAATATCAAAGTGCCCGACACCAATAAATAAAATATAAAAGCAACGATTTTCCGGCGATTAATAAATAGAAAATAAAAAAGGAAGGGGAGGAGAACAAGCAGGTATTGAGCCAGATATTGGCGATTAAAGGCAAAGGCTGAAAGAGCCCCTTCATGGATTCCTATCAATGAAAGGCTTAGAAAGGTTTTGGGTTGAGATGGAAGGATCCCAAAGAGGATAAAGGTTCCGAGCAATGAGACTATAAACGCCATCCAGAGCATCGTCTGGAAGACCTTTTCCAAGGGCTTTCGGTCTGTTGGGAGGAAGAGATTGACCACTAAAATAAAAAGGGCCAGCCCACTTAAATGATTAAATAAAGATCTCAGATGGAAGATTATGAATTTTTCGTGTCCGCTCAGCCATTGGTTCCACAGTTCCTTCCAGGGAGTGACCCATAATTCGTAGTAATATTCCTTGCTATTGATAGGAAGGCTGAACAGATAAGAAAAGGCCAGGAGCAGGATGAGGGGCTTAAAGGGGATTGCAATGGGGGTTTTTCGTTTCCATAAATGAAAGAACCCGATGACAAGATTTCCATATATAAGGACTTCTAAGAGAAAGAAATAAGGTTTGTGGCTGGCTCCCAAATAAAAAGGAACACATAAAACCATAAAGGCGATTCCGTTAATGGGGTTAAGGGCAGTGAAAAAAAAGAAGCAAACTAAAACGAGGATGGCGGCTGTATTTTCCGAAAGGCGGAAAAAGAAAATAAACAATGCCAGCAAGGCAAATAAAATTATTATCCTCATGGAACAGAAGGTCCCTCCCGCAATTTCAATTAGCTTTTTATTCATCTTTTTACTGGTCCTTTAGAATTTTGGCGGCCATTTGATAGACGGAGACGATGATTTGAACCCAAAGAAACCTTGATTTAATTGGTTCGGCAACCGGATCGAAGTCCTTGCGTTGCTGGTTGAAGATTTTCCAGCGGTCGGTTGATTCAACCTATAACGGATTATACCACTAGCTCAAGGGCAAGTCTATCATATGTGATGATCGGTTTTATCTCTCTATCTTTTCCTTGTTTCCCAACCCGGACCAGCCGGAACCAAAATTGGATATTCGAAACGTCTTAAATACTTTGGTTGGTCCGGGTCAACGGCTTGTTCTTCAATAAATTCTTTCCATTTTGCGTAGAATTTTATTCTTAAGTCCCCAATAAACCAAATCTGCTCAAGGTATTTCATGTTTTCCGAGATATTTTTCATATCCCGATGTTATGCAATGGTCTCAAATATGGATTCCCTATCAGACAGGTGCGTTGCATTTTATCGATATCAGAGAGAATAATCCCGTTGAAATGATGCTCATAAAGAAAAGGTCTCAGAATTTGGATCAAAAGATGTCGGAGGCAGTGAATGACAAACCAACCCAAACTCTATCTGATTGACGGCAGCTCGTATATTTACCGGGCCTTTTTCGCCCTGGGGCGTCTTTCCAATTCCCAGGGGATGCCTACCCAGGCCATCTTCGGGTATATCCAGATGATCCGAAAGATCCTTGATCAGGAAAAACCCAATTACCTGGCCGTAGTCTTTGATGCCAAAGGCCCCACCTTTCGGCATGAGCTTTACTCCGCCTACAAGGCCCATCGGCCGATCATGCCGGACGATCTGATCGTTCAGATTCCTTATATCAAACAAGTCAGCCGCTATTTTGGGTTGCCGATATTGGAGAAACAGGGTTTTGAGGCCGACGATATCATCGCCACCCTGGCCAAAGAAGCCGAGGCCCGGGGATTTGAGGTGGTCATCGTCTCGGGCGATAAGGATTTGATGCAGGTCATCTCGCCGCAGATCCGCATCTGGGATACGCTCAAAGACAAGGTCTTTGACCTCCAAACGGTCCGGGAGCGGTTTGGGACCAGCCCGGCCGGATTAGTGGATATTATGGGCCTGGCCGGGGACAGCAGTGATAATGTCCCCGGGGTCCCGGGTATCGGGGAGAAAACCGCGGTTAAACTGATCCAGGCCCATGGATCGCTGGAAAAAGTCCTGGATGAGTCAACGGCCGTTACTCCGCCGAAATTGAAGGAGAAGCTGCGCCAGTATAAGGATCAGGCCCGGCTCTCCCGGGAATTAGTTACCTTGAATACCCAGGTGCCCCTGGGGCTTTCTTCAACCGACCTGGAGATTCAACCCAGGGATGAACCCCGCCTGAAAGAACTTTTTCAGGAACTGGGCTTTAAAAAATTTGTTGAAGCACTGGGAGGAGGGGAGAAGGCCGACCAGGCTTCTTCCAGAGACTTTCGAGGGATAACGGAATGGGAAGACCTGGTGGGCTGGGTTGCGGAAATAAAAAAGGCCGGTCTGGTCTCCCTGGATCTGGAGACCACTTCGGAAAATCCCCTGCGGGCCGAGATCGTCGGGATCAGCCTGTCCTATGAAGAGGGCCGGGCGGTTTATATTCCGGTGGGCCATGACTATCTGGGGGCTCCCCGGCAGCTCCCCTTGGCCAAGGTATTAGAGCTGTTAAAAGAGATTATTGAAGACCAAGACATCAAAAAGATCGGCCAGAACTTCAAATATGAATGGATCATCCTCAGACGTTACGGCCTGACCTATCCGGGGAGGCCTTCGATACCATGATCGCTTCTTATCTCTTGAATCCTTCCCGGAGGACCCACAATCTGACTCAAATCGCCTGGGACTATTTGAGCCGCCGCTTGACCACCTATAAAGAAGTGGTTGGAACAGGGGCCAAGGCCAAAAATTTCAGCCAGGTGCCTGTCGAGCAGGCCATTGCCTACGGGGCTGAAGATGCCGAAGTCACCCTGGCCGCAGCACGAAGATTGGGGCCTCTTCTCAAGAGTGAAGGACTGGATGAACTCTTCTATCAGATGGAGATGCCTTTAGTACCTGTCTTGGCGGAAATGGAAATGCATGGCGTTCGAGTCGATAGTCAGGCCCTGGCCCAGTTCTCCAAAGAGCTGGAGGGTAAATTGTTTCAGATTGAAGAACAGATTTATCTCCTGGCCGGAGAGCGTTTCAATATTAATTCTCCCCAACAGTTAAGCATGATCTTTTTTGAAAAACTAAAGCTTCCCCAGGGGAAAAAGACCAAGGGCCGGACCGGCCTGTCTACCGATGCCGAGGTCTTGAAGGACTTGGCCTTCAGCTATCCCCTGGCGGCCGAGGTCTGGAACTATCGGACCCTGAACAAACTCAAGTCCACCTATGTCGATGCCCTGCCTAAGCTGATCCTGCCCCGGACCGGACGTCTGCACACCTCGTTTAATCAGACCATCACCGCCACCGGCCGGTTAAGCAGCAGCGAACCCAATCTGCAGAACATCCCCATCAGGACGGAAGAGGGCCGGCGGATTCGTCAGGCCTTTATCCCCGAGCCGGGCTGGAAGATGCTTTCCTTCGACTATTCTCAGATTGAACTGCGCATACTGGCCCACGCCAGTGAGGATGAAACCCTGGTCGAGGCCTTTCGAACGGGACAGGATATCCACAGCCGGACGGCGGCCGAACTTTTCAATGTCACCCGCGGTGAAATCACCTCCGAAATGCGTCGTCAGGCCAAGGTGATCAATTTCGGCATCCTCTACGGCATGAGCGCCTTTGGCCTTTCCAAAGAACTGGGGATCAATAACCGGGAGGCCCAGTCTATGATCGACCAGTATTTTTTAAAGTACCGGGGGGTTAAGCAGTACATTGATGACACCCTGGCCGAGGCCCGCCGGATGAAAATCGTGACGACCCTGTTCAACCGCCGCCGTCATATCGATGACATCGACAGTGCCAACCGGGCCGTCAGACAGTTTGCCGAACGCACGGCTATCAATACCCCGATTCAGGGAACCGCCGCTGATCTGATCAAACTGGCCATGATCCGGATTCATGAAATCATGGCCAAGGAAAAAATGGCCTCCCGGATGCTCCTCCAGGTTCACGATGAATTGGTCTTTGAAGGTCCGGAAAAAGAAGTGTCCCGCTTGACCACCCTGGTTAAGGAGGTCATGGAAGGGGTCATTGTCCTACGGGTCCCATTGACGGTTCAGGTCGCAGTAGGAAATAACTGGGCCGACTTGAAATAGAGGGGGTATCTCCCTCAACCGGGAGACCCTTCTATCTCTCGCCCGCTCATTTCATTCGCTCGAGACCGCAGAGTTCGCAGAGAAAATTTTTTGATTTCTATTCCTTCATTTCTACTTCACCACCCAGCTCCGGGGCTTGAATATGGCGGGTGCTTTTTTCTAAGGGGTTTAATTCCGGGACCTGGGCCTGGGAACTGATCCCCAGTTCTTTGAAGCGCCGGGCAGTCACCAGGACCCGGCTTTCTAAGGAGCCCACGGCTTCATTGTAAAACTGGACCGACTTGTCCAAATGCCTGCCTAAATCACCAAAATGGAGGGCCAGCTTAACCAACCGCTCATAGAGGGTCTTCCCCAGTTCACTGATGGCCTGGGCGTTTTCGGCCAGGGCCTCCTGGCGCCAGCCATAGGCCACGGCCCGCAAGAGGGTGATCAGGGTTGTCGGGGTGGAAAGGATCACCTTCTGATTAACGCCTTCTTCTATTAGATTGGGATTTTGTTCCAGGGCGGCGCTGAAAAAATTCTCTCCCGGTAAAAAAAGGACCACAAATTCCGGGGCCTCGGGAAATTGATCCCAGTAGGATTTGGAGGAAAGCTTCTGCATATGGATTTGAATCTGTCGGGCGTGATCTCGGAGTTTATTTTTTCTTTCCTCTTCGGTCTGACATTCGAGGGAGTCCAAATAGGCCTGCAAGGGGGACTTGGAATCCACGACGATCCATTTTTTATTGGGCAGGCGGACGATCATGTCCGGTCGCAGGCGGCCTTCTTCACCATTGATGGATTCCTGCTCGCTGAAATCACAATGTTCCGACATGCCGGCCAGTTCGGCCACCCGCCTCAGGGTAAGTTCTCCCCATCTTCCCCGGACTTGAGGGGCCCTCAAGGCCTTAACTAAATTACCGGTTTCTGTTTGCAGGCGCTGTTCGGTAGCCGCCATGGTTTCCAGGTATTGACTCAGGCTGCCATAGGCCTGCTGACGGGCTGTTTCCATGACCTGAACCTGTTGGACATATTTTTCCAGGGTTTCTTTTAAGGGTGCGATGGTGGTTTCAACGGCTTTTTGACGCTTTTCCAGGTCTCCTTTGGCCTCGGACTGATATTTTTCCAGGGTGGTCTTGGCCAGATCCAAGAATTGCTGATTGTTGGTTCTAAGAGATTCGGCGGATAAGGCCTTGAAGACATCTTCCATTTTTTTGGCGGCCTCATTCAGGAAAACGATCTTTTCTTCCATGAGGTGGCGTTCCTGGTGCAGGGTGGTTTCCAACTCTGTTTGGATTTGTTTCAGACCGCTGATCTCTTCCCATAATCGGTTAATTTCTTTTTCCCGTTCCTGGAGACGGTCTTTCAACTCCACTAATTGCTCGGCCTCTTTTTGGGCGGCGGCTTTTTCCTGACCTTCCTGCCGGAGGTCCTTGCGGAGTTGCTCGGTTTCAAGGCCGGCTTCCTGGTTTTTGGTCAGTAACGTTTGGATTTCAGCCTCCCGGGCGTTGAGACGTTCTTCCAGAACGGCCAGTTGGGATTGATAGGGTTGGATGGCCTGGGCAATCTTTTGGCCTGTTTTCAGGCGAAAATATGCCCAGACGAGCACGGCCCCGACCAGCAGTCCGAGGGCCAAAACCACCCAGAACGACGACATGAGATAATTAATTTCCAAAGGTTTACTCCTTATCCGGCATTAATCCTTCCGGCCATAATGGCCGATCAGCCATAGCATCCTACGGTTTTCCTCCCGCCTCCCGCCTCTTGCCTCTCACCTTTTGCTTCTTTCCTCAGACTCATTTCCAGAGCAATTCCTCTTCCTGCAGGACCTTGATCCGGTCTCGGAGTTCAGCGGCTTCTTCAAAATCCAGGCGTCCGGCGGCCGCTTTCATTTTTTTTCTCAGTTCTTTGATCAAAAG
Source organism: Pseudomonadota bacterium (assembly GCA_043798385.1). GTDB lineage: Bacteria > Desulfobacterota > RBG-13-43-22 > RBG-13-43-22 > RBG-13-43-22 > RBG-13-43-22. The sequence continues at coordinate 16,651 of JAZDOU010000345.1, forward strand.
AGGGATCGTTCGGGGTTCGACGAATTCCCTTTGCCGGTCTTTGGCCACCGGAACAGGTAGATAATCGGCCTCGTAAACCGAAGCCAGGATATCTTGAATATTTTTTTTGATCGAGGTGGGGGTTATTTTATGTTTGCGGTTGTAAGCCTTTTGGAGGGCTCGGCGTTTGTCCGTTTCTTCCAGGGCCTCCTTCATGGACCGGGTCACCTGGTCGGCGTAGAAAAAGACCTCTCCGGAAAGATTTCGAGCCGCCCGACCGCAGGTCTGGATCAGGGAGCGGGTTGACCGTAAGAAACCTTCCTTGTCGGCATCCAGGATGGCCACCAGGCTTACTTCAGGCAGATCCAACCCCTCCCGCAGGAGATTGATCCCGATCAGGCAATCAAAGGCCCCCAGACGCAGGTCCCGCAGGATTTCAATCCGCTCCAGGGTATCGATATCGGAATGCAGATAGCGGACCTTAATCCCTAATTCCTGATAATAGTCAGTCAGGTTCTCCGCCAGGCGTTTGGTCAGGGTGGTGACCAGGACCCGTTCTTGGCGGGAGACCCGTTTTTCGATCTCGTTTTTCAGGTGTTCCACCTGATTGTTGGCGGGGAAAACCCGGATCTGAGGGTCCATCAATCCTGTGGGTCGAATAATTTGTTCTACCACCACGCCTCCGGCTTTCCGGAGTTCGTAATCAGCCGGGGTGGCCGAGACATAAATGACCTGACGGACCAGGTCTTGAAATTCTTCAAAATTTAAAGGGCGATTGTCCAGGGCCGAGGGAAGACGGAACCCATAATCCACCAAGGTCTGTTTCCGGGATCGATCACCCCGATACATGCCCTGGAGTTGGGGGACTGCCAGATGGCTTTCGTCAATGAAAAGAAGAAAGTCTCGGGGAAAATATTCCAGCAGGGTAGGGGGGGGCTGTCCGGCCAGCCGGCCGGTCAGATGACGGGAATAATTTTCAATGCCATGGCAATACCCGAGTTCCTTCATCATTTCCAGATCGAACCGGGTGCGTTCTTCAATGCGCTGGGCCTCGATCAGTTTATTGAGGGCTTGGAAAAAAGGGATTCTTTCTTCGAGCTCTGTCTCGATGGCTTGATAGGCCTGGTCCATCCTTTCCCGGGAGGTCACATAGTGGCTGTTGGGGAAGATGTGGATTTGTTTCAAGCGATCCACGATCTTCCCTCGTAAGGGATCGATCGTAGAGAGACCTTCCAGGCAATCTCCGAAAAAGGAGAGGCGCAGGGCCTGGTCTTCCTCATAGGCCGGAAAGACCTCGACCACATCTCCGCGGACCCGAAAGGTGCCCCGGTGAAAGTCAAAGTCGTTTCGTTCATAAAGCATGGACACCAATCGGCCCAGGACTTCTTCCCGGCCGATTTCCTGGTTTTCTTCCAACGAAAGGAGCATCCCCTGATAGGCCTCCGGGGAGCCCAGACCATAGATGCAGGAGACGCTGGCTACAATCAGGCAATCTTTTCGGGTTAATAGAGACCGGGTGGCGGAATGGCGCATCTTGTCTATGGTTTCGTTGATGGAGGAATCCTTGTCGATGTAGGTGTCGGTTTGCGGGAGGTAGGCCTCGGGTTGATAATAGTCGTAATAGCTGACGAAGTATTCGACCGCATTTTCCGGGAAAAAGGATTTGAATTCTCCATAAAGCTGGGCGGCCAGGGTCTTGTTCGGGGCCAGGACCAGGGTCGGCTTTTGAACCTGGGCCACCACCTGGGCCATGGTGAAGGTCTTTCCCGAACCGGTAACCCCTAAGAGGACCTGATGTTCCGCCCCCTGTCGGAGCCCCAGGACTAATTGTTCAATCGCCCGGGGCTGATCCCCCTGGGGAGTGAAGTCGGAAATAAGTTTAAAGTCTTGAGTCATGGGGGAAAATTTTTTATAAGCTGGGAAGGCTGGTCCGTTTTGTAATCGAGTCTCCAGGACGGGTTCCGGATTAAGGGGAGTTTAACACATCTAATAGCCTCTTGGCAATAAATCCCGGTACGATCCGTCTTGGGACTTGTTTTTATGACTTGCCTTGAATAATCAAAAGTAGAGGTTGTCCCAAAGTTACGTGATCTTGGTGCTCTGGGAAAAACTATTGAGTGTGTCCAGAGGCATCTGGGGGTATTGATTTTGATGATTGTCCACCTAAACGTCAGGGTCCAAAAACGAGTCGGGAGTCTCAGGTTTAATTTTCAAGCAGGCCAACACCAAAGCTTTTTCTCTCTGGGATGAATTCCTGGCTTCAGACTAAC
>JAZDOU010000376.1:0-32088 GCA_043798385.1 Pseudomonadota bacterium
GCAACACCCGCCGCATTCTCGACTTATTAGCAGTTCCTCCAAACCTTGAACCTCGAACCTTGAACCTTGAACCTCATTCCCCAAACTCCTTTCGCCGAACTCCTAATTCGATTACCCTCACGCCTCCCTCCCAACTCGTCACTCGTCACTCGTCACCCGCCACTTCAACAAAGGCCACTTTCTTCTGCCTCGGTTGGATCGCCGAACGCTATCCTCACCTGATAAAAGAAATTCAGTCCCAGGGGCATGAAATTGCCTGTCACGGGTATGCCCATCAATTAATATATCGACAATCAAGAGAGGAATTTAGAGAAGATATCCACAAGGCCAAGGGTATCCTTGAAGACATTATCGGTAGGGAAGTCATCGGCTATCGGGCCCCCAGCTATTCAATAACGAATAAATCTCTCTGGGCCTTTGAAGTGATGGCTGAAGAAGGTTTTAAATACGATTCCAGCATTTTCCCAATCCGCCATGACTTTTATGGAATCCCCGATGCCCCCCGCTTCCCCTTTTTGGTTTTATTAAACGACAAAGGAAAACCGGAATTTAAGCCTCTAGAATCTACGTTTAACGTTGAACGTAGAACATTGAACAATATATTGGAATTTCCCCTTTCCACTTTTCCCATAGGTAAATTTACTCTTCCCTTGTCCGGCGGCGGTTATTTTAGACTGTTGCCTTATACACTCGTCAAGTCAGGACTGAAGAGACTAAACGAAGTGGAAAGGAAACCTTTTATTTTCTACCTCCATCCCTGGGAGATCGACCCGGCCCAACCCAGGATTGGGGGGGCGGGACTGAAATCCCGATTTCGTCACTATATTAATCTTAGTAAAACCGAAACTCGATTTAAAAATCTTTTATCGGAATTTCATTTTTTGCCAGTCAAGGAGGTCTTGAAAATCAATGAAGCAAGTATGGATTAACTTGACGGATATACTCATTTTTATATGAAAAAGGCATAAGAAATGGATCAACCTAATAAGTTTTCAGCAACTTTTAAAAAGACAAAAAATATAAAGTTTGTTTTATTATTAGGTTTTTCCATTTTCCTGTATGTTTTACTTTATTACCCTGTTTGGAAGAACCTCTTTGTGACATGGTATAATTCGGAAGATTATTCTCATGGGTTTTTTATTATTCCAATTTCGGCTTATATTGTATGGAAGAAAAAAAATGATCTTAAAAATATCAATTCTAAGCCTTCCTGGCTGGGTTTAATTCTTGTTCTATTTTCTTTGATTCTCTACCTTTTCTCATATGTTGCCGAAATTTCAACCATGGCTTCATTATCCCCAATTTTGGTATTAACCGGCGCCATTATTTATTTTTATGGTTTCAGGATGCTCAAAGAATTATCCCTGCCCATCACCTTTTTGTTTTTTATGGTACCCATTCCTGAACAGCTATTTTCTCAATTAACCATTCCCCTCCAACTATTTGTTACTAAAATTAGTGTCTGGTTTTCAGATCTCCTTGGGATTCCGATATATCGTGAAGGGAACATTATTCACTTGCCCGGTCAAACTCTCCAGGTCGTTAATGCCTGCAGTGGCTTACGATCGATCCTTTCGATCCTGCCCTTAGCAGTCATATTGGGATTTTTTACTCTTAACTCAAATTTGTTAAGAAGTTTACTCTTTTTATCTGGAATTCCCACTGCCGTGATTATCAATATCATTCGAGTAATGTTACTGGTCCTGGTCTTTCATTATATGGATTTTGATCTAACCGTCGGTACTCCGCATACTATTTTAGGGATACTGGTCTTTTTTATGGCTCTTTCCATTCTTTTATTATTAAAGGGGCTGCTTTCAAAGTGGGACAACAATTTTCCAAAAAAATAATAATATTGATCGGTTGTTTTAGTGTTGCCTTGGCTTTTTTGATATATGTTTATCAAGGAACGATTTCAAAACATGAAATAAAGAAAAAAACTTTAATTCAAGCTCTAAGGGAAATCAATGGTTGGGTGACTGGCGAGTCAGCCGTAATAGAACCAAATATTGTGAAGGCCCTCGAATTAGACGACTACATAAATCAAAGCTATGTCCAGGGGGAGAAAAAAATACATCTTTATATAGGTTTCTATCACACAAATAAAAAGATCGGAGCCGCTCATGACCCTTTGGTATGTTTCCCTGGGCAGGGTTGGGAGACATCTGAAATTCAGGAAGGAAAATTAAGTCTTAATGGGAATCCGAAAAAAACAATTAATTATTCCATGATGGTAACCAAAAAAGGAGAAGATAGGCAACTTGTTATTTATTGGTTCCAAGTTGGAGACCAAACTTCTTCGAATACTTTTTTCCAAAAGATCCTGGGGTTTTCTCAAAAAGTCTTTAAACAAAGAGAGGAAAACGCCTTTGTAAGGTTCAGTATGAAAATGCCGACAAGATCGACGCTTGAATGTCGTGATGATATTCTTGTGTTTATAAAATCATTTTACCCGGTTTTTCTCAGTTATATAGAAAGTTAAAATAAGCCTGCCATGGTTGTTAAAGTATTTTTTTATTTATCTATTCTTATGATTTTTTATATTTATTTGGGCTATCCAATCCTGGCAACTTTGTTCGGGAATATTTTAAGGAAAAAAATTAAGCAGGAAAATGGTTTTCAACCGGAGGTTACAATTTTAATTTCAGCCTTCAATGAAGAAAAGAATATCGAGGCTACCATAAAAAATAAATTACAACAGACTTATCCTAAAGAAAAGATAGAGATTATAACAATTTCAGATGGTTCTACAGACAATACCGACAATATAGTTAAAAAATTCGAAAATTATAGAGTTAAACTTATCAGGCAGGATCCCAGAGCAGGTAAAACGGCGGCTTTAAATCAAGGGATTAGGTCGGCAACAGGAGAAATCATCATATTCTCTGATGCCAATTCTATTTATCATCCCAATGCTCTGCAAAACTTGATCCGTAATTTTGCAGACCCCCAAATAGGTTATGTAACAGGGAAAATGATCTATAGCAATCCTGATGGGACAACTATCGGAGACGGCTGTTCGGCCTATATGAAGTATGAGAATTTTTTAAGGACTCAAGAAACAAACATTGGCTCCATTATCGGGGTGGATGGGGGTATCGACGCAGTGAGGAAAGAATTGTATGAACCGATGAACCCGGACCAGCTTCCCGATTTTGTCTTGCCTTTGAAGATGGTGAAAAAAGGCTACCGGGTGGTTTACGAACCGGAAGCGCTGCTCTGGGAGCCCTCCCTGAAGAAAGCTCAGGACGAATATAGAATGAGGGTTCGTGTCGCTCTCAGGGCTTTATGGGCCTTATGGGATATGCGGCAACTCCTTTCATTTAGTAAAAACAAACCCTTTTCCTGGCAATTATGGTCGCATAAAGTCCTTCGCTATCTCTGTTTTATTTTTTTGCTCTCGGCCTATGGTGCCAACCTGCTCCTATGGTCTGAAGGAGGGATTTATTGGTCCTTTTTTCTGATCCAGACTGGGGGATATATTGCGGCCATTGGGATTTATTTCATGGAAAGAAAGGGCTTTAACATAGGCATTTTTTATACCCTTTCCTATTTTACTCTTTTGAATTTGGCCTCCGCCCATGCCTTTGTAAAATTTATATTAGGCCAGAAGCTGGTGGTCTGGACACCAAGGAAAGGGTGAAAAGAACCGGATATTCATAAATCTTTGCTGTCGTATGTTTGGGAACATGATTATATCATATTATGAAAATACTACATATCATAGATAGTGGTGGCCTATATGGAGCGGAAATGATGCTCCTGACCTTAATGGAGGAGCAGGAAAAAATGGGGTTATTCCCAACTCTTGCCAGTATCGGTTTAAGAAATGAACTGGATAAAGATATTGAGTTAGAGGCTGGGAGGAGAAAGTTGAAAGTAAAGAAATTCCGTTTACGGAAGGGACCTGACTTTTTGGGGGGCTTTAAAATACTGGAGTTTGCCCAAAAGAATGATTTCAATCTGTTACATTCTCACGGATATAAGGGTGATATCCTTTTGGGTTTTTGGCCAAAAATAATAAGAAAAATACCTATGATTGCTACCCTGCATGGGTGGACGTCCACAAAGGGCGACATTAAGATGAGATTATATGAATGGCTTGACAGGCAGAGCCTTCAAAGGATTGATTCGGTCGTGTTGGTCAATCAAGCCATGCAAAAGAATAATCGATTGAAAAAGAAAGAATTTACAAGTATTAACAACGGCATTTCTCTACTTCAATTCAGTCGGAATGGAATTTCCCCGAATGATCCGATAGTAACTTTTTGCAAGGAGGGATTTATCATCGGGTCTCTGGGAAGACTATCCAGGGAAAAAAATTACAAAAGCCTGTTGGAGAGTATTGGTCTCCTTAAGAGAAGAGGCTATCCTGTAAAGCTTCTCATAATCGGAGAAGGTCCAGATCGATCCTCTTTAGAAGAAACGCGTGACAAATTAGGGCTTCAGGAAGATGTTTTATTGCCAGGATATCGTGAAAAGGCACATAATTATTTAAGATTAATTAATATATTTGTTATTTCTTCAATAACTGAAGGATTGCCGATTTCTTTATTGGAAGCAATGGCAGCCGAGGTACCGATTATTTCTACAGAGGTCGGGGGAATACCAGAGGTTTTAGATCAGGGATTGGCAGGAGTAATAGTTCCGGTAAATAATTCGGAAGTCTTGGCTGAAAAGCTGGAAGAATTGATTCTGAATCAAGAAAATAGAGCAGCTTTGGCCGCCAAGGCCAAAGTCATTGTCAATCGGGAATTTTCCAGCAAAAGAATGGCCGAAGACTATTTAAAAATTTATAAATCAATAACTAACCCATTAATTTAAATATCGATACCATGTGCGGCATTTGCGGTCAATATAATTTTAAATCTCGAGAGCCGGTTTTCTCGGATCGCCTCCGGGTTATGAATGAAACGTTACGTCATCGTGGCCCTAATGACGAGGGATATTATATTGATGGGCCAGTCGGTCTGTCCATGCGACGGCTCTCTATAATTGATGTGATTGGGGGAAAACAGCCCATCCATAACGAGGATCAAACTCTTTGGATTGTGTTCAACGGGGAAATTTTCAACTATAGCGAACTTCGTCATAACTTGGAGAAAAAAGGCCACCGGTTTTCCACCGCCAGTGACACTGAGACCATTATCCATCTCTATGAAGACTATGGGGAATCCTGTGTCGATTATTTAAGGGGGATGTTTGCCTTTGCTCTTTGGGATACTCGCCATCAAAGTCTTTTTCTGGCCAGGGACCGGATAGGGATCAAACCATTATTTTTTTCTGTTGTGAATGATGAGAAAATCCTTTTTGCCTCAGAAATAAAGGCCCTGTTAGCCTCCAGTGAAATCGTACCGGAAATGGATCTCCAAGCCCTGGATGCCTTTTTTGCATATGGATATATCCCGTCCCCACTCAGCATTTATAAGGGGATCCGGAAATTGCTTCCCGGCCATTTTTTAAGGGTTGATCCCAAAGGAATAACAATAAAAAAATACTGGGACCTTTATTTTCAGCCGGATTATGGAAAATCGGAAATATATTTTATCGAGAAGTTCCAAGAGATTTTTTCTGAAGCCGTTAAAATCAGGCTTTTGAGCGAAGTTCCGCTGGGGGCTTTTCTGAGCGGCGGAGTCGATTCCAGTATGGTCGTAGCCCATATGGCCCAGTCTTTAAAGACACCACCTGAAACTTTCACGGTAGGTTTTTCGGGAAATACGGGTGGATTTCTCGATGAGCGACCGTATTCAAGGCTGGTGGCTGATAAATATGGTTGTAATCATCACGAAATTGAGGTCGAGCCGAAAGTCGATGATATTTTGGATGAGATTGTCCGGGCCTTTGATGAGCCTTTTGCAGATGATTCGGTTATTCCTTCTTATTATATATGTAAGGTCTCTAAACAATGGGTCACAGTCGCTTTGACCGGGTTGGGGGGAGATGAACTCTTTGGTGGTTATGAGCGGTATCTTGGATTTCGACTAAGCCTTTTGTATGATTGCATCCCATCTTTTATTTCGAAATGTATGCTATCTCCTATTATAGAAATTCTCCCGGAACGAAAAGATGGGCATTATGCGGTGAACCACATGAAGCGTTTTATGAGGGCTGCCCACTTGCCGCTGATAGATCGTTACAGAAGTTACGTATCCGCCATGCCCGTCGATTTAAGGTCGGGGTTGTATGACCCTGCCATAGCACGAACGATTGACTTTGAGGCCACTGATCGTCTCATGGGGGATTATTTCTCCTCGAATAATGCAGAGACTCCTCTCGACAGGATGTTTTACCAGGACATAAAGACATATCTACCGGATGACATCCTTGCATTAACGGATCGCCTCGGCATGCTCCATTCCCAGGAGTTGAGAGTTCCTTTTACGGATCACTTACTTGTGGAGTTCTGTGCAACTATCCCTGCGGAGATGAAGCTCAAACGCTTTCAGAAAAAATATCTTTTAAAGAAGGCGGCGGATGGTTTTATACCCAAAGAAGTCTTGAATCACCGGAAACAAGGCTTTGCGTCCCCAATGGCTCAGTGGCTTAAGGGTGATCTTACCGCATTAAGAAAAAAATTGCTCTCTAAAGAGAATATTGAGGCGGGAGGTATTTTGAATTGGGAATTTGTGAATAGAATGATTTTTGAACACCTTAATAGAAAAGAATTGAATGATAAAGTAATTTTCGCCTTGATCATGTTCCAGAAGTGGAAGGAAAATATTGAAAAGTCATATTGATAACCTGGTTCTCATCCGATGTGTTCGATAGAAACATAAGGACCAAAGGGATTGGCCGAACGTCATATGAGAGCTGGCAGAGACAGATTTACGACACGGATGAAAGAGAACTGGAATCGGTTGAGTAGGGTGAAGGCCTTTAACGCTAAGCGAATTCTATTGGCCGAGAGGAAAAAGATCCAAGAGGCCATGGCTTAAGATGATAAATAGAGGGTGGTAAGAGGTAGAATCCCCAGTCTATAAACAGTCTCCGGTATAAGAATTTCCACCCGTCAAATCCTTTTTATAAAATTTCCCTTTTCTATAATCCAAAAATTTGAGTTTTAAATTAATCAAATTTTTCTAATTTTGAAAAAGCCGACAAAGATCATGTATATCATGGACTATTTCGTTGGTCCTCAAGCAGGGACAGAGGTTCAGGTCATGCAGCTTATTTCCACATTAGATAGAGAACAGTTTGAACCCACCATGACTTTTTTTCAATTGACAGAATACGTAAAAGAAAATGGGTTTCCTTGCCCGTTTCAGGTATTGGGCGTGAACAGACTGCTTAGTGTTGGCGCTTTGCGAAAACTTGCGGGGTTAAGTAGGGCCTTGAGACAATCAGAGACGAAGATCGTACACATTTTTTTTAATGATGCTGCTATCATTGCCCCCCTTTTCTCAAAACTTGGCGGCGCCAAGATAATTGTTTCTCGTAGAGACATGGGTTTCTGGTATACGCCCGTGAAACTTGCTTTTTTGCGACTCAGTAATTTATTTGTAGACAAGATCGTTGCTAATTCGAAAGCTGTTAAGCAAAATGTCGTGATTTGCGAACGGTTTCCGGCCAAAAAAATAGAAGTCATCTACAATGGTCTTGATCCCCAGAGGTTCGCCGTTTCCCCCGCTGAAGATTTCCATACTTCCATCGGAAATATCGAAAAAGGGCCGGTTATTGGGATGGTCTCAAACTTGCGGAAAGTTAAGAGGCCGTTCGACTTGATCAATGCTTTTTCGATCGTAAAAAAAAAAATAGACCAAGCACATCTGGTTTTTATAGGGGGAGGGCCCCAAGAAATAGCTCCCTTGCAGAAACTCACCCGAAGTCTTCATATTGAGAGTCACGTTCATTTTATCGGCAGAGTTGCGAATCCTATCAGTTTAGTCAAACAACTCACGGTAGGAGTTCTTTGTTCCGAATCGGAAGGGTTTTCTAATGCGATTCTGGAATATTTAGGCTGCGGCAAGCCGGTCGTCTGTACCAAAACAGGCGGCAATCCGGAGCTTGTTGAAGACGGTTATAATGGTTTTCTGGTTGATGTCGGAGATATAAAAGGGTTAGCCGACAGGATTTTGGACATTCTTTCCGACCCTCTACTGGCTTCAAAGTTGAGCAAGAATGCCCAAAATAGTTTTGGACAAACCTTTGCTTCCAATAAAATGGCTCAATCTTATATGAAGCTCTATGAGGACTTGCTTGAAAGCCGTAAGGTTCGGACTCGTTAAAATTAACATGCACAAAATTATGAATCGTATTGGGATAGAGTAAGTCCATCCTCCCTGAAATGGTTGAGATTTCAATCTGATTTGTTTCATTTCATTATCAGTTCGAGATCGAGAGCTTTGAGAAGATAAAAGGAGGTTGGAAGGGGGAAGTGCTCCTGGTCTATGACCCATCCCTGCTATAGGAATAAATACCCTTCAAGCTCATTTTTTAAAAATTTGACCATTTTATATTCCAATAATTTGAATCAGGAATAATCAAGCCTTTCATATCATCCGATAATAGATATCCAATCTTCAATTTCATGGCCTTTTACCTATATATGTTATACATTGTCAGCTACTTTCTTCACTTACCCAGTAGATTGCCCTTCCTTGGTTTCATTCGTTTCGATATGATATTAGCTGTGTTAATTATTGTATTGATAATTTTTGGTCAGCAGGAAAAAAAATCGTTTCAGATAGATTTTATGGGTAAATGTCTTATCTGTCTTTTTGTTTATTTTCTGATTTCTCTTCCATTCGTGAAATGGCCAGGCAGTGTGCTTCACACCGGTTTTGAGAATTTCTTCAAGGCCGTAGTTTTTTTTGTGTTCACCGCCATGACGGTAGCCGACGAACGGAAACTTCGTTGTTTAATCCTGGTATTTGTCGGATGCCAGCTTTTTCGAGTGATAGAGCCAGTTTACTTGCATTTGACAACGGGCTATTGGGGAGATTCGGCATTTATGGGAGCCGAGGAGATGATGAATAGGTTGGCGGGCGCCCCTCACGATATAATCAATCCTAATGGCCTGGCTTATGTTATCGTGACCGTAATACCTTTCTGGCATTATTTAATCTTTTCATCTTCCCGAATTATGAAACTTTCATACTTTCCCGTATTGGTGCTTTGCGGGTTTGCCCTGATTCTTACCGGTTCTCGATCTGGCTTTGTCGCCGCGATGGCAATTTTTGTCATATTTTTTTTAAAGACCAGAAGAAAAATCATTTTTATGATCGCAATGGTTCTACTCGGTCTGGTGTTTATTGTCAATCTCAGCGAAATGCAGCGGGATAGATATCTTTCTATCTATCGTGATGATGTTAGAGGGGCATCAACTGCCGAAGGCAGGATTGAAGGCTTATATAAAAACATAGAACTATCACTAAACGGGCCTCTTATGGGCTATGGTCTGGGAACATCCTCAGAAGCAGGTTACAATTTAATGAGAGAAGAGCTTAAGGCACATAATTTATATTTGGAGATATGGGAAGAAATCGGTATTATCGGTTTGATTATATTCCTGGTATTTATGGTTTCGATTATTTTAGGCTATCGCAAACTTCGTGCATTAATTAAACGACCTGAAAGAAAGTTTTTTAATGCTGTTACCGATGCGTTGAGCGTGTGGTTAGTTGTCAACTTGGTATTCAGTCTAGTCAGTTATGGATTGTCTTCCTATCCTTGGTATTTTATGGGTGGGTTAGTAACGGCGACTAGCATGATATTACACCAAAGGCCTGATGTATCCCAAATATTGAAGGCGTCTTGATGGATAAAATTAAGGTACTGATAGTGATCAGACATCCTGTGGGAGGAATAAGAACATATCTTAAGTACACTTACTGTTACCTAGATTCGGCTAAGTACCACCTCACGCTACTTACTGTAAAAAATGAAGAAGGGGCGTTAATCAACGAAGATCTAAAACATTTTGATCTTGATTTCATCGCAGTGGAAGAAAGACTCTTTTTGCCTCGGACTGTTTTAAAAATTTTTAAGCTTCTGTGGAGAGACCATTTCGATTTCATACATTCTCAAGGGTATACTGCTGGAGTTATATCAGTACTTGGCAATATGTTCAGAAGAATACCTCATCTTATAACATCGCACGATGTTTTTCGCCAAGATCAATTCCCCTGGCTTTGGGGAAATGTTAAACGAAGATTATTGAGTTTTTTCTTAGGACAGGTTGACTTTATCCAGTCAGTGAGTGAGGATGCTCAGCAAAATCTTGTAGACTTTCTGCCGGGCTTAGGAAGGAAGAAAGGGAACCTTGTTGTTATCCTGAACGGCATTGCTGTTTCCCATCTCGAAGAAAATGAAAACGAAACATCCGTGTCATCCATTCGTGAACAATTTGATTTGGGAAATAGTTCTTTCTTGTTTGGATTTTTAGGTAGGTTTATGCCCCAAAAGGGATTCGAATACCTCATTGAGGCGGTTGAAAGAATTTCTAGAGAAATGAATATCCCCCACAAATTTTGCATTGTAGCCGCGAATGAAGGCGCCTTTATACGGGAATATAAAAACATGGTAGAAGCAAAGGATTTATCCCGCTACTTCAGATTTATCGGATTTATGCCGAATGTAGGTAAAATCCTCAGAGAGTTAGATGCATTAGTTATTCCTTCGCTTTGGGAGGCCTATGGACTCATAGCAGCGGAGGCCTTTGTTGTCGGTTGTCCCGTTATCGCCTCAGACTGTATTGGCTTGAGAGAGGTGATTCATAATACGCCCGCAAGAGTAGTGCGGCAACGGGATTCAGTTTCATTAGCGGTTGCCCTACGAGAATTTATGGATAGCCCGGAGATTTTCAAAAAGCGGGCGAAGGAGTTTGTTCCAGAGGCCAGATCGAGGTTTGACTCACGAAAAACCGCTGCACAGTTAGATACCCTGTTTGAGAAGGTCGTTGCGTCGCCAAAGACCGGGTAGGTTTTGAGCCATGGAAACTAAGGGGTCTTTAAAGGACGAAACGAAGATATCGATAATAATACTCACCCATAACCGGTGCAGTCTTCTTGGTGAATTACTTGCTTCTCTCAAGAACCTTGACTACCGATTCCTGGAAATAATTGTCGTAGACAATGCCTCCGAAGATAATACGGAAAATGTAGTCAAGGAATCCTCCCAGAATATTAATTATATCCGGTTGTCTAAAAATATTGGCGCTGGGGCGAGAAACGCAGGACTGAAAATTGCGGGGGGCGATGTAATTGTCACCCTGGATGATGATATCTCCGGTATTGATACGAGTCACTTGAGAAAGATAAGCCATTTTTTCCGGACAAGGCCAAAACTCGGGGCGGTAAATTTTAAGATTTTCGATTACAAATCTGGTGAAATCTGCAACTGGGTTCACCACAGGCCGGTTGAAAGATATGCCGAAAAAGAATTTGAGACTTACGAGTTGACCGAGGGAGCGGTAGCTTTTCGGAAGGAAGCTCTATTGGCTGCCGGATATTATCCGGAAAGTTTTTTTTTGAGTCATGAGGGGCCGGATCTTGCATTTCGGCTAATGGATCTTGGGTATAATGTTATTTACTCTCCTGAAATCCAGGTTAGACATAAACATTCGGATTTGGGGAGGCAAGATTGGTTGAATTATTATTATGACACCCGAAATCAATTCTGGTTGGCGGTCAGGAATTTCCCGTGGCTATATTCCACGCGTTACCTGGCCAGAGGACTTGGGGCTATGTTGTTATATTCAGCGAGGGATGGGTATCTCAGGTATTGGGGAAAGGCCGTATTCGACGGCGTATCAGGACTTCGAAACGAACTGATAAACCGGAAGATTTTGAAACCGGAAACCATGGAAAAAATAATTGAAATCGACCGGGAAAGACCAAGCACCTTTGTTCTTTTGCGGCAACGGCTGGGCAAAAAGGGAGCCCGATTGTAAATGGGGAGATAATCGATAGGCCGGGAACACCTCAGAACTTTATGGATAATAGATGAAACTTTAAGGTTATCCGTAGGGTAGGATGGAAGGCCGTTTTAATTGACAAACGACTGAAATAAAATATTGAGGCAATTGGTATGAAAAAAAACAGGGGGCTAAGATTTATCAAAGTTTTTAGGGTGTTGACTGTTTCTGTTTTATTGATTTGTTGTTACGCGATTGCCACTTCTTGGGCGGCCCCTTCCATTTCAGATGTACAAGGGATAATAGTTAATGGAGGGATAATAACAGTTAACGGCGATCGGTTTGGTTCCACCGGCCCTCATATCGCACTTTTTGATGATTTTGAAAAAGGTATAAACGGAAAGGTTATTTCCACATCCACTGGTTCGGCACAAATCAATCAGTGGTATTTATTGGATTCAAAGGTCAGTAAAAGACCGAAATATTCCACGGCTTACGCACATAGCGGTTTAAAATCGGTTCTTATAGATTGTTCATCGGATAACGCTTCCGAAGGAGGAAGGTGGTTTGAGGCAGATATTGGAAAAGTAACTTCACAGGTCTACGTGCAATACTGGATTTATGTTCCAGTCGGAGGCTTTGTTCCGGGAGCCGGAGGCCCTCATGGCGGCAATTGGAAGACGATTTTGATTAGCGGCCGACCATGGCCGGCAAGCGATTTCACCCAAGTTCTATTGGGCAATGACTTCCCATATGCCGGTTGGGGATTTATTGGTGGACTGTTTTGGTATAAAGGATCCGGTCTTTCGGGGATGAATGCGACAACCGGGGGATATCATGATCCCGGATATTGTACCTTAAATATCGCCAAAGGGACATGGCACAGGTTGGAAGTGTTTCTTTTTGGCAGTTCATCAGGAGATGGATATATGTATACGGCTGAAGTAAGCGCCAATCAACCCTGGCGAATAGTTGGGGCTAAATCCAATGCTACAACTCTACATCCAGGTGATGCCTGGAACCTGGTCCGGTTTCCTGCCTATGTTAGGGGCGATGTCTTGAGTAAGGTATATTATGACGATATATATATTGCTACCGGTATAGCAGCCCTATCAAGGGTTGAAATAGGAAATAAGGCAACCTATGTAAAATGTACTAACTTGGCCGTTATTACTCCGATCTCCTGGAGTAGTACCTCGATTACGGCTACGGTAAGGCAAGGCAGTTTCCAAACCGGCCAAATGGCTTATCTTTTTGTTGTGGATTCAACTGGTAACGTATCGACTGGATATCCAATTATTATCGGAAATGGGGGAGGCGACTTAACCCAACGTCCGCAGTTATAAAACTTGGTAGATGCAATTTCAATAGGAATTAATACCCTTCAAGTCCATTTTTAAAATTTTGCCCCTTCTATAATCCAAGTATTTAAATTTCGAAATAATCAACCCTTTTAAACACTAAATGATATTTTTTTTCAATCAGGCTATTCTTTTATTTATGAAGAAAAAGGAAAGACCTGTAAACACCAATTATCCTAAAATAAATGACGAAAGTATTGAAATAATTTTGGGTGACCAAACTAATTTGTCCGTCTGTTGTAATATTGCCGGTATTAATGTCGATGAAGGATGGAAAAGGGTTAATGCCGGAGATTCTTGCTTCGCTGCAACCATTGGGAAAAATATTATAGGCCTCGCCTGGGTTCATAAAGGCTCTTTTTATATCAGAGGACTCGGTTATTTCTTTAGAAGCGTTTGCGATGATTTTTATATCTATAATTTGATAGTCACTTCAGAATATAGGAGAAGAGGTATCGCTAAATATTTAATTCGTACTATCGGAGACCGAATTTCAACCAAAGGCAAAGAAAGAGTAATAGTGATCGTTGAAAAAAGAAATTTAATGGGACTATCTTTTTTTAATGATCTATGTTTTGAACCGCTTCAATATATTTACCATATGGAAATATTTTTCATGAAATACACGGCAGTTAAGCCCGTTGATAAAAATAAAACCACTCAAAGAAGATTATTTTGGAATCAACCCAAAGGAGTTTTCGTTATTTGATCCCTTCCGAAGATATTCCCATTAAACACAAAACAATATTCATTAATAACTTATCCAATGCGGTTAATGTAATTGTGATGGCATTCCTTTCGTTTTTAATGACTCCTTTTTATCTAAAGACTTTAGGAATCCTATTATATGGAATCTGGAATATCGTCCAATCTATTGTGACGTATGCTAGCATGATGGATCTGGGGGTTCAGAGCGCTGTTCAAAAATACATAGCCGAGTACCTTGAAAAGAACAATCTAGATGAAATACATAAAACCATTTCAAGTGCCTTACTTTTTTATATTTTGGTAACCTCCCTGGTCGGAATAACAATTATCTGTTTATTATGGAACCATTTGACATATTTTAATATTGGTGCTGATTATATATCGGTTACGAGAACGATCCTCATTCTAATGACTGTTGATTTAATGATTGTTCTTCCAGGAACAGTATGGTGTGGAGTATTAACGGGAGCTTATTTGTTTTACGTGGTCAATTTCATATTTGTGGTATTCAATATATTGAAGGCTATTACCATCTATTTTTTTATGGTCCAAGGTTATGGTATTGTTTCCATGGCTGTCACCAGCTTGGGAGGAGATTTTTTTCAATTTAGCCTGTTGTTTGGTTTAGTCCAGCGGAAATATAAGCTTTTTTCCTTTAAAAAATTTACGATCAATTGGACCAATTTCCGACTTATTCTATCTTTTGGGATTAAAACATTTTTAATTATTGTTTCGAGTACCATTAAAATACGAAGCGATTCACTGCTTGTCGGGCACTATTTAAGTCCAGCTGGAATTCCCGCCTACGTCATTCCTGCCAATTTAGTCTATTATGCAAGACAAATGTTACTTTCTATAACACAGAGCTTCCTCCCCCTCTTCAGCAAACTGGATGCTGGGAGCAAAGATCATCAGATCCGAGAGATCATCTTGCTGTATAGTCGATATACCTGTCTATGTATATTTCCTCTTGTTGCGATTCTGTTCATTTTTGGGGAACCATTTCTCGCGATTTGGGTTGGACAGGAAATATCTCAAAATGGAGGTATAATTGTAAGTATCCTATCACTCTCAGTCTTTATTTTATCCCTGAACCCCCTCGGGCCTCTATATCTGATTGGTACGGCTAAACAGCAAATTATTGTATCGGCTGGTTTTGTTTCTATGTTCTTATTTTTAGGGTCTGGTATATTATTAATAAGACCATTAGGCACCCTGGGAATAGCACTGGCCTTTCTTTTAGCCGAAGCATGTCAGACCATAATGATTTTCAAAAAGACCAAAGAATTGATGAATCTTTCTCTAATAGTTTTTTTCCGTCAATCCCTTATAAAACCGTTGATTATATTATTGTTAATAACCATCGTCTTTCAAGTTTTAAAAATAAATTATTATCCCAGGAAGTTTTGGGTGCTGTCAGTTGAAATAGGGCTTGGATTATCTGTGACTATCCTTTTTACGTATTTAATCGGTTTAAGCCAGGAAGAAAGAAAAATCATTTGTCGGAAATATAAGAATCTTATCGGGAAATATTCAATAGTCTGAACCAAATAGTTGTCCAATTTCAAAGCCAGACATTAAGAAAAACAATCCAATTGGATGGTCATAAAGAAATTCAACATATCCTTTAATGGCATCTGAACCCTTCAAATCTGATTTCTTCTCTAAAATTGTAAGAAAAGTCATTGCACCGATATGGGCATGGAAAGAACACTCCCCCTATTTACAACACCTTGAAGAATTAGAGAAAATTCAATTCAGGTCATATCAACAAGTCCGGACGGAACAATGGCATCGTTTCATTAAGCTTATCCGTTATGCCTATGAGAACACGGAATTTTATGCTACGCGCCTGAAGGCTTTAGACGCAGAACCAGAAGATTTCAAGAAATGGAAAGATGTTCAACTCATGCCTTTATTAACAAAGGAAGATATACGTACCAGTAAAATGCAAATGGTATCTCAAAAAATCAATCCCACTAAATTGATACCAGGAAAAACATCTGGCTCTACCGGCATTTCGCTGGAGTTCTTTGTTGATGAAGACAGCCAGCAATGGAAACGGGCTGTTACCATTAAATATGACCGTTGGGCCGGGTGGGACATTGGGGAAAGGGTTGGGGCTATTTGGGGGAACCCTGAACCAAATCAGCATTGGCGTCTGTGGGTTAGAAATCTGCTTTTAGATCGTCACATTTTCCTTGATACTTTGAAGATGGACGAAGAAACTATGTTAGTTTACCATGCTATCCTGTTACGTAAGAAACCGGTTATTCTCTTCGGTCACGCTCATTCACTTTTCCTTTTCGCTCGTTTTATGGAGAGCCAGGGGTTGAGTGGTATCCGGCCTCGTGGAATCATCAGTACTTGCATGGTATTACATGATTTTGAAAGAATGTTAATTGAAAAGGTCTTCGGGTGCCGGGTCACTAACCGCTATGGCTGCGAGGAAGTAAGCCTTATCGCTTGCGAATGCTCGGAAGGAAACATGCATTTGAATTGTGATACACTTATCGTAGAGTTTATCCGAGATAATAAACCTGTTCAACCTGGTGAACCGGGGGCCATCGTGGTAACTGATTTGACCAATTATGGTATGCCGTTTATTCGCTACAAGATAGGAGATGTGGGGATTCCTTCAGCGAAAACATCTTGCCCATGCGGCTGTCCATATCCCATTATGGAGTCGTTAGAAGGGAGAGTGGCGGACTATGTGATGACGCCGAATGGAAATTATATATCCGGTATTTCGTTGACGGAAAATTTCGCCATGCACCTTCCTGGAGTGAAGCAAATGCAGATTGTCCAGGAACGGATAGACTTCCTATGTTTCCGGGTGGTAAAAGGGGAAACTTTTTCTGAGGAGATGGTAAAAGATATGGGTAAATTGGCTCGGGAACGTTTTGGAGCCCAGATGCAATATGAGATTGAGTATGTGGATTCTATACAGTCGGAAATTTCTGGAAAATATAGATTTTGCATCTCGAAAATTCCTAATCCGTTTTCGTGATGGGTATGGATGGACTGTTCGGGGAAGACCTCGAAATATAAAAATAGGAGCCCGAGTCGATCATGTGCTCGTCGAAATGGGTTAGAAATAGTTTTTGTGAAATAGGGCTGAAGGTCGGATCGGATCATCTTCCGATTATTGCAGATCTATTACGAATTAGTTTCCATCCGGAAATTCGAATTTCCGGATGGAAACACCTCGATTTCGGCCGGTCGATTTTATCGACCTATGCTAAGGTCCCCATTCGGGGACCGGCATGAAGCTCTCGTCAGAAATCCTTTTTAAAGGATTTCTGACCAAAGAGGATAGCCGGCAGATGTATGTTCTCATCCGGAAAGGTCGTTTCCGGATGAGAACGAATTAAGGATAAAAATAAAGGCACTCTCTAAATTACAACAATATTTAAAATACTTAGAACTGAAGTATTGAGTAAAGGGAGAGCAAAATTTACAGACTCTCATTTAAAGGAAGATTGTGTTAACTGTTGTAAAAATAACTAAGGCTGAAGAATTGCCTTCCATAAGAACCCCGTGGAATGAATTATTGGAAAGAAGTGATAATTCTGCCCCTTATCTCTACTATGAGTGGTTTGAAGGTTCGTACGAATGTATAGATAAAAACAAGGGACCATTCATATTACTAGTAAAAGATAATCATGATTTAATAGGGGTAGCACCATTCTTAATTTCTACAGATAGATATTACGGTACTAAAATAAATAAAATTCATTTTATTAATAGTGATTATACACCATTTCAGGATTTTATTTTAAATAGGACCAGAAAAAAGGAGTGTTTGCAGGCGATTGTAAGGTTCTTGTGCGATAATTTTCATCTTTGGGATTTGCTAGAATTGAAAGAAGTGCGCAATCACTCAGAGCATATGATAATTTTTAAAAATTTATGTCAACAAAATGGTCTTTTTTTTGAACAAACTCCAGAATTAAGTTCTGGTTTTTTGGTAACAGATATATCTTGGGAAGAAGGGTTATCAAAACTTAACCCAAAAACGAGAAAAGAATTCCGCCGGAAACTATCAAGGATGGAGCAACTCGGATCGCTTGACCTTGAGTGTGTCACTGAACCGCACGATATCGACGACCATTTAAATAGATTTTTTAACTTCTGGAATAAGGTTTGGAAAGATAAAAATTCTATTTCTTCACATTCTGAATTTTATTTTAAAATAGCACATAATTTTGCAGAAAGAGGAGAGCTTTATTTGTATTCTTTATTGTTAGACGATGAACCCGTTGCCTATCTTTATTCCATAAAGTTAAAAAATACTTTTTTTGCTATTAAGACTACATACAATCCTTCCTACTACGCATTTTCACCGGGGGTAATACTTTTTTACAAAATTATTCAAATAATCTATCAGGATGAAAGTATCTCTTTTTTCGATTTTGGAAGAGGGGACAACCAATATAAAAACGACTGGAAACTAACTTATGTCGATCAATCCTCAATTTATCTGAGTCATAAAAAGTGTCTCTACGGGTTTGTTCGATATAAAGCTCTGCCTTTTTTTAAAAGAAGGAAAAAGATAGAGAGTCTTATTGAAGGATTAAAAACAAGTCAAAAATACTTAGAAAGCTTTAATATCAAATCAAAACTACAATATTTAATAAAACCATTCTCATGTCGTAACGTAGGAAATAAAAAATCATTGCCTAACGATATGATTTTATACAAAAATTTTGCCAAGATCGAAAGTGAAAAAAAATTAGACGGGCTGATGCAAGTTTCCTATAGAGTGGCTACTATCGAGGACATTGACCAATTGGCTGTAGTTACAGCCGCAAAAAATTTTAAGGATATTATAAACAAAATCGAAGGAAAGGATATATGTTTTATAGGATTAGCTGTTAGAAAAATATACTTTTTCGCCTGGTTAACTCCTTTTAGGAATTGTAGTCTGGAAATAATAAAGAAAATAGAAATGAAAGAACATGATATTTTTTTGTCTGATTTTGGACCAATAGACTTATCTGTGTCGGAAAATCAAAAAATAATTATTCAGAAAGGTCTGGAAATGATAAATACGTTACACTATAAAAGCATTTTTACCAGATCGAAAATTGAAGAGCATGAGAAATTGACGATTTTAAAAAGTATAGGCTTTAAAGAATATTATTCAACAAGGCAGGCTATAAACTAATGAAAGGGGATGTTATGAAGTGTCAATTTAACGATCTTTTCCAAGATTCATTTGGGGAAATAGATTACACTATTAAAGAGAAAATATGGGGTTTTATTAAAAAACTTCCTGTAATTGGCGCTTTTGGAGTTATTTTTCTGTCTTACGCGAGAAAGAAAGGTAATAAATATTTTACTGGCATTAGCAATCGAACTAAAATAATAAAAACAAAGAAAAACTGGAAAGAAGGCATTAAAGAATTCCCGGTCTTACACTTAAAAGAGGGGGATCACGTTAAGATCCGAACCCGTGATGAAATCGAGTCAACTCTTGACGAAAAAAATCAATTTGAAGGCGTTGAGTTTATGGTAACGATGTGGCCCTATTGCGGGGAAACACATAGGGTCTTTAAAAGAGTAGAGAGGATTCTTGATCCCTTTGCGGACAGATTAAGAAGATGTAAAAACATGGTTATTCTTGAGGGATTATTTTGTCACGGAGATCCGGCGCATGCTCTAAAATGCGATAGGACTTGTTTATATTATTGGAAAGAAGCCTGGCTGGAAAAAATTTTCAATTGACCGAACTTTTACACTAAAAACAAGGACCACTTTCTTCTTAATTTTAATGGAAGTAATAAAAATGACCCAACACCGAAGTCGTATCGTTCTCCTGTATCCGCCATCCGAAACGCAGAACCATATTAGTTGCCCGACGGGGTTATTGATGCTGGCCGCAATACTTGAACCTCAGGAGTATGATGTCCATTTGATGGACGCTTGTGCCGCTAACAAGAAACGAAACACTGATCAAATAGTTGAGGAAATAAAAGATCTTAAACCCGATGTGGTCGGTATCACCCTGGTAACACCGCTGGTCCGCCGGGCCTATGACCTGGCCAAACGACTGGCGCTAATCGGAGTAAAGCTGATCGCCGGAGGACCGCATGCCACACTTCTACCTAAAGAGCCGCTTGAAAACGGCTTTCAGGGGGTGGTGGTGGGCGAGGGAGAGCCGACTGTCGTGGAAGCAATCGAAGCAATACTTGGCCGCATCCCCAAAGAGTCTGTCAAAGGGATGGCTTGGTTGGACGACGAGGGTCGACCGCGACTGAATGAGCAGCGCCCATTGATCGCCAATCTGAATTACCTGCCCTTCCCCGCCCGTCATTTAGTTGACCCTCGGGACTATGGCGGGTTGAACGATGGAGCATTGTTCGGTAGAATTTTCAGTTCACGCGGTTGCCCGGGACGATGCGCCTATTGTGCCGGAGGACTTTTCGGGAAACGGTTCCGGTTTCGCTCAGCCGAGAATGTCCTCGATGAGATCACCCAGGTGAACCGGCAGTATGGGACCTCGCATTTCCATTTTGTTGATGACACGATGGCCCAGGATCGCAACCGGCTTTTCCAGATATGCCAGGGCCTGATGGATAGAAAATTGTCGGTCACCTGGAGCATGATGACTCGGATCGACTCAGTTGACGAACAGATTCTTGAGGCGGCCGCCAAATCCGGTTGCATCCGTATAGATTATGGCGTAGAAAGTGGTCATCCAGAGACTCTGAAACGAATTCATAAACCACACACTATTGACATGGTCCGCCGGATAGTGCCACTGACGGACCGGTTTGGTATTGAACCTTGTGTCTTTTTCATCTTTGGTTTCCCTTGGGAAGGCCCAAAGGAAACCAAAGAGACTTTTAGATTTATGAAAGAGCTGTCGCCTCATCTGAAGCAGTTCCATCCTGCGATTGCCTCCATTCTGATTCCCTTTCCTGAAACCGAGATTTATAACAAGTACAAAGACCAATTCGGGTTTCATAACTGGTGGCTGAGTGATGAACGGGCCTACGATGCACCCGACCCAGAAACCCATTCACATTTCGAGTGCAGGCTCTTTCCTCTGGGGGCAGTAATGGACGCCGACTTCTTCCGTTACTCTCCAGCGGTCAAAAAAGCGATCTACGATGCTTTCCAGTTCATGTACTTGTACAATTTGCATACTCGTTCTTGGCCTTCTCAATTGAACCATCGGGCGCAACTTATTTTGTCGCGGCAACTGTCTTCTGTTTCGCCCATGCTGGAACGTCGCGTCTTTGGCATTCTAAAAACCGTAGTTCAAACTTCTCGTCGCTTGGCGTCCGGAGTAATAGCCAGGTCGACAAATAAAGAGGAGCGTCTGTCAAAATCACAACCCAATCCAAAATAGAGGAGAGCTTCCTGCTATATATAGAAAAGGGGACGCTGGTTCTTAAACAACTTGATAAAAAGATTTTCGAAAGATAGGGTTATGTAATGCCAAGACAAGCTAGATTAGATGCCCCTAGAACCTTGCATCATATAATGGGGCGAGGGATAGAAGGCGTAAAGATATTTCGGAATACAAGAGACCGGAAAGATTTTATAGAACGCCTACGTGACCTATGTCAGGAAGGGCATATTTCTGTTTACGCCTGGGCTCTGATTCCGAACCATTTTCATCTTTTGGTGCGAACGGGGAACCGCGATACCTCTTTTTGTATGAGGAAACTTCTGACCGGTTATGTGGTAAATTTCAATAAAAGGCATAAGAGATATGGGCATCTTTTTCAGAACAGATATAGGTCTATTGTTTGTGAGGATGATCCTTACCTCCTAGAACTAACAAGGTATATCCATCTGAATCCCTTGCGGGCCGGATTAGTAGACGATTTGGAAAGACTATCGATCTATCCCTGGTCTGGGCATTCGGTGATTATGAGAGGGGTTAAGCAGGAATGGCAGGATACTAATACTATCCTGGCCTATTTTAGCAAAAATAGACATAGAGCGATACAAAAGTACGAAAATTTCATAAGAGAGGGGGTATCCCAAGGGAAAAGGTCTGACTTAACCGGAGGCGGCCTGGTTCGGAGTATGGGCGGTTGGTTTCAGGTTGTTTCTTTAAGGCGGAAAGGGGAACGAGTCGTTTTTGACCAGAGGGTATTAGGAAGCGGGGAATTTATAAAAACAATCTATCTTGAAGCGGCCAAGAAGGAAAGGGAGACTTTGAGGCTCTCTGCCCGTCGGGTTGATTTGACCAATCTGTGTAAGGAATTTTCGGCGAAAGAAGGGATAAAAGAAAAGGATTTGAAGTCAGGCAAGAGAATGAGAAATGTCGTCAAAGCACGGAGGATATTTTGTCAGTTGGCGGTAAACAGAATGGGATATTCAGGGGCTGAGGTTGCCCGTTTTCTTGGGATAAGCACATCAGCCGTTAATCGAATGGCCGTGGGATTAGAAGTGCCTGAAGTAAACCAATATTCAAAGTTGTTTTAGAACCAGCGTCCCATGTAAAGCGCATGTAATAGAGATAAACCCGAACATTAAAGCCGGTCTATGGTTTTATATATTGAAAGGCTTAAAGGAATAGAAAGATGAGGGCTAAGAAAGGCCCTTTTTTCATATTAAGTGTGGTCACCTTTTTTTTGTTGTTTCCTGGAATTAGCTGGGCACTTTTACCGGAGCAGGTGGTGGTCGTGGCCAATAAGATGGCTTGGCACAGTGAAGAACTGGCTAAATATTACATGCTTAAGCGTAATATTCCTGAGGGAAATTTGATCTTGCTCCGGGCGCCTTCAGGAGAAGATTGTACCAGGGAAGAATATAATGAAAAAATCGCCTCTCCGGTGAGAGCCTTCCTGGAAAAAAACGATCCGGAGGGCAAAAAGTTTCAATGCCTGGCCCTTATGTTCGGTCTCCCTTTACGAATTAATCCCACTGAATTGACTCCCGGGGAAGCGAAAGGGCTTTCCGAATTAAAAAAGCAACATGCCGCAATTTTACAACAAATAAAAGAGGTGGAGCCTTTAAAGGACCAGGAAATACTCAAAATTTTAAAGGAGTCCGAGAAAAGGCTTAAAAGGCAGATCGATTTGTCCGACAAGGTCCTTCAAGGGGCCTCCGTTGATTCTGAGATCGCCCTGGTTAGAGAAGGATCTTATCCGCTCAATGGTTGGCTTCCCAATAAATTTTTTTTGTGGAACCAGAAGACCCCCCCCAAAAATCTGTTTCAGAAAGTGTTGATGGTGAGCCGGTTAGACGGTCCAACAGAAAGGATTGTCCGTCGCATTATTGATGACAGCATTGAGACTGAAAAGGAAGGTCTAAAGGGCATTGCTTATTTTGATGCCCGCTGGGCGGACCCTGGAAATAAGGAATTGTCCGGGTATCCCTTTTATGACCGGGCGATCCATCAGGCAGCCGGACAGGTGGGAAAAAGTGAAAGGATGCCTGTAGTCCTGGATTCCAAGGAAAGACTCTTTCAACCCGGGGAGTGCCTCAAGGCCGCCTTGTATTGCGGGTGGTACAGCTTGGGCCAGTACGTAGATGCCTTCACTTGGGTAAAGGGAGCCGTGGGCTATCATATTGCCAGTGCTGAATGTACAACCTTGAAGGGAAAAAGTAGTCGTGTCTGGTGCAAGATGATGTTGGAAAAGGGGGTGGCCGCCACACTCGGGCCGGTGGCTGAGCCTTATGTCGAGGCCTTTCCGCCACCCGATCTGTTTTTTGGCCTTTTATTGGACGGCCGATTTACGTTAGCGGAATGCTATGTCTTGTCGAATCCCTTTTTGTCCTGGCAGATGGTCCTGATCGGAGATCCCTTATATCGCCCGTTTCTCATGAAACCTTTTCCTTTTCTGCGCAGACAGACCCAATCGACTGAGAATTAAAAGCAGACAAAAAAATACCTGAAGACGTTATGGCGTCTTCAGGTATAAAAAGGAAGGATTGAAGAACTTAGGCTATAACAGCCTCTTTCTTGAAGAACCTTTTTCTTCCCCACCCGGCCAACCCAATCAGCCCGGAACCCATAAGGAGCATAGAGGCTGGTTCGGGAACGGGATTAATTGTTTCATAGATTACATCATTGCCGCAATTAACAGCCCAGCCGATATTAAATTGGGATCCCACAAGGATGTCTTGAGCCCCGAAGTTAAAAGTGACAGTTTGATTTTCACTTGTGGAGGTTGGTAACCAGCCGGTAAATGATACAGTTTTAAAGATCCCGCCGAGATTAGAAACACCGATGGGTTGATTATCACGTATGCTGGTGATGTTATAAGGTGATCCTAAAGAGGGCAAAATTGTATTGGACAAAATATAGTTTTTATTCGTATCGGTGTTGTAGAGCGGTTGATTGATGGCATATAATCCTGGATTTTCATTACTATTATTATTTCCATCAATCATGTTGACGACATAGTCCCAGGTTTTGTCTTTGTCGTTGTCTAAATCAATAAACAGGTCTGCCGGTTTTAATAAATTCCATTCATCGCCAGTGAGAGAAAAAGTGACCTGGGTAAGGTATCCATCGATAATGGTAGCAGTCCCTCCCGTAATATTCGGTGAGCCCCAGGTGTCTGAAATATTTTTATTTTTATCAGGATTAGTACCACTATTATTGGCCGAATCCAGACTTGACCATCCCTGCCAATAACCTATTGTGCTGTCGCCAAAAGTGATGGTAGATCCAAAAGCCTGTGAGCCAACCAAGAGCAATGCCAACAATAAAGTTAGCCCAGTTAATTTTTTCATGGCAACCTCCCCCTTTTTAATAAATAAAGTCCAAAACTTTTTGGTTCTTTAAGCTTGTCTTAAATATAAGCAAATAAGGTGCCATTTTAAAAATATTGTCTAACTGAAAAATATTATTATATAAATTTAACAGACGGGTTTTTTATTCACTATACAGAATATAAAACTGACCCTTTCGGTTCAAAGAATGTCCCTTTTGGGAAGTTTTTCTTTCGGGGGATTTTTACCGGCTGGATGATCGGCTGAAAAAGGTTTTTCTTTTTTTAGTGTAATCATGATATAGAATTATCCACACTACCCATCGCTCAAGGAGGAAGGAACATGAAGTCATTAGGGACTAGAAATGCAGGTCTTATTATTTTATTGGGCGTTTTTTGTTTTCTCCTTATGGGACTGGCCGGCTGCAGCAAAGAAGCAAAAATGGAGCGTCACTTAAAGAAAGCCGAAAAATACTTATCGGAAAACAAACCCCTTGAGGCCATTATTGAATATAAAAATGTCATCCAGCTCAATCCAAGACATGCCCAGGCCCACTACCAATTAGGGATGATTTATCTTAAGGTCAATAATCTCCGCGGGGCCCTTTCTGAATTCTCCAAAAGTGTGGAGTTCGACCCCAATCTTACCGAGGCCCGGATTCAGTTGGGGTACATGTATATATTGGCTAATGATATTCCCAAGGCCAGGGAACAGGCTAGATTCCTTCTTCAAAAAGAGCCGGGAAAAC
This sequence comes from Pseudomonadota bacterium, assembly GCA_043798385.1. Lineage (GTDB taxonomy): Bacteria > Desulfobacterota > RBG-13-43-22 > RBG-13-43-22 > RBG-13-43-22 > RBG-13-43-22. The sequence continues at coordinate 25,358 of JAZDOU010000376.1, forward strand.
CGGCAGTCTACCTCCTGAATAGTTCAATCTCTGCCGTGGAGAAAGATCTGCCGACGGCCGTCGCCGAGGCCAAAAAGGCCCTTGAAAAAGACCCCCGGAGTATAGACGCCTATGTCCATTTGGCCAACCTGTATATTATGACTAAGGATTTTGCAGGGGCCGAGCAGGCCTTCAAAGAGGCGGTTAAGGCGGATGAGAAGTCGGTTAAGGCGCGATATATGATGGCTGAGTTTTATCGCAAAACAGGCAAGAATGAGTTGGCGGAGGCTGAATTTATTCAAGTCACCCGGATAACCCCCAATGATGTCGGTGCAGTGATTATCTTGGGAAACTTTTATGCCTCCCAAAATCGGAACGAAGAAGCAGAAAAACAATTTTTAAAAGGCATTGAACTGGATACAAAGAATATACCTTCCCGACTTCGTCTGGGGGACTTTTATATGGCCTTGGGCAAGAAAGGCCAGGCCCTGGATACTTATCAAAAGGCCATGGATACGGACTCAAAAAATATTCCTTCCCGGGTCAAGGTGGCTGAGATCTATTTGGCGGAAAAGAAATATGATAAGGCAACGGAGTTGATAGACAAGATTTTGAAGATTAATCCCAAGAGTCAGGAGGGGACCTTCCTTAAGGGCAGATTACATATGTCCAAGGGGGAAAATAAAGAGGCCGTTGCCCTTTTTCAACCCTATATCAAAGAAAATCCTAAATCGGCCAGTGGGCATTACTTTTTAGCCCTGGCTCATATGGGCAACAGGGATAACCAGCAGGCCAAGACAGCGTTAGCTGAGGCCATAAAGTTGAATCCCCAAGGGCTGGAGGCCCGTTTATTATTAGGAGACATTGATTTAAGAACCGGTGGCATTGATTTGGCCATTGAACAGGCCCAGGAGATTTTGAAATTGAATCCGAACGTCATCCAGGCCCACCTGATGTTGGGTAATGCTTATGTGGCTAAAAGGGATCTGGCGAAATCGACTAAGGCCTTTGAAGAGGTGATTCGACTTGCCCCGAAAAATCCTGTCGGCTATTATCAGATGGGTCGTATCTTTTTAATTCAGAAGAAGCCGAAGGAGGCCTTGGTCCAATTGGAAAAGGCCTTGTCGATCCAACCCAATTTTTTAGAGGCCCTCAATCTGGTAGTGGCGGTTAATATGATGCAAAAGGATTCCAAGAAGGCCATTGCCCGGGTAGAGGCCCAGATCCAGCAGAGCCCCAAGAATCCCTATTTTTACCAGATGCTGGCTTCTTTGGAAGAGGTCAATAAGGATATGGCCAAGGCCGAGGGCTTGTATAAAAAGGCCATTGCATTAAATCCCAACGTCACTAATTTCTATCTTTCTATGGGAAATTTTTATGCCCGACAGAAAATGGTGGATAAGGCCATGAAGGAATTCAGTACCGCCCTCCAGAAGAATCCCAATTCCCTGCCGGCTGTCATGAGCTTGGGGATCCTTTATGAATCCCAGAAGAATTATGAGAAGGCCAAGGAATACTATCAACAGGCCCTGAAGATTAATCCTAAATTCGTCCCGGCCGCCAATAATCTGGCTTTCTATTATGCGGAAAAAGGCGAGAAAATAGACGAGGCCCTCAACCTGGCCCAGATGGCCAAAGAGCAATTTCCGGATGACCCCAATATCGCCGACACCCTGGGATGGATTTATTACAAGAAGAACTTCTTTCCTCGGGCGATCTCCTATTTTAAAGAAGCCCAGGAAAAGATGAAAGAGAATCCCGTAGTTCATTATCACTTGGGGATGGCCTATTTTAAAAACGGGGACAAAGAACAGGCCCGGAAGGAATTAAAAAAGGCTCTGGAATTGGATCCTAAATTTTCAGGAGCCGAGGAAGCCAGGACCATTTTGGATAAAATGAGATAAAAATTCGGGGGCAAAAGGTTTATTCTTGACATCTTCTCCTCTTTTTACTAATCTTGTGAATATGTTAGAAGATTAGCTTTAGAGGCGAGTTACTTTGTTGTTCTTAAGGAAGTCATCCATTTCAAAATAATCTCAATTTTATGGGGATCACCATGCTTCATTCTCAGTCGGGTAAAGGTTGTCTGTTGATCATACTGATCATCTTGGTATTGGGAATAGGGGGGGGATGGCTTTTTTATGATCAAAGAGGGATTCCCTTGGAAGGCAAGAGTACCGAAGATATGCACTTTCAACTCTCCAAAGAGGGGACCGGAACTCACCTCCAGGCCCAAAAAGGGTATGGGGTTATCCTGGATTGTGAAGGGTGGATTAAATCTCCCCCGTCCCCTCCGGGAATGTATTTGCTAAGGATTATCGTTGACGACGAGGTTATCTATGAAGGAAAGATAAATGCCAACCAAAAACATCACTATAAAATTAAGACCCGTTTTGCAACCGGTATGACCTATTTTTCCCATGAACTAAAAGGGTTAAACGATCAAAAGGATGAAGTTGTAACCTATTATTTTACCTATACTTACACCTACAAAAGTATTCTGGATCGTTTACTCTCTTTGGATTTTTAAAAGCAAGCCTTTTGCTCCTCTGTTAAAATCCCCTGCGATAACCCTATTGATTTTTCAATCAACCTATGTTTGAATTGGAAACCATATTTTATAAGGAGTTGAACTATGTCTGAAACCCACCCAACCAAATTTTCCGGGGCCACAAGATACGTACTGGATGAAGAACTGGCCAAAATCGTCAATATCTCCATGGCCCTTGAAATGCCTTTACTTCTAAAAGGGGAACCGGGAACCGGCAAGACCATGCTGGCCTACGCCATTTCCGAGGCCTTCGGTATGCGATTGATTGTCCTTAATGTAAAATCGAGCATGAAGCTGATCGATGCCCTCTATCAATATGATACCCTCACTCGCTTAAACGACAGCCGTTTCGGGGATTCCAGCCGGGATGTCAGCAACATTGAGGACTATATAAAGATGGGCAAAATAGGTCAGGCCTTTGTGGCCGACGAGAAAGTCGTTTTGCTGATCGATGAAATCGATAAGGCCGACACCGATTTCCAGGACGACATGTTGGATGTTCTGGACCAGATGGAGTTTGATATCATCGAGATCGACAAGACCATTTCGGCTAAAAATCGACCGGTCATTATTATCACCTCCAATGCTAAAAAGGACTTATCAGATCCTTTTTTAGGCCGCTGTAATTTTCATCATATCGCCTTTCCCGAACCGGACATGATGAGAAGGATCCTGCGGGTCCATTTTGCTGATATCGACCGGGATTTACTCGATAGTGCCGTCCAGACTTTCTACCGTCTCCGGGAGGTCCGGGGGATTGAAAAGAAACCCGCCACCCGGGAATTGATTAACTGGATCCGAGCTTTGCGATCAGACCCGGATTTCAAGGTCAAGGACCTCATTAAGGGAGAGGTCCCTTTTTTGGGCGTTTTGTTCAAAAAGAGTCCGGATTATGTGGTGGCCCAGAACAACGTGACCCGTTTAAAGAGATAAGGCCAAAGAGTATCTCCCATGTTTGTTGATTTTTTTTATTTCTTAAAAAAAGTAGGCATTCCGGTTTCCCCGACTTCTTTTCTGAGGCTCCAAAAGGCCCTGGGATTAGGGTTGGTCAATTCACTGGATGATTTTTATATTACCGCCCGGACCATCCTGGTCAAGAGCGAGCGTTATTTTGACCTCTATGATCAGGCCTTTGCTCACCAGTTCCGAGGAGTGGAATTTAAAGAAGGTGATGAATTTGAGTTGTCTGAGATCGTCCGTTCTCTTTTGGAAGAATGGCTGAGAGAACCGAAGGCCCTGGCCGAGGCCTTAGGGATAGACGAAAAAGAACTGCAACAATTAAGTCCGGAAGAGCTGCTCCAATATTTCTTGGATCGGTTAAAAGAACAAACCGGAGAACACCATGGGGGAAAGAAATGGATCGGGACCGGCGGGACTTCTCCGGTCGGCCATTCGGGGTATCATCCTGGGGGTATGCGGATCGGCGGGACATCTCGGAATAAATCGGCCATTAAGGTGGCTATGGAAAGAAGATATAAAGATTATTCTCAAGAAGGCCCCCTTACCCAGTCTCAGATTGGGGAGGCCTTGAAACGACTCCGGCATATGGTGCCGGTAGGACCAAAAGACAGGGTCAATATCGATAAAACCATCTACCAGACCATGAAGAATGCCGGAGAAATCGAGATCATCTTTGACCGGAGCCTCAAAGACCGTCTAAAGATAATTTTGGCGATTGATAACGGTGGTTGGTCTATGGACCCATACATTGCCCTGGTCCAAACCCTTTTTAATTATAGCCGCTCCCAGTTTAAGGATCTGAAGACTTTTTTCTTTCACAACACCATTTACGATTATCTCTGGGAGGACCCACCAAGACGGTCCAAACCCTTTCCTACCGAGCAACTGGTTCGTCTTGATCCGGAGACCAGGTTTATTATTGTCGGGGATGCCAGCATGGCCCCTTATGAGCTGATGGGGACCGATGGGTCGATCTATGTGGGAGAGCGTTCCGGAAGGCCTAGTTTAGAGAGATTGAAGTTCATTGCCGAGACCTTTTCTCATGCCCTGTGGATCAACCCGGTATTAGCCGATGAGTGGGCTTATACGCGGACCATCACCCAAATTCGGGAGATCTTTCCCATGTTTGAACTGACCCTGGACGGTTTGGAAAAAGCCGTCATCTATATGATGACCAAACATTAGTACGAAAATAACGTTCGTCGTTAAGCGTTCGGCGTTCGGCGAAATTCGAAAAAAGGAGGAGAACCCTGAGGGAAGGCTGATCCATGGATGAAAAGATAAAAGAGGGTATGAAAGAATTTTTTGAAGTTTTGGGATTGAAAGAAGAACCCCTTGGGATGTTTTATAGCCAACACGAACCTAAAGAAGGTTTTTCTCCCAAGCCGGGTAACTTGCCGACCAGCGAGATGGAAGCCAGGGGCGAGGTCAATTGGGGCTCCCTGTTTGAGAATTTTTCCTGTGTTATGGGAAATATCTGGCGGGCCAGGCGTAAAGGGACGGCCGCCTATTTTGATCGAGACCGATTCGGCTGCCTGGGTGGGGCCTTTTATTTGGGTTTCTTAAAACCCCAATTGGAATTCATCACCTATTATGTTTCCAGCGGGATCCCCGATCAGGTCCCGGGAGAACATTACCTGGAATCCCCTGAGATTACCCGTCATTTCTTTAAGACCATTGACCCCAGACCGGCCCCGGACCGTTATTGTGTTTTTAAACCCCTCAGCCAATTTTCCGGGAATGAGCAACCGGAGTTGGTTAACTTTTTTGCCAGGGGGGAGGTCCTTTGCGGTCTCAATCAACTGGCCACTTTTGTTACCAACGACTTTGAAGCCGTTTGTTCCCCTTTTGGGGCCGGATGCTCCAACCTGGTTTCCTGGCCCTTAAAGTATCTGGCAGAAAATAAACTCAAAGCAGTGTTGGGAGGGTGGGATCCTTCGGATCGGAAGTTTTTAAAACCCGATGAACTAACTTTTACTGTTCCCTGGGAGATGTTTCAACGGATGGTTCTTCGTTGGCCCGAGTCTTTTCTGAAGACCCATACCTGGGAGATAGTGAGAAAAAAGATCAATCGCAGCCAGCGGATCTGGGGGGAAGAATAATTCAGGCATGAGGCGTGAGACACGAGGCATGAGGGAGAAGAACCGAGGCAAGTAATAAAGGTTGAGTAAGGATACGATGATGCGGATTGATATCAATTGTGATATGGGGGAAAGTTTTGGGGCCTATAAAATTGGAGAGGATGAGAAGGTTATTCCTTATATTACTTCAGCCAATATAGCCTGCGGCTGTCATGCCGGAGATCCCATGGTAATGGCCAAAACCATGGAACTGGTCAAAAAACATCGGGTAGCCGTGGGGGCCCATCCTGGTTATCCGGATCTTTTGGGATTCGGACGACGGAACCTGGAAACCTTCCCGGGAGAAATTAAAAATTATCTTCTGTTTCAGATAGGGGCCTTAATGGCCTTTGCCAGGGCCAACGAGCTTTTCCTTCAGCACGTGAAACCCCATGGAGCCCTTTATAATTTAGCCGCTCGAGACGAGAAGGCGGCCCAGGAAGTGATTGAGGCAGTAAGGTCTTTTGATTCGGAGTTGATCCTGGTCATGTTGTCCGGCTCCTTAGGGGCAAAGATGGCCGCTGCCTCCGGGCTGAAAGTGGCTCAGGAGGTTTTCCCGGATCGGGCCTATCTGAAAGACGGCCGGCTGGCTCCCCGGACCATGGCCGGGGCGGTGATCCACGATCCCGAGCTGGTTAAAAAAAGAATCATTAAACTCATAGCCACTGGGATGATGACGAGTATCGAAGGGAAGGAAATTGGTCTGAAAGCCGATACCCTTTGCATTCATGGGGATACACCCGGGGCCTGGAAGGTAGCTCGGGTCATTCATAAGGAGCTAAAAAAATCGGGGATCACGAGTGTTCCTTTGGCCAAAAAGTTTGAGTGATTAAGCCCCAGGATTTTTTATGGGGGGTGGTTCTCTTTTTCTGGGCAAAAGGAGTTATGGGAATAAAAATGAGTGCCGCAAAACATTTGTTCGAAAATGAGAGCCCGACAGAGATTAGGGCCTTGGCCGAACAATCACTCCAGCAGCTGTTAAACGTAATCCATTCCCCTGCGGCCATCAATGACCTCTGGCCGGAGGGTCAGGAGAAACCACTCGTTAGAGAGTTGATCAGCCATTGGTCGGATGGGCACAAAGCCTATCGGGAAAGACAGTGGGAGGCCTTGTGCCGGGA
>JAZDOU010000388.1:0-6284 GCA_043798385.1 Pseudomonadota bacterium
CTCTGACCAGCAGGTCATACCGATTCACAAAAAGATGTTCGAGGCCCGGCTCGGGCGGGGGATGTCCGATGCCGACATGGCGTTTTTTTCGACTATGAAAGCGGACCGCATCCAGCCGTTTATCCAATGGATGTACAGCGGAATAGTCAGCCCGCAAGAGGAATGGTCGTTCTGGGAGATCCGCCGGCATTTCGGGATCGGGGATAAGGAATTTTATCTGAAAAACGGCCCGGCCGGTCTACGCAATGATATGGAGAAACTTTACCGGAATGAACAATCCAAGGATTTTGCCATCCTTTCCGGAGACCGCCGCATACCGGTCGACCGGATGGTGCTGTCGGCCAGAACCACCTTGTTCAGGAACATGTTCCGGGAAGTCAAGGATGGCTCCAACCAGGTCCGGGATTATTCCGGCCTGTCTTTCGAGGCACTGAAGGTATTTGTGAACTATCTCTATACCGACCGGATCGACGAGACGAACCTCAACGCGGAGATCATAGCCGAGCTGAAAAATACCTATGAGTTCTTCTTGGCGGAAAGAAATGAATCCGACCCGAGCAATCCGTCTTCGTTTATCCGTAAACTGACAGAGGTGGAGGAGAAGCTGAAGAGCCGGTTACAGATGCAGAAGAAGGATTATTAACCGTCTCATTTTAATATTGACCCGGTGGGGCTGTATTTTCAACTTCAATTTTTTTATAACCCCATCATCTTGGCCACGATGGTTTTCATGATCTCATTGGTTCCGGCGAAGATGGACATTACCCGGCTATCCCGCCAGGCTCGGGCAATCGGGTATTCCTCGCAATAGCCATACCCGCCGTGGAGTTGAAGGCATTGATCCGCCACCCGGTGGGCCATTTCAGTGGTCCAGTACTTGGCCATGGAGACCTCGGTAACGATATTTTTCCCTTCCAGGTGATCGGCTATTAATTTATCCAGGAAGGTCCGGCCCAGTTTGATCTCTGTGGCCATCTCGACGATCTTGAACTGATTAGACTGGAACTTGGAAATAGGCTTGCCGAAGGCCTTGCGTTCTTTGACGTATGGGATAGTGACGTTCAACATATACTCGGCCCCGGCCACGGCACCAATGGCGCAGACCAGCCGTTCCTGCTGGAGTTTGATCATCAGCATGTAAAAGCCCATGCCCTTCTGGCCCAGGATATGATCTTTGGGGATGCGACAGTCGGTAAAATAGAGCTCGGCCGTATCCTGGCTGTGCCAGCCGATCTTTTTGATCTTTTTTCCTTTTTCAAACCCAGGGGTCCCGGCCGGGATAAGAAAGAGGGAGAGGGCGGAGTGCGGGTCTTCGGCCCTGGGGTCCCGAGCGGCCAGGATCAGCAGGTCGCAGTTGATGCCGTTGGAAATAAAGGTCTTTTGACCGTTGATGACAAAGGAGTCTTCCTCCTCGATAAAATGGGTCCGGATGGCGGCCAGGTCCGACCCGGTGTTGGGTTCGGTCATGGCAATGGCCGTGATGATATCGCCGGAAACACAGCCCGGCAGATATTTCTTTTTCAATTCCTCCGAGGCAAAGGCGGTTATATAGGGAACCACAATGTCGTTATGCAGAGGGGCGGCCAGTCCGGTATGGTTGGTCCTGGCCAGCTCTTCGATCAGGATAACCGAGTAAAGAAAATCGGCCCCCAGTCCGCCGTATTCTTCGGGGACATCCATGCACAAAAAGCCCTGCTCCCCCATTTTTTTCCAGATGCTCTTGGGAAGGATGCCGACCTCTTCCCATTCCTCAACGTTGGGGATGACCTCTTTTTCCAAAAATTTCCGGACCGCCTCTCTAAAGATGCGGTGTTCTTCCGTATAATTTAAAATTTCCATCGGGTAATTCCTCCCCTTAGGGCTCAAGGCAAGGACTTTTTTTAAGCTTTGAGCACTGAGCAAAAAAGGTTTCCTGTCTCCCAGTCAAGGGTTTATGGAAACAGGATAGTGATTTCCCTTCTGGTCATAAAAAATGATTTTCTTGGCCTTGTTCCAGAGGATTTCATCCATGGAACAATAAAAGGCCATGATCTCTCCCGGCCTCAGCTGATGCTCTCCCGGAGGGGTTAAGGTGTTGATCCGTTCTATTCCAACCGCGGTTTCCAGGTCAAAATAACTCGGCACGATTACCGGCAGATCGCCTTGATTGGTGAGGTGAATTTCAAGATTCTGATCAAACATCTTGAGTCCACAACAGGTCTTGAAGGCCAGGACATCTTCCACGGCCGAGTTCATGATGCAGTGGATTTTAAGCATGGCACCCTCCCCTTCAAACCTGTCGATTGGGGAATTTTTAATTTTCGTATTTCCCGACAATAGCGATACTGCAGACATTCATATGGGGCACGCCGCCCAGGTTGTGGGTCAGACCGAATCGGGGGTTGGGGATCTGGCGTTCCCCGGCCCGGCCGTGAAACTGCAGATACATTTCATAAAGCATGCGCAGACCGGAGGCCCCGATAGGATGTCCGAAGCATTTTAATCCACCGTCCACCTGACAGGGGACTCCGTTCCCGTGGAGGTCATAAAACCCGTCCAGGGCATCCCGGACCGCTTGACCCCGTTCGGAAATATGCAGGTCTTCATAAGTGACCAATTCGGTGACGGAAAAGCAGTCATGGACCTCCATCATACTGATTTCTTTTCGAGGATCGGTGATGCCGGCCTCTTGATAGGCCCGGGTACTGGCCTTATCGGTGGTTACAAAATGATCGCCGTCCCATTCATTGAAGCCCATCTCTTCGCCATTACTTAAGGCCAATTGTAAGGCCTTAACGGTGATAAAATCTTTTACCCCCATGGCCTTGGCTTTTTCCACCGTAGTGACGATGGCGCAGGCGGCTCCGTCGCTTACCCCGCAGCAGTCAAAAAGGCCCAGGGGATGGGCGATGATCGGGGCGGCCATAATCTGGTCTTCAGTGACGGCTTTTCTTAAATGGGCCTTAGGATTGAGGACCCCGTTGGCATGGCTTTTGGCCGACACGTGGGCCAGGGCCCTTTTGAACTCGTTTTCCGAGATGTGGTACTTGGCCGCATAGGCACTGGCCAGGAGGGCAAAGACCCCGGGGGCGGAGATGTTTGGCCACCACAACCAGCTCAAGGAACCAAAACCGGAACCGGGATTGGGGAGGCCTCCATAGCCGGTATCCTTCAGTTTTTCCACTCCCATGGCCAGACAGATATCATAGGCCCCTGAGGCCACGGCATAGACCGCCCCCCGAAAGGATTCAGTGCCGCTGGCACAAAAGTTTTCCGTTCGGGTGACCGGAATAAAGGGAAGGCGAAGAGTAACGGAAAGGGGCAAGGCGCTCTTGCCGACATTGATCTCTTCAATGCAGGTGCCCAGCCAGGCCGCCTGGATTTCATCAGGGGCTATTTGGGCCTCTGCCAAACATTCGCTAAAGGCCTCCACCATGAGCTCTTCGGGCCCCATATCCCAACGTTCTCCAAAACGGGTGCAGCCCATCCCGATGATGGCAACCTTGTCTTTGATACCTGTGGCCATTTTTACCTCCCTAACGGCTTCGCCAAAGGTCCACCTGCTGCGTTGTGCTTCGTCATTCGTCATTTCGACGTATTATTTATACGCCTCATTCCTCATGACTCCCACGCCTTGCATCTGAACTTTTGGCTGTGCTGTTTATTGGTGTGTTAACATCTTTCTTTCATTGGAACTATTAAAACTTAAACAGTTTCTCTATCAACTGGGACTTCATGATGTCCCCTTCGATCTTCAGCTTTCCGGTAGTGAAGGCCTGCATGGCCTTGAGTTTGCCTTCCATGAGGGCCAGGAAATCCTCATCAGCCATCTTAATCGTGGTGTTCGGCGACTCATGCACCCCCGGGGTGACCTGACAGGTCCGGTCTTTGATCACTGAAATCCAGTCACCCCCCTTGGGACCGGAGATACGATACTGAAAAATCACCTCTACGCCGGCGGCCTTGTCGGCCTGAAAGGCCCGGGGCATCTGTTTAAATATCTCCTCAACAGACGAGGTTGCTCCAGCGGGGGCTTGTTCCTCTTTGGGGGCAGAGGCCCCGAACATGGCCCCCAGGGCCGACGTGGCGTTGGCGAATTCTTTGGCCCCTTCCAGACTATTGATGGCCTGCCAGTGCTGATGGATTTCTTCTACTGTGGGGATGGTTTTCCCCTCTCCAAGGGTGAGACCCGGTCCGGAGACAATGGCCGCCTTATTAAAATACCCGAATCCGGCATTAAAGACCTGACCGGTATGGGGGCAGCTTTCTGCACATAGGGTCAAGATCAGGGGAGTTACGAATTCGGGTTTCAGTTTTTCAAAGAGGTCCGGGGGCAGGACGTCCTCGGTCAAACGGGTGGCGGCAATCGGGGCCACGGTGTTGACCTTGATGTTGTGTTTTTCCCCTTCCAGCTTCAAGGTGTTCATGAACCCTGCCAGACCCAGCTTGGCGGCCGAATAGTTGGCCTGCCCGAAGTTTCCGAAGAGTCCGGCAGCCGAGGTGGTCATGATGATCCGTCCATAACCCCTCTCTCGCATCTTCAAAAAGGCCGGGCGGGTCACATGATAGGCCCCGTTCAGGTGTACGTCCAAGACGGCTTGCCAGGCCTCGGGTTCCATCTTGGCCAGGGTCTTATCCCGCAGGATACCGGCATTGTTGATCAGGATGTCCAGTTGACCGAAGGCCTCGATGGCCTTCCGGACAATGGCCTGGCCCCCTTCGGGGGTGGACACGGAATCATAACTGGCCACGGCCTGGCCTCCCAGGGCCTTGATCTCTTCCACCACCTGATCAGCCGCCCGGGTCGAGCCGGACCCGGCCCCGTCCCGGGGACCGCCCAGGTCGTTGACCACCACCTTGGCCCCCCGTTTGGCCAGTTCCAGGGCATAGACCCGGCCCAAACCGGCCCCGGCCCCGGTGACAATGGCCACCCGGCCGTCAAAACGGATCCCGGCCTGGGCTTCTTTTTTAACCGGTTTTCCCGGTTGGGGGATGGCCTTCCAGAAATATCCGCTGAAGCCGCGATCTTTATCGGTGTAGCGTTTTCTAAATGATAACTGGACCGGTTGACCGACAAAGACATCGGCCCGTTCGCAATCGGTAAAGTCGGCCATGAATCTCCCCCCGGCTTCAAACTCGATCATACCGTAAACGGCCGGCGGATCCACGGAAACGACCAGTAAGTCGCTGGTAAAGGATTTGACATAGGCCGGCTTATCGGCAAATTCGTAGTCTTCCTGAGTGTAGTGTTTATGACAGGCCGGGTTGACGCAGATATCCATCTTGGGGAACTGAGGCGTCCCGCATTCCTGACACTTTCCACCCACCAACCCCAAAAGCATCTTCCGTTTTCGCCACAGCACGGTCATGGCGGTCTGGGTTGGGGCTTCGGAGCGGATGCCCATTTCGGTCTGAATCAGATCCCTGAATTTCAAAAACTTGAGATAATTATCACTGGTTTTTTTATTCTGTAATGAGCCCCGGATACCGGTTCGGGCCGGGAGCTTGAGAATATTTTCAGTCACCTGAAAATACAGGGCGTCACACCCTTGACCAAAGCCGGCCAGCAGAAGGCGATCTCCCGGTTTGGCCTGTTCCAGTGCGGCGACCAACAGGACCAAAGGATGGGCCGTCCCGGTTTCTCCACAGACCTCATGGAGGTTGTCTTGGACCTTATCCGCCGTGGCCCCCAGTTTTTTGGCGATATTGCGGTGTTCGGCCTTGAAAAAACAGGGAAAGACCAGTTTGTCGACCTCCTCCATGGAAATGGAGAGCTTATTGAAGAGACCGTTTACAGCTTGGGGAATTATTTTGGAATAGCCCTCATCCCGGACCCATCGTTCTTCCCACATATAATCAAATTTATTGGGAGTGCCTCGATAGTGATCGATAAAATCACAGGAGATGGAATAAGAGCCCTTAAATTCGGCAATCACCCCGCTATCGCCTACCAACAGGGAAGCGGCCCCGTCGCCGAACCACATTTCATAAAAATAGGCTGCCCGGGTCTCCCTTTTGTCCGAAGCCGTGACCAGGACCTGCTTTTTATCCCCGGCCTTGACAGCCGAAAGGGCGCTGATCAGGGCGCTGGTGCCGGAGCGCAGGGAGGCGGTGAAATCCTGACTCTGCAGGTCCTCTTTGAGATTTAAAGCCCCCTGGACAATCCCGGCATTGGAACGGTCGGCAAAAGGCAGGGTCGTGGAAGCCAGATAGACGGCCTCGACCGTCTCTTTATCAACCCCTTTCAGACAATCCAGGGAAGCGGAAACGGCCATGGTCAGGCTGTCTTCGTCCCAGTTGCAGAA
>JAZDOU010000391.1:0-3656 GCA_043798385.1 Pseudomonadota bacterium
TTCCCGCCGGCCGAAATCATAAATATTTTGAGACAAGCCGAGATAATAGGTGGTCAGATCGGTAGGTCCATTACCGGCCGACTGGGCCGCCAGGCTACTCCCTGAAGCTTGCGTGTTGTAGCGGTTGTAATCGGTCTCGGCAAACAGATTGGGGTAATAGGCCGCCTGGCTCTGCTTCACCCGGGCCTCGGCCCCCTCGATGGCTTTAGCGGCCCCCAGAAGGGATGGATTCCGCTTCAGTCCCAGGTTCAAACAGGTTTTCAAGTCCCATTCCTCGGCCAGACCAACCCGGCACAGAGAGAGACAAAACAGTCCGGTCATCAAAAACAGCCACTTCTTCATCATTCTATTCTCCTGATAATGGTTTAAGCCCCCAGGCCCTTGCAAGGGCGATATGAAACAGAAAAATATCTTTCGACGAACGCCGAACGCTTAACGACGAACGTTATTTTCCTACTAGCCCCCCAATCCGAAATCCGCAATCCGAAATCCGAAATAGCTATTATTTCTTCCTGACCGTTTCCCCCTGGCCAACCTGCCATCCGTTAAAATCCACTTCCCTGACCCAGGGATGGATAATGGTATTGCCTTGAATCTTAATCCTTGCAGGGATAGACGCCCCTTTCCCGATTAAAGTTAAACCTTCTTTTAACTGACCGGGGAATTCCCGATTTGGACGGTCGGCCGGGCCTCCTATCCGGGCTTGTTCCCCTATCCGGACCTTTTTATCCATTATTACCCGATTGAGATGGGCCTTAGCCTCGATTTGACAGTCGTGCATAATAATGGAATTTAAGACCTGGGCACCCTTCCCTACCCTGACTCCCGGGGAAAGGACCGATTTTTCCACCCGGCCTTCGATGATCGTATCGGACCCCAGGAAGGATTGAACCACTCGGGCCCCTTTTTGAATGATAACCGGGGGGCGATCCCCTTTCAAGCCTTCCTCTTCCAAATTGGTTTGAACCCCCCAGGCCTCGGGATTTAACCCCCACTTGGGGTTTAAGAGATCCATGTGGGCATCGAAATAAAAAGCCAAGGTCCCGACGTCCCGCCAGTAACCGGAAAAAGGATAGGCAAAAACGCGGTCTCTTTTAATAGCCGTAGGGATAAGGTCATGGCCAAAATCCACGGCAGAAGGATCCTGAAGGGCCTTTAAAAGATAGGCGGTCCGGAAAACATAGATCCCCAGGGAGGCCAGGTTTCCCTTGGGTGTTTTGGGTTTTTCTTCCCAATCCACAATTCGCCCCGGCCCATCCACCTGGGCGATTCCAAAATGAACGGTTTGTTCTTTGGGCACCTTCATCATGGCCACGGTCAAGTCCGCCCGATTGCGTTTATGGAAGGCGATCATAGGGGCATAATCCATGTAATAGATATGGTCCCCGGAGACAATCAAGATCTGCTCGGGATCATAGCGGGTCAGATAATCCAGATTCTGGCGCAGGGCATCGGCTGTCCCCTTATACCAGTCGGAGTCCTTGGCACCGGTATGGGGGGGCAGAATCTTGATACCCCGGTTCCGACCTTCCAGATCCCAGGCCCTGCCCGAACCGATGTGGCTCATCAGGGACAGGGGTTTATACTGGGTCAGGACCCCCACCCGTTCCAAACCGGAATTCATAATATTGCTTAGGGTAAAATCGATGATCCGATAGTTTCCACCAAAAGGGACGGCCGGTTTGGCCCGGACTTCAACCAGGGCATTCAAGCGGCTGCCTACCCCGCCGGCCAACAACATAACCAGGGTCTTACTCACGATAGGGTGGCTCCTGAAGGAATCTCGCTGGTGTCAAAAAAATCCTCTTCCAGAAAAGGATAAAGAATACAATTGGCCCCGACTCGAATTCGAGGGGGAAGATGGGTGTTTCGACCAATAACCGTTAAACCGGAAGAAAGCAGATGAGGAAAAGCCCGGTTGGGTAAGGCCTTGGGCCCGCCTCCGATCCGGGCCTTTTCTCCCACCCGGACCCGTTTGTCGGTGATCACTTTTTTGACCATTGCCCCGGCCTCAACCACAGTATCGAAAAAAAGGATGGAATCCTCCACAACAGCCCCTTCCTCAACCTGGACCCCGGGAAACAAGACACTCCTTTTGACCGTGCCCTCGATGACACAACCGTGGGTCAACAAAGCCTGATCCACCCGAGCGCCAAGGCCTACCATGACCGGCTGTCGTTCCTGGATGCGTTCATGTTCCAGGTTGGTTCGGATTTGCCAGGCCTTCAGATCAATCCTGGAGTCGGCCCCGAAGAGATCCATATGGGTCTGCCAATATTCATCCAGGGTGCGGGTATAGCCCCAATAGCCTGAAAAGACATAACCAAAGACCCGGCATTGATGGACCAGCGAAGGCAGGATATCCCGGCCGAATTCCATCACCTCCTGGCCGGTGTGGGGATGGGTTCGTTTAAGGATCTCCAACAGGACCGGGGTTTTGAAAAGATAAATGGTTAAAGAGGCCCACTGGGAATTGGGTTGGGCTGGTTTTTCCTGATAGTCGATCAGTCGTCCCCCGGGCAGGCCCTTTTTCTCTTTCATGACCCCCAGCCCAAAGCGATGCGCCTCATTTCGGGGGACTTTGATTAATCCCACCGTGACGTCGGCCTTTTGTTCCTGGTGAAATTGGATCAATCCCTGATAGTCCATCCGGTAGATGTGATCTCCGGAAAGGATCATCACCAGATCCGGTTCGTTCTCATAAATGAACTCCAGGTTATGGGCCACGGCATCGGCCGTGCCTTGATACCAGTCGGAATCTTTCTGCCCGGTGGAAGGAGGCAGCAAGGCCACCCGGCGGCGCCGTCCGGCCATGTCCCAGGGAGCCCCGTTGCCTATATGGGTAATCAATGAGGCCGATCGGTATTGAGACAGGATGCCGACCTGCCCTATCCGGGCATGCATCAGGTTACTCAAGGCAAAATCAATGACCCGAAAATTACCGGCAAAAGGCAGGGCGGATTTAGGCCGATCAAAGGTCAGGACACTGAGCTCATCCACCCGTCCGCCGGCCAAAATAAAGGCCAAGATACTGGCCATCCCAAAACCTCCCCTGCAAAATTTCTTGCCAAAAATAAATTGATATTGTTTAATAAATAAACAGAAACGGTTATGTTGTCAATTGATACTTGATGAATTCGTAAAAAGTAGCTGAAAGATTATTTTTGTCATTCCGGATTCCATCTCCGCTTCCAGCTCGTAGGGCTTCCAGGGCGGAGGGAAGGGGACTCCACCCAGGGATACCGAAAGCCGGAATCACGTCTGGCGAAAGCCGGAATCACGTCTGGCGAAAGCCGGAATCCAGGGTTATCAATCACTTAAAAACCTCCTGGACCCCGGTTTTCACCGGGGTGACGACTTCTTACGAATTCATCATAGTTTGCCGGACCTGTAAAAAGCCTAAGACTATTATTAACCGTCTCATATTAGTAATTACTCTACCCAGATAGGTGGGGCTGAAAAAAATCCTCCAGAGATCCTATCATGTTCAAGATCCTTGATATCTTCAGGAAGAGCAGGGCCGGCCAACGGGGATCGGCTGAAAAGACCTTTCTACTGCATAAATACGACCATTTCAAGGCCGTCCTGTCGGAGAATAATAAGGCCCTGGAAATCATTACCGACCTGGAGCATTTCTTCTATGAAGACCGGCCCGT
>JAZDOU010000413.1:0-7140 GCA_043798385.1 Pseudomonadota bacterium
GTGGCCGATATCGTTTTTCCGGCCTTGCTTTGGTATGAACATGAAGGCTCGCTTTATAACCTGGAAGGCAAAAAAGTGGCCGTCAGGAAAGCCGTTCCGCTACCGGAGGGTGTGATTCCTGAAAATGAAGTATTAACCCAATTGGCCGCCCGAATGTAGGAATGGGAGGAGAAAGATCTATGGCGAAGATAAAAATTGCAACAGATTGGTTGGCCGCTTGCGCCGGATGTCATATGTCCTTATTGGATATGGATGAGAGGCTGGTCCAGCTTTTGGATAAAATTGAAATTACCTCCAGCCCGATCACCGACTTGAAACACCCGCCGAGAGACGGTGTTACGGTCGGAATCCTGACCGGGACGGTTAACACGACCACTCATCTCGAAGTGGCCAGGGTCATGCGGGAGCGTTGTCAGATCCTGGTGTCGTTAGGCGATTGCTCGGTTCTTGGGGGTCTCCCGGCAATGAGAAACCAATTTAAGTTGGAGGATGTCCTGCAAAGGGCCTACGTGGAGACCGAGAGCACCGTGGACGGGTTTATCCCCCGATCGGAGGAGCTGGGAAAACCGATTTTTGCCCGGCCCTTGGATCAGGTGGTTAAAGTGGATGTTTATCTGCCCGGTTGTCCTCCCTCTGCGGATGCTATCCATTTTGTGATCAGTGAGTTATTGGAAGGTCGTATCCCGGTCTTAAAGGACCAGGCATTGAAGTACGACTAAAGAGGCAGGAATCGGCACCTTAAATAAGTCGGATAAGTAGAGGAGAAGAAATAATGCAGAAGATCACGATAGAACCCGTCACCAGGATAGAGGGTCACGCCAAGGTCACTATTAATATGGGGGCCAAAGGAAAAGTGGATAGCGCCTTTATGCATGTCAATGAATTTCGGGGGTTTGAGAAATTCACCGAAGGGCGTCCCTTTTTTGAAATGCTTCAAATAACGCCACGGATATGTGGAATTTGCCCGGTCAGTCATCACCTGGCTTCAGCCAAGGCCTGTGACCGGATCGTCGGGGTGACCCCTCCCCGAACCGCTCAGCTCCTTCGGGAATTGATGCATATGGGACAGTTTATTCAATCTCACTCCATGCATTTCTTCGAATTGGCCGGTCCGGATATGCTCCTGGGGTTCGACGCCGACCCGGCCATTCGAAATGTGGTCGGGGTCATCCAGGCTAATCCGGAACTGGCCTTGAAGGCGGTCCAGTCCAGGGCTTTCGGTCAGGACATCATCCGCAAGCTGGGAGGAAAACGCGTTCATCCCATTCATTCCATTCCCGGAGGGGTTAATGCCCCCCTTTCAGTGGAAGATTGTGACGATCTGCTGACTCGGATTGACGAGGTTATGGAGACGATTAAAATCGCCCTGACCGTGGCCAAAGGCTGGTTTGAGGCCAATCGGGAACTGGTGGATAAATATGCGGTTTTTCCGTCAGGTTATATGGGGATGGTAGACGAACAGGGGGGATTGCAGTTGTATGACGGCCGGATCCGTTTAACGGACAAAAACGGGAAAACGCTGGAAGAATTCAATCCCCAAAATTATCTGGAGGTTATTGCCGAGCATGTGGAAGATTGGTCCTATCTGAAATTCCCTTATTACCGCAAAATGGGCTATCCCGAGGGTACCTACCGGGTGGGCCCTTTGGGCCGGCTGAATGTGGCTGAAAAAATCAATACCCCTCTAGCCAATGAGGAATTTGGAAATTTCAAGGCCCTGGGTGGAGGTAAACCGGTCGAGGGCACTTTATGGTATCACTACGCCCGCCTGATTGAAGACCTCTATGCCATAGAACGAGCCAAGGAAATTCTCCTGGATCCCGAGGTCCTTTCAACCAACCTGGTGACCGAATCCAGGGACCTGACCGGCCAAGGGGTGGGTTGTTTGGAGGCCCCACGGGGAACGCTTTTCCATGATTATAAAACCGACAAAAACGGAATGCTGACCAAGGTCAATCTGATTGTGGCTACCGGGCATAACAATTGGGCTATGAATAAAGCGGTGGAAATGGTGGCCAAGGCCTTCGTGGATGGGAAGAAATTAACTGAAGGCATGCTGAACCGAGTCGAGGCGGCTATCCGGGCCTATGATCCCTGTCTTTCCTGCTCCACCCATGCCATTGGGGCCATGCCGATGGTTATTGAGCTGCGTGAGCCAGACGGGTCCCTGATCGATCAAGTTGGGCGGTAACCCCTCCCTCCCCTCTCTGTCCCCTCTTCAAGTTTGGAGAGGGGACAGCGGGAGCGTATTTTAATGAAGATACACGAGATCATCAAGAGTCAGGGGAAGAGTGTTTCCTTTGAATTCTTCCCTCCCAAGGACCCGGCAGGAGAAAACAAAATACTTCCCGTAATCAAAAGACTGGAGGCCCTCAGGCCCGATTTCGTGTCAGTGACCTATGGAGCCGGGGGCGGCACCCGGAAGAATACCTCCAGCCTGGTCGAGCGCATTCAAGAGGAGACTTCACTCACCCCCATGCCCCACCTCACCTGCATCGGCCAGAGCTATGGGGATTTGAAGGCCATCCTTGATCAATACCGAAGTATGGGCATTGAAAATGTGCTCGCCCTCAGAGGCGATTTGCCCCAGGGGACCAGCGATGCCGATTTTCCTGAGGACTGTTTGACCTGTGCCAAAGACCTGGTAGACCTGACGTCAACTTACCAGGCCTTCTCCATTGGTGTGGCTTGTTATCCCGAGGGTCATATAGAATCGCCGAGTCTGGAAAAGGACCTTTTATTTACCAAAAGGAAGATTGACAGCGGGGCTCATTTTGCTATAACCCAGATATTTTTTGAGAATCGTTTTTACTATGATTTTCTGGAGCGGGCGGAGAAGATCGGCATCCACATCCCTATTATCCCCGGTATCATGCCGATCTTCGATATTAAAAGAACCGGGGAATTCTGCCGGAAGTGCGGCACCACCATCCCTGATTCCTTGGTCGCCCGCATGGAAAAGGCTTCTCCGGAGGATGTCGGGCATATCGGGAGGGAATTTGCCGTTGAGCAGTGCGCTGATTTGATCAAGCAAGGAATCCACTATTTCCATTTCTATACAATGAATCAGGCTGAAACGGTCATTGACATCCTGGACAGCCTCTCATTGGGTCGGCATCAGGTTCTTTAAAAAGGGATAGATGAGGGTTAGATGAAAATGAAAGCCTCCTCCGACATTTTCGAGGTCTTTTATCGTACCTTCAGAGACATCAGCCGATCCGTACACTCCAGCACAAAGGTCGATGAAGTTCTTTCCCTGATAGTCAGAAAGTTAACCGAGGTCCTCCAAGCCAAAGGTGCCCTGATACGCATACTCAACCTTGACAGTCAAGAAATGGACCTTTTTGCCTCTTATGGCCTCAGCGAGCATTATCTCTCCAAAGGTCCGGTTTCCAGCAATACGATTATTACCGACCTATGTAATCTGAACCAGGTCATCCTTATCCGCGACTTTCTTAAAGATCCGCGCATCCAATACCCCCAGGAGTGTTTAAAAGAAGGGTTCCGCATGGCCTTGGATATTCCCTTAATACTTAAAAAACATGTAGTGGGGATTATCCGAATTTTTTTCGACCAGCCTCGGGATTTTTCTGTGAGCGAGCTAGATTTTTTGGGGGGCATTTCCGAACAGAGTGCTTTGGCTCTTGACAAAGCCCGGTTCATCGAGGCTCAGGAGTCCCGGTACAACCACTTGGTCAAACAAACGGAGAAGCTAACCGCCCTAGGCCGGATGGCCGCCGGAATTGCCCATGAGATCAATAATCCCATGGGCGGGATACTGGTTTACGCCACCATGCTTATGGATCAGGTCCCCGAGGAAGGTCCCATTCGAGAAGGGCTGGATGTCATTGCCCAGGAGACCCTTCGGTGCAAACGGATTATTCAGGAGCTTTTGGATTTCTCCAGGGAACGGCCCTTGCTGAAAAAGATGGCCGATTTCAATTCGGTGATGGAAAAAGCCTTGAGGATCCTGGAAAACGAATTTCGCCTCCGCCACATTGAGTTGGAGAAAAACCTGTCGTCCGAACTCCCCCGGATCTTTTTGGACCCCAATCAGATCCAGCAGGTCTTCATGAATATCCTGATCAATGCCCTTGAGGCCACCCAGGAAAGAGGTAAGATCAAGGTTTCCACTAAGCTGGGGCCAAAGGGCGAAACGGTTGTAGCCGAGATTGTAGACAATGGCTGCGGTATTTTTTTAGAAAACTTAGCCAAAATTTTTGAGCCCTTCTTTTCCACCAAAGAGAAAGGAACGGGGTTAGGATTATCTGTGAGTTTCGGGATCATTCAAAACCATCAAGGGCACATTGAGGTCTCCAGTCTGCCCGAGAGTGGTACCCGTTTTTCCATCAACCTGCCAGTCCACTCAAGCGAAGCCAAGGCCCCATTGGAGGACCAATAGGGTGAATCCTCTAAATATCTTGGTCATCGACGACGAACGTTCAATTCGTGAAGGCTGTCATCTGTCCCTCAGCAACAAAGGCCATAGGGTAGATACTGTTCCTAACGGCCGAGCGGGCCTCGAGGCCATCCTGCAGGGCAGTTATGATATCGTCTTGTTGGACTTAAGACTTCCGGATATGGACGGAATGGAGATTTTGAGGACCACTTGCCGGGAAAGGCCCGCCTCTTGTATCATTATCATCACGGGATTCTCCACCGTAAAAGGTGCCGTAGAGGCGATGAAGTCCGGGGCCTTCGATTATCTATCCAAGCCCTTTTCAAAAAATGACCTTTTGCTGACGGTCGAGAGGGTCCTGGAGAAAAAACGCTTGCTCGAGGAAAATCTCTCTCTTCGAAAGGAAGTTCTGGATCGATTCGGTTTTCAAAACCTCATCGGGGAACATTCCCAGATCCTGACTGTTTATCAACAGGTCCAAAAGGTTGCCCCCTTGGACAGCACAGTGATCCTTTATGGAGAGAGCGGAACGGGAAAAGAACTCTTCGCCAGGGCCATCTATGCCAACAGTCTCCGGGCTGGTCGACCTTTTGTGGCCGCAGATTGCAGTGCACTCAGCCCTGGCATCCTGGAGAGCGAGCTCTTCGGCCATGTCAAAGGGGCCTTTACCGGGGCCGTGGAGAACAAAGCGGGGTTATTTGAAATGGCCCATGCTGGTACCCTTTTCTTAGACGAGATCTCCAATCTACCTTTGGATGTTCAGGGGAAGCTTCTCCGGGTCCTGGAGGAACAGGAATACAAGCCCGTCGGAGGAAGCCAGATCAGGCGAAGTGATGTTCGTATTATATCAGCCACCAATCAGGATCTTAAGACCCTGGTGGAAAGCGGACATTTCCGAGAAGATCTCTATTACCGGCTAAACGTCTTTCCTATCTTTATCCCTCCTCTGCGAGAGAGAAAGGATGATATCCCACGGCTGGCTTATTACTTTTTAAAGCTTTTCTGCCGAAAGACGGGAAAACGCGTCGAAGGATTCAGTGATGAGGCCTTGGAGGCCCTGGTTCAATACGATTGGCCGGGGAATGTGCGTGAGCTTAAAAACATCGTCGAACGTCTGGTCATTCTTTCCGAAGGAAGAACCCTGGAGAATGTCTTTCCCTTTCATTCGACCCAACTTCGGGAAAGATCGAAAGCCGATCGAATTCCTGAGACCACCGGGGAATTGAGGGCCTTTAAACAACACCTCCTAAAGGAAACCTACCAGGTGGTTGAGAAGAATTTCCTCCTTAAGGCCCTTGATGCCTGCCAGGGAAATATAACCCAAGCCGCTCTTAGGGTCGGTATGCCAAGGCCTTACTTCCATGCACTCATCAAGAGGCACGGCTTGAAGAGCAAGGGGACCAAGACGGTCCGTTGATTACCGAGGCTTAACACAATCCTGTCAGTGCAAGCTTACTAATTGAATCTAATCGATTTATTTAATAAAATTCTAATTTCCCCTGATTTGACTGTACGATCCGGTGTACATCCCCCTGCCGGAGATAGAAGAACCCTCTGGTCTCCCTATAAAAATTTAAAATCATTATAGCTTGTTATGGGTGTCAAGATTTCCTTCCCGAATATTCTTTAATTGGAATATCTTTTGCATAATCCGATTGTAAATCATTATTAGACACCATCGCTGTATATACTTACAGCGATTTAGTCAAGAAAGGAGATAAGCCATGCAAGGAAACAGTGATATCCAATATAAAGGAGCGGACTTCCAGCCCCGGATTTTATTGATGGATGATGAACTAACCCTCGGTAAAGGACTGGAGAAAATCTTGGAGAAAGAGGGTTATTCGGTAGACTACGCCACCACTGGTCGGGGTGCCTTGGATTATTTCGGGCAGAAACCCTATGACCTCTTGGTGGCCGATCTACGGCTTCCGGATATAGACGGCATGGAAGTGGTCCAAAAGGCTAAGGGAAAACACCCGGAACTTCAGGTGATCATCATCACCGGATATGGTAGTGTCCCCTCGGCCGTCAATGCCATGAAACTGGGGGTCTTTGATTACCTTTCAAAGCCCTTTACGAGGAATGAATTCGTGGATTCGGTCCAAGGCGCCCTGAAAGAAAGGTACGCCCCCATGCTCAGGGAGTCCGCCGAGAAAAGGGAGATGACTGCCTTCCCGGATCAGGCGGCCAGGGATAAAGCCTTCCGGCAGGATGTATTGAGGTGTTTCGATACCCTGGGGAATGTTCAGATTTCCACTGAGGCTAAAAATGCCATTGTTGGAGGGGATTTTCAGTGGATTACTGAAAACATCGATCAGCTTAGCGATAAGCAATTTCGTTCCATAATGACTCTTTTGGAGACGGAAGCCACGGTTATTGAAAAAAGGGAGGTCATCCAGGTCCTGGAGCGAACGACAGAAGACCGGGGTTTCTGGCTCGACTTGCTGGAGAGGGGATCATTGGCCCTGGGAGATTACCAGCTCTCCAACGAGGCCAAAGGGGCTATCGTTTCAGGTGACCTGATGTGGATTAAAGAGCATGTGGGCGAGCTTACCGAGGAGCAGCTCCGTTGGATATTGTCCCGTTTGGAGATGGAAAGCTGGTAAGGTAAGACCTCATCCTTTTCCCCCCGGAGACATCTTCACTAATGGACCTGGGGAAAAAGATAAAAGAGGACCTCTTACCAAATGAGACGGTTGCCGGGTAGGTCCTTTTTTGAAAGGTCTTCCCCCTAATGG
>JAZDOU010000416.1:0-4397 GCA_043798385.1 Pseudomonadota bacterium
ATCCGCTATCCTAACCCGGACCAGCCGGAACCAAAATTGGATATACGAAACGTGTTAAAACCCTTGGTTGGTCCGGGTCAACGGCTTGTTCTTTAATAAATTCTTTCCATTTTGCGTAGAATTTTATTCTTAAGTCACTAAAAAGTGAAGGGTTTGGGCTCCCTTTCTGGTACTCTGTACCCCAGAGATTTGACCCTTGTCAAGAAAAATCTAATCTCATTCCCGTAGTGGACAATCCCCCAGAAAAGATCCCCCGACACCCGAGATAAAGCCAGAGATAAATTCTCAGATGATAGTTTGAAAAAATATAGAGGCCCTCTCCGCCCTTTTTATGGTTTTGGATCCAATCCGATACCAATCCTGAACCGTTGCCCAGGCCTGGCATGTTTATAGGTTTTGGAAATGATTCTTATAAGCGATTTTATTTAGCCAGAATAGCCGTCATCTGAAATTTGACCACCAGTAAAAAAGACCTTGCCTTCATCTTCTAAATTGGGTAGCCTTTTATTAGTTAAGGAGAACATTTAGGACCCAAAAATGATGACCTGGGGAACAATCGCGGAACTTCCTTCCCAGGCAGAACAAAAAAGCCTGGAACTGGGCCTGATTGCTTCTCCGTAATCATTTCACCTTAACCTGTGATGCGATTTTTGGTTCAATCGGCAAATGCCGGAAGAACCTGAATTTTTCCTAAACGAACCTCAGGATCGATCAAAGTCATGGGCCAAACCACCACACCTAAGAGAACCTCTCCTCCGATCCAGGCCCTGGCGGCAGAACTGGTCCCGGGAGGCACGATGCGCTACGTCCCGGTTAGACCGATAGCCGGCCCAAAATTTAAGGATTGCTTCACCACGGTGAAACAATGCGTAATCAGGATGGGGGGCTACCTGTGTTACGGCTGGCGAATCTGGGAGTGGCCGGGAGTCCTGATCGAAGGGGAATTCCATGCCGTCTGGTGTGATCCGGCCTGGGCCCTGTACGATGTGTCGACCCCGCCCGGTGACGAAGACAGGGTACTCTTCCTTCCGGACCCTGATCGACGATATGAAGGCCGGCCATTCAATAATGTCCGAAGATCCCTTCGCAGCGATCCCGTCGTCGAAATCTTTATTAAGGCCTGCGATGCCGAGTTCAAGATCCTCCATCGTGTCCGGCGCGCCACCCACCCCGGCGAGATTCAGCTTGAAGCAGCAGAAGCCGAAGAACTGGCCCGGATCCAGCGAATCAAGGCAGGTTTTTGGCATCAACCTCCCAAACCTTTACCCCCGCTCGGACCAAACGACCCCTGTCGATGTGGCAGCGGGCTGAAGTTTAAAAAATGCTGTGGAGCCGGACAGGGCCTGCTGGGGAGAATTTCAGGAAGATTGAAATCCGTCTGAATAGTAAATTTTGAAGTGAATTAGTTTCCATCCGGAAATTCGAATTTCCGGATGGAAACACCTGGATTTCGGCATGAAACTCTCGCCAGAAACCCTTTTTTAAAGGGTTTCTGGCCATAGAGGATTGCCGGCAGCTGTATGTTCTCATCCGGGAAAACCTTTTCCGGATGAGAACGAATTAGGGCTTCGCTGCTGTTAGTTCTAAAATACTGTTCAAGGTTCAATGTTTGAAAAAATCCATTTTCATGCCTCGTGGTGCCCCGGCGGGGCACCATGAAATATGAAAATTTTTTCAAGGAATTAAGGGATTAATTTCCACGCCTTTCACTTGAACGCTGGCATCCGGAGGATACCTCTTCTTTAGCTCGGCCAGGCCGAGCGGCTTGAACCCTGGAATCCTTGAATCCTATTATCGTATTATAAGGAGGACGTCATGGAAAAACCATGGACCAAATCATGGCCGGACATCTATCCCAGGTCCCTGAAGTATTACAAAGGCAGTATCGTCGATTTCATGGAGGCCAGCGCCAGGAGATTCCCGGATCGGACGGCTTTGATCTTTATGGAAAAATCCATGCGCTACGGAGAACTGCTCGACCAGACCCTGAGGCTGGCCACGGCCTTGGCCGATCTGGGGGTGAAAAAAGGGGATCGGGTGGCCCTCTTCATGCCCAATTGTCCCCAGTTTGTAGTTGCCTACTATGCCGTCCTGAAAATCGGGGCCATCCTGACCATGTGTTCTCCCTTGAACAGCGAGGCGGAACTCCAGTACCAATTGACCGACTCCGGCGCCGAGACCATCGTAACTCTCAAACTGTCTCTTCTGTTGGACAAGCTGATGAAGGTCAAGGCCCAAACCGGGTTGAAGCGAATAATCCTCTCCGGCCTGGATGAAGTCCTTCCCTTGGTTAAGAAGCAGGCCTTCTTGCTCTTCAAAAAGAAAGCCATCGCCCCCATTGAAAAGAATCCCGAAGCCGGGGTCTATTTTTTCAAAGACCTGATTGCCAAATACCCTCCCACTCCCCCCCAGGTAAAAATTGACGGACCCGCAGACATCGCTGTCCTGGCCTATACCGGCGGAACGACCGGACTTCCCAAAGGGGCCATGATTACCCACTACAACACGATCGTCAACGTCTCCCAGGTTATGAATTGGCTGGCCCCGGCCCTGGGATATCCGATCCTGGAAAGTCCGACACCGGACAACTTCAACGCCCAGGGCCGGCACATGATGATCGTCAATGTAGTCCCCTGGTTCCATGCCATGGGCACTATCGGCTATCTGAACAATCCTATCTTCGGCGCCATGACCATCTATGTGCTGCCGCGTTTCGATGCCGGCGAGTATCTGAAAATCGTCAAGAAGTATCCCATAGACAGCATGGGAGGGGCACCGCCTATCTATACCGCCCTGGTCAATCATCCCCAATTTGCTCAATACGCCCCGCACTTCAAGAAGGTCCAGGTCGCCGCCAGCGGCGCCGGACCCCTTCCAATTGAATATTTAAAAAAGATGAGGAAATTGGTCGGAGGGGTTTTTATCGAGGCCTATGGGATGACCGAGTGTACCATGGGCATCTGCTTCAATCCGGCAGAAAGAGACGCTGTCCGCAAAGCAGGCTCCGTAGGCCTTCCGGTATTCGATTCGGAGATCAAGATCGTTGACCTCTTAGATGATGGCCGGGAGGTGCCCCTTGGGCAGGAAGGTGAGATATTACAGAAGGGTCCTCAGGTCATGAAAGGCTACTGGAATAAGCCCGAAGAGACGGCTACAACTTTAAAAGGAGGCTGGCTGCATTCCGGTGACATTGGAAGGCTGGATGAAGACGGCTATCTCTATATTGTGGACCGAATCAAGGATATGATCAAATACAAAGGCTACAACGTCTTTGCCAGAAACCTGGAGGAGATCCTTTATCGCCACCCCAAGATCAAGGAGGCGGCTGTTATCGGGATTCCCGACCCTACGGTTACCGAGTACCCCCGGGCTTATGTCGTCCTGCGCCAGAACGAGACAGCGACCGGCGAAGAAATTATGGACTTTATAAACGCCCAGGTGGCCGGCTACGAAAAAATCAGGGAGGTGATTTTTCGAAAGGAACTTCCCGTCAGTCTGGCCGGAAAGGTCTTAAAGCGAGAACTGAGAAAAGAAGCCCTGGCCGAAAGAGAGTCTCCGACACCAGCCTGAGAGAGGCCCTCTCAAACCGGATGATCCCCTCCACCCTCAGACAATAGTTCTCGGCAGGAGGCCTGTTTCTTAAGACTTCGTCCGACTAATCGTCTGAATCGGCCTCCTCGCCAAGGCCCGTACTACTAATATCCCGGGCCTTGGCGGATGACCGAGAGGGTTCTCCTTAACGGATAATGATAGGGGGAAAGAAGATACTGATGCCCGGCGGCGGGGGCGGAGGAGGAATGTAAACCGGCGGAGGCGCATAAACCGGTACCCCGTAGGCATAAGGCCGATAGTATCGTCGGCCGCGTTCCCACCGGCCGCGGTCATACCGACCGCGGTCATACCCGCGGCGTTCATACCGATCGCGAGCCGGTATCGCACGGTCCTGGCCAAACACCGGACCTATGGATAAACCGTCGATCACCGAGGCAAAGACCAATGCCATCAGGATCGTGCTGATAATAGAGATCAATTTATTTTTCCTTGTGGTTGAAGTTCGCATAAAATCCCTCCCTTCTTGGATTAACTCCCCATCGTCAGACAGGGGTTCCACTCTTGAGGTTGTAATCCGGCCGATTATCTCCTCTTAGACTTTCCATGTCTCCCGGTCCGGAACAGGACATCGGCATTTTTCTTCTGTTCGTCCGACATGCTGTTATAGAGGGCCTCAAAGGCGGGAATGTATTTTTTAAGACCTTCTGAATTGGCTTCGGCAATTTGACCATAGGATTTCAGATCCTCAAGAGCATTCACGGTCTTGGCCTTTTCGACCCTGGCCTTGATGAGGGCGTCCATGACCTTGGCATTATCCCGCATCACCTTGGTGAGATTGTTCCATA
>JAZDOU010000423.1:0-9336 GCA_043798385.1 Pseudomonadota bacterium
GGGATTGCCTACGGGAAGATGGCCAGACGATAGAGACCTGCTTGGGTTTTTCTCAGTTAATCCAAAGAAGCCGATAGGTTTCGGAAAGGGTTAGATTATGGTGGCGCCAAAGGGCCGACCGTTGATCAGCACCCCGGGGGCCGTGAAGTCGGATACGACCGGACCCCAAGGGAGAACCAGAATCCTGGGGCTGGCCGTGGTGCTCCTGGTGGCGGCAGCCCTGCGGTTGTGGCGTCTGGAACAGAACGGTTTTGACAACGAGTATTATGCCGCGGCGGTGCTGAGCATGACGCAGAGCTGGCATAACTTCTTCTATAATGCCTTTGATCCGGCGGGATTCGTGTCTGTGGACAAACCTCCGGTGGCCTTATGGATTCAGGTCGCCAGCGTCAAACTGTTCGGCTTTAACTGCTGGAGTCTCCTTCTGCCCCAGGTGCTGGAAGCTCTGGGGTCGGTGGCCCTGGTCGGCCATCTCGTCCGGCGCCGGTTCGGTATAGCGGCCGGGTTGCTGGCGGGTCTGTTTATGGCCGTCACGCCGGTGAGCGTGGCTATCGATCGCTCCGGCAACACCGACACCTGCCTGGTACTGGTCCTGCTCCTGGCGGCCTGGGCCCTGATACGGGCCGCCGAAAAGGCCAGCCGGCCTCTCCTGCTGTTGTCCATGGCCCTGCTCGGTCTGGGGTTCAACGTCAAGATGATGGCTGCCTTAGTGGTGCTGCCGACGTTCGTCCTGGTCTATCTACTGGCCGCGGCGGTGGACTGGCGGCGCCGGCTCATCGACCTGACTTTGTCCGCAGTGGTCCTTCTGGCCTTGTCCCTTCCCTGGATACTGGTCTATGATCTGACTCCAATAGAGGACCGGCCCTATGTCGGCAGCAGCAAGCAAAACTCCATGGTGGAACTGGCCGTAGGCCATAACGCCCTCGGCCGGTTTATTCGTCCGATTAGGACGCCCATAGACACCGGCCTGGATGGGGTATCCAAAGAGACCGGCAGGCCGTCGTCAACTTCGATCGTCTCTGTTCCATTAGAGTCCAGGCTGCGGGCCTTGTGGAGGAGGCAGTTCGTAGTGTCCCCGGTGGGGCCGATGCGGCTGGTCAACGGCCAGCTCGCCGCTCAGGTGGGATGGCTCTTTCCCCTGGCGATCATAGGGTTGGCAACCGGCTTGAGGGGAATTTCAATCCGGAGGCCTCTGACCCCAGCCCCTTCGGCGTTGATCCTCTGGTCCGGCTGGGCCTTGACTTATGGCATCGTCTACAGTTATGCGGGAGGCATCTTTCACTTCTACTATCTGGCGACCATGGCGCCTCCGCTGGCAGCGCTGGCCGCCATCGGCGTGGTGAGATTGTGGGAGTCCATCCTTAAACCGGGCTGGTCTGCCCTGGCCCTTCCCGTTACGCTCCTGGTGACGGCGGCCTGGCAGATTACCATCCAGTGGACCGCCCTGGGTTTAAAGCCCGAGAGCTGGCGGTTCGAGTGGCTCTGGCTGCATCTGACGCTGGTCAATGGGACCCTCCTGGCCGCTTTGACGATGTTTGTCGTCCTTCTCCGCGGGGTTTGGAGCCGACTCACTCGCCGACTGGCGCTGGGTGCGCTCGGGGTGGGCCTCCTGGCGTTGCTGGTGAACCCTCTGGCCTGGGCCTTGAGCAGTGTCCTGGTAAGAGGTGTTCCCGTGCTGCCATCGGCTGATTTATACCGGATAGGCGCCGAAACCATTACTCCCCAGGGTCGGGAACGGATCAAGGCCGGTCAACAGGCCATGACTAAGAAACTGGTCGATTTTCTCCAAAGAAATCGGTCAGGCGAAGGCACCCTGCTGGTCACCTCAAGCACGCGGCTGGCGGCCCCGATCATCATTCAGACAAGCCAGGCGGTGATGGCCCGGGGCGGCTTCCACGGTCTGGATCCGATCCTGACCCCGGAGAAACTGGCCCGGATGGCCGAGAGGCGGCAAATCCGTTTCGTAATGCTCGGCGATCTTTCGCCGATCGATCGGATGCTGGGCGGAGAGATCGCCGGAAGGCCCGTCGCCGATTGGGTGCGCCAACACGGCCGGGCCGTTGAGCCCGATCTGTGGCGCTATGACCAATCCGTGGTCGGCCGGCTTGCCAGACGGATGGAGGGGATGAGCCTCTATGATTTAAGGCCGGAAGCAGGGATAGTGACATCCACATTCCCTGGGCTGACGACAACCACAGGAAAATGAACCAGGCCGAGCGGCGGCTTGATCTGTTTTCTTCTTCAGCCCCTTGAAACCTCCTCCCTGATCAATTCCGGCAGGTCCTTTCAACAAACAGGCAAGGACCATCCTCTTGACAGGGAGGCTTTATTTATTTTATCCTTAGTTTTATACCTGTTGCGGTTGCGGGTCGCAGGCTAAAACCTAAAATTAAACAGTACAATTTTTTACCCGTAACCCGTATGGTTATTTAAAAAAAGGACCTGCCTTTGGATCTAAAACGAATCAACGACATCAGCCTCAAGTGGAAGCTGATCATTCCCTTTCTTTTCCTGGCCGCCATGGGTGCGGCCACCTTGTTTCTGGTTTCCTACCGCTTTCAGTCCAGCCTGATTCAGGTTAATGAAGAGCAACGGCTTAGAAATCTGTATCAGGTTTTTTTGAATGACATCGCCTTTAAAAAGAATATGGCCTTGAGCCTGGCCACTCTGACGGCCCGGAACCCGGAGGTGGCCGCGGCCCTGGCCCATAGGGACCGCAGCCGATTGATGGCACTCCTTACCCCGGCTTATGAGAATCTGCAGCGGGATTTCGGAGTCCGGCAGTTTCATTTTCATGTGCCGCCGGCCACTTCTTTTCTCAGACTCCATGCCCCCGGGCAACATGGAGAAAATATGGAAACCTACCGGCAGACCATCAACCAGGCCAGAGAGACCGGACTCGGCGTGGGGGGCATAGAAATGGGGACCCTGGGCCTGAGTATCCGCAGTGTGGCGGCTGTTTTTTATCAGGGCCACCTGGCCGGTACCGTAGAATTGGGCCTCTCCCTGGAAAAGCCGCTGTTGGAGGAGTACAAGAAAAAGTATACCGCCGAGGTGGTCCTTTACCTGCCGAAAAAAGGGTCCCGGGGAATCCCTGAGGTATTTGCCGCCACCGTAGACCAGCCTCTTCCCCCGGCGGAACTCTTCGGTCGTCTCCTTCATTCCGGAGAGCTGATGGTTCGGCCGGAACTCCTGGGTCAGCGGAAGATGGCCGTGATTATCGGGCCGTTACGGGATTTTTCGGGGAAGACCATCGGTCTGATAAAGATCTGTGTCGATCGCAGTCCCACCCTGGCCCTGCTGCACCGTTATGCCCTGTTGGCCGCCGTCTTGGGACTGATCGGGCTGATCGCCTCGATCGCCTTTGTCTGGTTTATCTCCGTCATCTTTACCCGGCGCATCGATGCGGTCGTCGAGGGGGCTGATGAAATTGCCTTCGGACGCCGCGATACCCGCCTGCCGGTAAAAAGCGGCGATGAACTGGATGTCATGGCCCGGGCCATCAATCGGATGCTGGGTTCTCTGGAGGCCTCCCAGAGCCAGCTCCGGGAATATGCCCAGAAGTTGGAGTTGATGGTGGAGCAGCGCACCCGGAGTCTCAAGGAATCCGAAAAGACCTACCGAACCCTGGTCGAAAACGTGCCCCTGATTGTGTATATGATCCAGTCCGACGGGCAGACCTTGTTTTTAAACCGGGCCACGGAAGAGATGATCGGTATATCCCCGGAGCAATTGAACGGACCTTACGAGATTTGGGCCGGGCATATTCATCCCGACGACCAGGCCAGGGTCTTGGCCCTGCGAGAGGAAAGCCTGAAGGGTGGCCGGGAACTCCATGTTGAATATCGGCTGGTTCATCAAAACGGTGCCCTGGTTTATTGCTTTGACCATGCGGTCCCATTTGTTAATGAAAAGCGGGAATTTTACCGGATGGACGGCATCATCATTGACGTGACGGTACAAAAGGAACTCCAGGAAAAAAGCCTTCAAGCCCAGGAATTGGAAACCCTGGGGTTGATTTCAGCCCGTCTGGCCCACGAGCTGCGCAACCCGCTGACTTCCATCGGAGGATTGGCCCGGCGAATCCTCAAGTCCTTCGAAGCCGCGGACAGCCGAGTGGAAAAAGGGCAGATGATCCTGGAACAGGTCCAAAAGCTGGAAAAGATCCTGAACATGATGCTGACCTTTATCGCCCCCCAGGAGATAAGTCTGCAGCCCGGAAACCTGAACCAGGTGATTAGTCAGGCCATTGAGGGACTGCGAGAAAAATTCCAGGACAGGGGCTTTTGGATTCGATCCAACCTGGATCAGACCCTGGGGCTGATTCCACTGGATGAAGACCTGTTGGAAAAGGTCCTGACCAGCCTGTTGGAAAACGCCTGGCAGCGGATGGGACAAAAGGGGCAGTTGGAGTTGACTACTCACAAAAATGGAGGAGTGGCCGTTGTGACGCTGACCTTCCCGGTCCCCAGTATTTCCGACGATGACCTTGAACATTATTTTTACCCCTTCACCGTTGACACCTCCTCGGTAAAAAATGTCCCTGTTTCAGACCTGGTGGATGTCTCCATTCCCAAGGTGGCTATCCACAAGCTGGGCGGGAAGATCAACGTAACCAAAGAAGATGAACATCGGATAAAAATAACCTTCTCCCTGCCCCTTGGCTGATCGCCACCTGCCGATTTCTTCCATAATTTGCACTCCTGGGCTTTAAGGCGCCACCAACGATGAAAATTATTTCAAGGATTCAAGGGGTCAAGGATTCGATCCCTGTTTAACCCGTTCCGGCAGGCCAAGGATGAAATTTCCTTCTTCCGTCCTGCCCCGTTTCAGACACCCCTGTCCGTAGATACGGCATTTGGTTTCTAATTCCTCGAGGGCCAGGGGGGTTTGCCAAGACGTCAATTGTTTCGAACTCAGAAGCTTCACCAGGGCCTGGATACGAAAACGGTCCAAGGACGGGGTCGTTCGGGAAAGCTGATCCGGGTGGCCGCCTTGTTTGATCACTAACGGGTTCTCAATCAAATAGATCGGAAATTGAGATGAGATCCTGAGCCAGAGGTCATAATCCTCACAGGCCGGCAGGGACTCATCGAAACGGCCTACCCGATTGAACAGGTCGCCGGCAATCATCACGGCGGAGGGGCTGACTAAGCAAAGTTTAAGGGAAGGGGTAAAAATGTCGCCGGAAAATTTCCGGTGCTTTTTCTGGGGATTGACCCGGCGGCCGTTACGAATCCAGATCTCTTCGGTCTGACAAATAGCGGCTGGCGGGTTTTGTGAAAAGAAATGGAGTTGGGTTTCCAGCTTTTTGGGCAGCCAGAGGTCGTCGGAGTCCAGGAAGCTGATCCATTTCCCCCGGGCCATTCGGAGCCCTTGATTGCGGGCGGCACTAACCCCTTGGTTGGTTTGGTAGTGGTAAATGAGACGAGGGTGATGTTTTTTGAGGGCCTCGGCCGTTCCGTCAATGGAGCCGTCATCAATGACGATCAACTCGAAATCAGAACAGGTTTGTTTAAAGACGGAGTCGACGGCCTCAAGGAGAAAGGAAGCCCGGTTGTAGGTAGGGATAATAACACTGACTAAGGGAAGGGGCATGGGTTGTTTAAGAGGCCACCTGTCACGGAACCGCCAAGGCCGTTATCCCGGCCAGGATAAAACCAAACTCCACCAGGGCCTCGAAAAAAAGGCTTCCCGGCAAGGTCCGATTTTTTTCATAAATGATCACAAAGCTGAATTGATATACCAGAGCGATCAGCAGCCAGAGGCTCCAGAGGGGCAAAAGATTAAAAAGTGTGGCGGTCAATAAGCCCGCCATGGTGGCACCACTTAACCCTTTCAAAAAATAGATGGTTTTTTTTTCTCCGATGATGATCGGCAGGGTCTCTTTGCCGACGATTAAATCGCCTTGAATATCCAAGATATCAAAAAGACCGGAGCGAATATAGACAAAACTGCAGATGATCAAAAAGCCTATAAACAGAGAAAGGCCGGCCGTCTGATGTTCTGCTATGGCTGGAATCAAGGTGGTTACACCGCCCCAACCCAAGGCCACGGAAAGGGTTTTGGAGGCCGGGATGTCTTTTATTTTTTTCATTTTTGTAAAACGCTGCCAGACAGCCGGCACAATCTGGATACTGTAGAGGATGCCCAGGGCGCTCATGGCGGCCAGGAAAATGAACGGCACCCAGCCCAGGGTCAGGGCCAAGGCCAGGGAAAAAAGGGCCGCCCCGGTTCCGGAAATAAAGAAGGCCGTCCGATAGCGCTGATAGAATTGGGAGCGGTCCGGATCATTGTATTCGGCCGCCCCGCGATCCAGAAGATGATTGAGGATGTGCATGGCATAAATCTGGAAGAACGTAATGGTAAAATAGGTCCAATTCAAGGGGGCCTGTCTCAGGCGGGCGGCTACCAGGCTCAAACATCCGGCCCCCAAGGCGACCACCAGGTTACTCTTTAATAAGAAACGGACCAGACCGAAGAGGAGGGTACTCCAGGCATACTCTCCCTGGCCTCTAATGGCTTCCAGTTCCTGGACCACCTTTCGAATCATCCAATTGGGGGTTGAGGCCCCGGCCGTAACCCCGACGGTCTTGAAGCGGCTGATCTCTTTTTTATCTATTTGCTCATCGGTCTCTACATGGAAGCAAGGGGTGCCCACCGATTGGGTGATCCCCACCAGTCGTCGGGTGTTTCCGCTGTTATAACCGCCCACAATAACCAACCCATCGACTTGATGGGCCAGATGTCGAACCTCTTCCTGACGTTCATGGGTGGCATTGCAGATGGTGTTAAATACCAGACTATCCGGAAAGCGCCTTTTTATTTTTTCGACGGCCTCTTGAAAGAGGGATTCGTCCTGGGTGGTTTGGGCGACCACGATGACCTTGTCCAGGTCGGGCAATCCCGCTACCTGACCCGGGTCCGGCAGGACAATCCCTTGTCCTTGAGAATAGCCCAGGAGGCCGATGACTTCAGGGTGATCCCGGTCTCCGACAATGATAGGCGTATATCCGTCGAGGGCATATTTCTTGATTATGGCCTGGACCTTGATCACCCTGGGACAGGTGGCGTCTACAATGGTAAAACCGGTCGCCTGTAAACTTTCGTGATCCTGGGGAGGTATGCCGTGGGCCCTGATGACAACCGTCCCTTTTTGCGGACCATTGGGTTGATCCAGGATCTGGATCCCTTTTTTTTCAAGCATCTTCAAGACCTGGGGATTATGGATCAGGGGGCCGTAGGTATAGATAGGATCGGGATAATCGTTGCTGGCCTCCAGGGCCAATTCCATGGCCCTGCGAACACCCATACAAAACCCGGCTGTTTTAGCGAGACGGACTTTCATAGATTTGGTATATCCGTTTGGTTTATTGAAATATAGGTCTTTACCGCAAAGGCGCGAAGAGCGCAAAGAAGATTTGTTAGTGTTCGCCGGTGAGGGGCCGACGAACACTAAGTTTCACTACCTTCAGGGTAATTGTTCGGCTGGAGGCCAGAACTGTTTTGTTCAATCCCGCCTCTCACGGGATTGAACGAAAGAACGATTCTCTCTGCGTCCTTGGCGGCTTTGCGGTAAAACGCCCTTTTTCCCGAACAGTTAACCTGTTAGGTTTTATTTTAACTCATCGGGTCTAAGGAATCAAAATATTCTTCAAAAAGGTCTTTCAAGCTTTCTTGAGTCTGTGCCAGGGCGACGTTCTGCCTGAAACTCCCTGAGGCCGGCAGGCCTCGGGTCAGGACAAACAAGGTCCTTCTCAAGGCCTTGATCTGGGCCCTGCCCTGATAATTATCCTCTATCCATTCCCAGTAGGAGGTCAGCCACCCTCGCCTTTCCTTAAGATCCGGCTGGGTCGGGAATTCTCCGGCCTCCATTTCCCTGATCTGTTGAAATATCCAGGGGGTCCGTAAGGCCTGACGGCCTATCATAATCCCATCGCACCCGGTCTGCCTTTTTAAGGCCAGGGCCTGTGTCGGGGATTGGATGTCTCCACCGCCGATGACCGGGATTTGAGCCCGTTCCTTCAGGTCCTGGACAACAGACCAGTCCGCCTGACCGGAGAACCCCTGGACCGCATAACGGGGATGGATAACCAGGGCATCTACCCCGCAATCCTCGGCGATCCGGGCCAGGGTCCGGTAGGTTTGTTCCCCTTCTTTCCATCCGGAACGAATCTTGATCGTCAGTGGGAGAGGGGTGGCCTTCCGAACGGCCTTTATCACCCCTTCGGCCTTTTTCAGGTCCTTCATTAAAGCCGCCCCCGAACCGGACTTGGCGACCTTTTTAACCGAACAACCCATATTGATATCGATAATGTCCGCCCCGGCCTCCCCGACCATTCCGGCGGCCTGGGCCATGACTTCCGGATTGGACCCGAACAGTTGAACCGATAGGGGGTGATCCTCCGAAACGGTTTTAAGAAGCGACCAGGTTAAAGGAACCTGCCGAACCAGTCCTTCAGCGCTGACCATTTCGGTGCAGGCCAGTTGGCAGCCTAACCTACGGACCAACAGCCGGAAGGGAAGATCCGTATAACCGGCCATAGGGGCCATCAGATAGGGGAAGGATAGGGTCTGAGAGCTTATTTTCATAAAATGTCTATACTTGCCTTCATAGGAAGTGGAAAAATAATAATAATATCACAAAGAGAGTTCTATTGACAGAAATTCCGTGACTTGACTAATCCACTAAACTATTTTATAAGTTGAATTACGGAAGTGGAAAGCTCACTGGTGGGGCTCCCGGACTTCAAATCCGGTGTGCCGTCTGAAAAGGGCGGTTGGTGGGTTCGATTCCCATGCACTTCCGCCATAATATATTGATATTATATATAATTTATCAGTAAACTTCTATCCCCGAAATATCCCCATTAGGATCAGTCCTATCAAATCCTCCGGCATCCTGGGCCGGCCAGGCTGCTGCGGCCACCCGTCTCAGGAGGCCAACGGGGTCACATCTTGATTTGTGAATTGAGTAGGGCATAATCCCGCTGGAAGACCTGATCGTTTTTCATCCTGTTTCTTGCCTCTTTCACAATGTGGCTGACCGCCGTATAACTGATACCGAACCTCTCTCCAATTTCTTCATTCGTATAGGAACCGGTTTGCCATAACAGGAACACCCAGAGATCCCTTTCCTCTTTTTTCTTGCCATAAAGGCGACCGCCATTCTTGGGGCCGTCTTTAAAAGTCTGCCTCAGTAACGCCTCGGCCTTTGCCCTCCCAACAACCCCCCTTTGCCGGGGAATCTCACGGTGAGGCCTGCCGCTGGCATATTTGGTCTTTATGCTATCCAGAAACCGGCTGGTTCCCAGAATAAGGCCGTGTCGAAAATCC
>JAZDOU010000424.1:0-8966 GCA_043798385.1 Pseudomonadota bacterium
GTCCGTTCCTTTGATACCGATCCGGGCCATCATCTCCAAAAGTTTGCGTCCCATCCCGCTTTTGCCGGTATCCACCAAAAAAGGCCTTTCCGGGCCGACGATATAGTTCCAGGTAGGCCCTAAATCCCAATCCCCGCCATATTTATTCTCAGTAGCCAGACCAATAATTTCCCTTCCCGAGGGGAGCTTCAAACGAAAGATGTGGTTATTTCCATTTCCCTCTCCGGGCAGAACCACCTCAACCGAATCTAAAAACATTGAAAAATATCCCTTCCTGTTCTTCGTCCAACGATAAAAAGTTATTAGTGAAAAAAGAACTTTTGAATTTTTGTGAATCGATCCTTGCCATTTCGGCCTTTTGATTTTATAATTAGCGCCTAAGGTTTGGCAACTTAATTAAAACGATTTGAAAAAAATTATCCCATCCAACACATTATGAAACGAATGATCCTGGCCCCCTTGCTTTCAGCCTTTATTTTACCCGGATTGGGACAGGTTGTGAACCGGCAGTTCCGCAAAGCGGTTTTGTTGATGGCTGCGGTATCGTTGTTGTTTTTGGGTTTGCTGGTCAAACTGCTCTATGACCTCAATAAGGTCCTGCTGGCCCTGCCCTTAGAGACCTTTGAAAAAAACCCCCATCCCCTGGCAACCGTTGCCCAGGCCCTTTCTCAGCGGGATAATACCGTGCTGATTTTCCTGTTATTGGGTTGGCTGGTGGTCTGGGCTTACGGCGTCTGGGATGCCTTTATCGTGGCCAGGAAAGCGGATCGAGGTCACCCCTGATGCGCCAGTTTTTAGTGGATGAAATCCCAGGCCGACACTTAGAGGAAATTGAATCCTATTTAAAAGAAAAGGCCCTCCCCTCCGGTCTGGAGCAGATTTTTTGGCTGGAGATACCCCATGACATCCTTTCACCAATCCAATGGGAACATCGTGACTGCGGCCCCCATTACCTGGCCATTGAACTGGGAAAGGGGTTTTTGAAATTTGAATTCCTGGTCCGAAGCCAAAAACGGCTTCGTTGCGATTGCGTTCAGTATGCCACCTTGGTCCAGGAAACCTTTCTCTTAAACTTCGCCCATTCTCTCCTTCAGGCGCTGGATTTAAAGGCTTGACCGGGGGAACACCTTGAATCCTTCGATCATCGACAACTCTTTTGGAAATAATCTAAGTGGATCAAAAACAATAAACCGGTTTGTATCTGAACCCGGCCTCCTCCCTCATTTCCCTTCCCCCTTTTTCCCAAACCAGCCCTTCATTTTATTTTGAAAGGCCTCCATGTACAAAAAAAACACCGGGGTGATGTACAGGGTCAATAGCTGAGAAAAAACCAGGCCTCCGACTACGGCCAGACCCAGGGGGCGACGGGATTCAGCCCCGGCCCCGAATCCCAGGGCAACCGGCAGGGTGCCCATAAAGGCGGCCATGGTGGTCATCATGATGGGGCGAAACCGGACCAGGCAGCCCTGGTAGATGGCCTCCAGAGGGGTCTTACCTTCCTTACGCTGGGCCTCCAGGGCAAAATCGATCATCATGATGGCATTCTTTTTAACGATGCCCACCAGCATGATGATGCCCACAAAGGCATAAATACTCAAGTCCTGGCGGAAGATGAGCAGGGTTAATAAGGCCCCGATGGCGGCCGAAGGCAGACCGGAGAGGATGGTCAGGGGATGGATGAAACTTTCATAAAGAATTCCCAGAATAAGGTAGATCAAAAGGACCGCCAGGATCAGGAGAAGCCACAACCCCTTGAGGGAGGCCTGAAAGGCCTGGGCTGTGCCCTGAAAACTGGTACTGATGGTCGAGGGCAGGACCTTACGGGCCGTTTTTTCAACGACGGCTACGGCATCGCCCAGGGCCACCCCCGGTTTCAGGTTAAAGGAGACGGTGACCGAGGGGAGTTGACCCGAATGGTTGACCGTGAGCGGTCCCACCCCCCAGCTCAGTTTGGCGACCGAGTCGATGGGGACCAGTTGGTTTTTGGAAGAGCGGATATAGAGCATCGATAAGGCCGCCGGGTCCATCTGGTATTGGGGCTCCAGTTCCAGGATGACCTGATAGGCATTGGTGGCGGCATAAATAGTGGAAATCTGCCTGGACCCGTAAGCCGAATAAAGGGCATCTTCTATCTGCTGGGCTGAAACACCTAAGGCCATAGCCTTGTCCCGGAGAATCTCAATATTGATCTGGGGATTTTTAAGCTGGATGTCACTGGTCACATCCTGGAGTTCCGGCAAGCCCTTCAGTTGGGATTCAAAATAGGCCCCAGAGCGGAACAGTTCCTGGGTGTTGGGACTTTGGAGGGTAAACTGATAAATGGCCTTGGTTATTCTTCCTCCGACGTTGATGACCGGAGGGTTAATGAGGAAAACCTGCATGCCCGTCACCTTGGCCAGCTTGGGCCTTAACTCTTGAATCACCTCATCGGCACTTAATCTTCGCTCCGAGCGCGGCTTGAGGCGGATAAACATCCGTCCTAAATTTCCGGTCAGATTCGGACCGCCGGCCCCGACAGTGGAATTAAAGGCCTCCACATTGGGATCTTCCCGAACGATCTTGGCCACGACGAGTTGATGTCGGACCATATCCTCAAAGGAAATCCCCTGGTCGGCCTCGGAAGAGGCCAGAATTTGTCCCGTGTCCTCACTGGGGATAAATCCTTTAGGAACAATCTGGAAAAGAAAAAAAGTGGCTGCCAGGGTCAAAAGGGTAACCACCATGGTGGTTCGTCGGTGGTTTAAGACCTTTAGTAAACTCCAGTCATACACTCGGAGCATCCCATTAAAAAAGCGTTCGAAAAACCAGAAAAGGCGGCCGTGTTTCTGCTCTTGGGGAGGGCGGAGGAAGCGGCTGCACAACATGGGCGTCAAGCTTAAGGAAATAAACCCCGAAACCAGAATGGCCACGGCAATGACCACGGCGAACTCTTGAAGTAACCGGCCCAGGATCCCACCCATGAAAAGGACCGGGACAAAAACGGTCGCCAACGAGAGGGTCATCGACAAGATAGTAAAACTGATTTCTTTGGATCCGTTAAGGGCGGCTTGAAACCGGGGCTCTCCTTTCTCCAGGTGGCGGACATTGTTCTCCAGCATGACGATGGCGTCATCGACTACAAAACCTACGGCCAGAATCAGAGCCATTAGGGACAGGTTATCCAGACTGTAATTCATCAGGCTCATGACGGCAAAGGTCCCGATGATGGACATGGGCAGGGCCAGACTGGGGATGATGGTGGCCGAAAGATTTCGGAGAAAAAGAAAAATGACCAGGACCACCAGAAAAATAGTCAGGATCAAGGTTAACTTGACATCGTTTACGGAATGCCGGATCGACTCGGATCGATCGTAGAGGATATCCAGATTGACTGAAGCCGGTAGTTGAGCCCGGAAGGTGGGCATCAGCTTTTTAATGGAATCGACGACTTCAATGGTATTGGTACCCGGTTGGCGTTGAATGGCCAGGACAATGGCCCTGCGGTCTTTAAACCAACTGGCGATTTTATCATTCTCGACACTGTCTATGGATCGACCGATTTCCTCGAGACGCACCGGGGACCCATTTCGGTAGGCCACAATGATCGGACGGTAGGCCTCGGCATTGGTCAATTGGCCGTTGGCCTGAACGGTAAAGGCCTTGTGGCTTCCTGAAAAAGTACCGGTAGGCAGATTGACATTACTGCCTTGGACAGCGCCGGCCACCTCATCGATTCCGATCGCCCGGGAAGCCAGGGCTTGGGGATTGAGCTGGATTCGGACGGCATATTTCTGGGACCCGTAAACCAGGACCTGGGCCACGCCGCTGATCATAGAAATACGCTGGGCCATAATCGTCTGGCCGTATTCATCAATGGTGTAAAGGGGAAGAAGGGTAGAGTTCAGGGACAGATAAAGCACCGCCTGATCGGCCGGGTTGACCTTTCGAAAATAAGGAGGAGTCGGCATGTCCTTGGGAAGCAGACGGGCGGACCGGGCAATGGCGGACTGAACGTCCTGGGCGGCGGCATCGATATTGCGATCCAGACTGAACTGCAGGGTGATCTGGGTAACCCCCAGGGCATTGGCCGAGTTCATGGAATCCAGGCCGGCAATGGTGGAGAACTCTTTTTCCAACGGGGTGGCCACGGCCGAGGCCATGGTTTCCGGATTGGCCCCTGGCAGGTTGGCGGTTACCAGGATGGTGGGAAAATCCACATTAGGCAGGTCACTGACCGGCAAGCGCAGGTAGCCCATGATCCCAAAGAGCAGGATCCCCATCATGACCAGGGTCGTCATGATGGGCCGGCGGATAAATATCTCGGCGATATTCATGGACGGGCCGGCCCTTTCCCTTCCGGCCCATTTTTGATCTGGACTTTGGTCCCGGAAACGAGTTGGAATTGACCGTCCGTGACCACCATTTCTCCGGACTTAAGCCCTTTTTCAATGACCGTCTTCCCGTTGAGGCTTCGGCTGATCACCACCGGGCGGGATTCAGCCTTGAGATCCGGTTTGATGACAAAGACATATTGACCTTCCAAGCCGGTCTGGATGGCCTGGGAAGGGATGATCAGGGTATTGGATTGGGTAGTCAGGTCTAAGACGATGTTGACAAATTGGCCTGGCCAGAGTCTTTTCCCTTTATTGGAGAAGGTCCCCTTGATACGGATGGTACCGGTGGTTTTATCTACCGTATTGTCAATAAAGGTGACCACCCCTACTTCGGGATGTTCTTCATCCTTGGAAATAATGGCCTTTAATTTCAGCTTCCCGGCGGCCGAATATTTTTTAAGTTCGGCCAGGTTCTGTTCCGGCAGGGAAAAGGCGCCATAGATGGGCTGGATCTGGTTAACCACCACCAAATTTTTATTGTCGTCATTGGCCTTGATCATGTTACCCTTGTCGGCCAATAAACCACCGGTCCGACCCGTTAGGGGAGAGCGGATGAAACAGTAAGTCACTTGCAGGCGGGCGGTATCCACGGCCGCCTGATCGGCCTTGATCTGGGCCTTCAGGGCCTCCAGATTGGTAACGGACTGATCGTATTGTTCCTGGCTGATATAGTCCTTTTTGACAAGATCGGTGTATCGTCTCAAGTCCTCTTCGGCCTTTTTGGCCAGGGCCAGGTCTTTCGCCAGATTGGCCTGGGCCTTTTTCAGATCAGCCTCAAAGGGATCGGGATCAATGGTAAAGAGCAGAGAGCCTTGGCCCACATCCTGACCTTCCCGGAAATGGACCTGTTTCAGTTCCCCGGTGATCCGGGACTTGATGGAAACCGTGGCATAAGGCTCAACATTTCCAATGGCCGTAAGCTGCACCGGGACCGTCCTTTCCTCGACCGTACTAACGGTAACCGGCACCACCCTTTCTCTTTTCATTTTTGAAGGATCGTTTTTCTTGTCCGAGCAGGCCATAAGACCCAGGAGGGAAAATAAAAAAAGGGTTAGGAGAAGGCCTTTCAGCCTGTTGGAAGAGTTAGCGGATTCTATATTGGAAAGCCTGGTCATGGGGACTCCTTTTTTTAAACTTTAAAAGAAAGAGTTTGAATTCTAATAAATTATTGAAGGAATTGTCAAAAGTTATTTTCAACCGGTTGTTTTTCAAAATATTTGCACTGACAATGGCCTGATGATATATTTCATTCGTTTCCATAATTCAACTAGTTCAAGATCCGGAGACCAATTTCAACTATTTTTGGATAGGTGTTTTTTATGGAGTCAGAAACAGGGGGCATTACTATTACACACTGGCTTTCCATCCCGGAAGACGAGCTGAAATATACGGCTACTCGCAGTAGTGGACCTGGGGGCCAGAAAGTCAACAAGGTCAGCACCCGCATCACCCTCTGGTTTGACGTCCTCAAATCGCCCAGTCTTTCAGAGGAAGTGAAACAGCAGATCCTGACAGGGCTTCCCACCCGTATTAATAAGACCGGAGTGCTTTGGGTCAATGCCCAGCAAACCCGCAGTCAATCGGGCAATCGGGAGCTGGCTAAAGGTCGATTCATTGAGCTTTTACAACAGGTCTTAAGAAAGCCCCCCTCAAGAAAAAAAACCCGGGTCCCCAAAAGGGTCCATGAACAACGAATCGCCGAAAAGAAAATGCGGGGGAAGTTAAAGGCGGGGAGATCCCCAAAGGGTCTTTGGGAGTCGTAATAGCCTGGTTGGCCCAGGTTTTTCAAGGTGCGAAATAGGGACCTTTTGCGAGGTCTGAAAATCACCCCTTCCTCACCCTCCCTTTCAGAAGGGGGAGAGAAGGGGTGGGGATGAGTTCGGATTCTTATCTCGGGCGGCCCTGGGTAGCGGATCGCCGCAAGGCCGTTCCTTTTCCCTTCGAAAGCCCAAAGATGGTGCTGTTTCGGCGGGCCTGGTGGCCGGGCCCGGGCTGGGAACCATCCTTACGACCCGGCCTTTCCGACCCGGATGACGAATGGACCTTTGATGGGGCCTTTTCATTTCGGCGGGCCCGCTCACCGGCTCTCTGGGTGCGGATGGCGGCAATGCGCACATCAAGCGGAATTTCGAAACGCTCGGACGGTTTCTTTTTATAGTCAAACCCCGAAATCTTCTCCCGGGGAATTTGCCGGCCAAGGCTCTGTTCGATGACTCGGAAGGTCCTCTCCTCATCAGGGGAGACAAAGGTGCAGGCATCTCCCGTAGCGCTTGCCCGGCCGGTCCGGCCGACCCGGTGAACGTAATCCTCAGCCTGGTGTGGCACATCAAAGTTACAGACCAAACCGATGGCTTCCACATCGATCCCTCGGGCGGCAATGTCCGTGGCCACCAGGACCCGGAACCTCCCCCGTTTGAAACCGGCCAGGGCCTCGGTCCGCTGACTCTGGGTGCGGTTACCGTGTATCCGGGCGCACGACACCCCATGTTTATCGAGAAAGTCTGCCAGCCGGTTGGCTCGATGCTTGGTTCGGGTGAAGGTCAAGACGCTCTTCATCTCGCTCTGATTGAGGAGCGACAGAAAGAGGGTTGATTTCAACTCCTGGGCAACGGGATAGGCCACATGAGTGATTTGAGTCGCCGGCGTCGGTTTGGGCGAAATATTGAGGGAAACAGGGTTATGGAGCATCTCTTTGGCCAAACCTACGATCGGTGGGGGCAGGGTGGCCGAGAAGAAAAGGGTCTGTCGTTGGTCCGGAAGCTGTCCCAGTATCCGGCGGATGTCGGGTAAAAACCCCATATCGAGCATGCGGTCGGCCTCATCAAGAATGAGGTGGCTAATGCCGTCGAGCCGGGCATAACTGTTGCTCATATGGTCCAGGAGCCGGCCGGGGGTGGCGACTATGAGGTCAACTCCCTTTCGGAAGGCCTGTACCTGAGGAACAGGCGAGACCCCTC
This sequence comes from Pseudomonadota bacterium, assembly GCA_043798385.1. Classification (GTDB taxonomy): domain Bacteria; phylum Desulfobacterota; class RBG-13-43-22; order RBG-13-43-22; family RBG-13-43-22; genus RBG-13-43-22. The sequence goes on from JAZDOU010000424.1 coordinate 7,331, forward strand.
CGTAGACGGCAGCGCCCTTCAGGGCCGTATGCCGGGCCAGGTCATGAAAATGCTCGGCAATCTGGACGGCCAGCTCCCTGGTGGGAACAAGAACCAGGACCCGTGTTTTTCCCCGGGGCTGCCCGATCAACTGCTGGAGAATGGGAAGAAGGAAGGCGGCGGTCTTGCCGCTTCCCGTCACGGCCGTGGCCATGACATCGCGTCCTTCGAGAAGAGGCGGGATAGCCAGCTGCTGAATCGGCGTGGGCTGATCAAAGCCCTTTTCCTTGAGGGCCTTTAAAAGATGGGGGTGAAGTGCAAAAGATGAAAATGACATAGATCTCCTTTTTCCCTGGGTCTGCTTTCCTCGAAAGGGTAAGGGTGTCCCAAGGGATTGATCCGGCTGGTTTAAATTGTTTTAGAGGACATTTAGGATGAATACGGAGGGATTGCCGGTGAAGCCGCCGTTCAGGCTATGAAAGTCCAGATGGTCTTGGGTATTATGCCCCAGGCAGGGCCTGAAAGGTTCGGCTTCAGGAGCTTTTGACAAGAACTTCTTATAATTGAGACATATTATAAATCAGGAAAGGGTGGATGTCAAGCATTAAAGAAAAAACTCAAATCAGGTGTTCTTATTTTTGTAAACGACCAGGGTTAAAATATTATTATCTCCTTCTCGCTTATAGTAAACCTCATCCATTAAGGTTTTTATTAAATAAACCCCAAGTCCCCCGATCTTTCGTTCCGACATATCAAGGGTAAGATCAGGATCATCTTTCAAAAGGGGATTAAAGGGGACCCCCTGGTCGATGATTTCAATGATCAGCCGATCTTGCGAATCACCTTGGCAGACCACCTCCACCTCTTTCTTGGTTCCTTGGTAAGCATAATGAAAAATATTCACCAAGGCCTCTTCCACGGCCAATTCTATCTCGCTGATTTTTTTAGGATTGAATCCTTGCCCTTGGGCAAAATGTGAAATAGCAGTCTGGAATTCTTCGAAATATTCCAGTTCAGCCGGCAAGGTGATTTTGAATTGGGCCGACATTCTTTTAAAATTGTAAAAGGGCCGCTTCTAAGGAATCAGCTATTTTGAAGATGGAATGAAAACCGGAAATCTTGAAGACCTCGTCCACCGGACCTTGTATCCCGGCCAAGAGGAGTTCCCCCTCCAGGGGTTTCAGTTTTTTGGCCAGGACCAATAAACTCCTTAACCCGGCACTGCTGATATATTCAAGTCCCGAAAAGTCAAGCAGAAACCACTTTTCTCCTTGGGTTATCAATTCTGTCAGGCTTACTTCAACCTTAGGTGCGGTCACGGCATCCATCCGGCCGTTGACCGTAACCACCAAACCATTTTTTTCTTTTCTGGTTTGAATCTCCATTAGTCTCCCCTTGTGTTCCTTTCAAAATTAAAAATTGTCCCCGGGGGTCCTGATGGCGGCCCCGGGGAAAAAAAGTGCCCTAAGCTATAATGGTCCGACTTACAACAACTCCTTGCCCCTCACCTCAGTGCACCTCATCCATAGCAACCCGGAGTTTCTTGGCCCACTCCTTAAAGCCCGCCTCCACCTGATCCCAGCGGGTCCAGACCTCGGTAACGTCCATTAAACTACCCCTTTTGGAGGCGATCAATTCAGAGAGTATTTTTCCGCTT
>JAZDOU010000441.1:0-8055 GCA_043798385.1 Pseudomonadota bacterium
ACACCTCGATTTCGGCCGGTCGATTTTATCGACCTACGCTAAGGTCCCCATTCGGGGACCGGCATGAAGCTCTCGCCAGAAACCCTTTTTTAAAGGGTTTCTGGCCATAGAGGATTGCCGGCAGATGTATGTTCTCATCCGGAAAGGTCATTTCCGGCTGAGAACTCGGTAGAAAATAGGATTCGAGGATTCAAGGGAAAATAGGAGGATGGCATCATGATATTGGAAACAACCATTCTGGCTGAGGGCCTTTTATTTCCCGAGGGTCCGCGCTGGCATGACGAAAAGATATGGGTCTCCGATATGCACGCCGGCTGGGTGCTGACGGTCGATCTTAACGGTAAAATGGAAAAAATAATTGAAGTCCCGGAGTCTCCCTCCGGTCTGGGCTGGCTTCCCGATGGCCGTTTGCTGGTGGTATCCATGCTGAATCGCCGGCTGCTCAGACTTGATCCTGAAGGACTTTCTGAGGTTGCCGATTTAAGCCGGCTGGCCTCTTTTCACTGCAACGACATGGTGGTTGATCTGGAGGGCCGGGCTTATATCGGGAACTTCGGCTTTGATTTTGCAGCCCAGGCCTCTATCAAGCCGGCCGAGATCGTCCTGGTAACCCCTGACGGCCAGGCCCGCCGAGTCATCGGCGATCTGCTTTTTCCTAATGGATCGGTCATCACCCCCGATGGTCAAACCCTCATCGTGGCCGAGACGTTCGGCCATCGCCTGACAGCCTTTGACATCAATTCGGACGGCTCTCTTTCCAAACGCCGTTCCTGGGCCTATTTGAAAGGCTTTTATCCCGATGGAATCTGTCTGGACGCCGAGGGCGCCATCTGGGTCGCGTCACCCTATCCCGGAGAAGTCCTTCGGGTCCTGAAGGGCGGCACGATTACCCACCGGGTCAAGGTAGCCACCAAACCCTATGCCTGCATGTTGGGCGGCCCGGACCGCCGGACACTCATTGTCTGTACCTCCGGCTCTGAAGCCGCCAGCGGGAGAATTGAAATCGTCGAAGTCGAGGTCCCGGGGGCGGGGCTTCCCTGAGGAGGGACACCAATAGCGCAAGACTCAAAGCTGAAAGGAACTGCCTTTCCGTTGAGCTTTCAAGGGTTGGCCGCATCAGGGTTTTTTTCTAAAAAACGGGCCGGCTTTCCCTTGATCCTCCAAATCCGGCCCTGGGAAGTTCCTTGCGGGGTAAAACACGGTGCCGTGAGGTGAACTCATAATCCGGTTACCCTTGCCCTCCCAGCCAGTCCTTTTTAAAGAGTTCAAAGGCCTTTTCTCTGATGGCCCGGCGGATCCCGGTCATCAAGGACTCCATGAAGTGCAGATTGTGAAGGGCGGCCAAATGCCTGGCCAGGGGTTCTTTGGCCAGAAAGAGATGTCTCAGATAGGCCCGGGAATGGGATCGGCAGGTCAGACAGTTACAGTTTTCCTCAATCGGGCGGGGATCGTTTTTAAAGGCCTCGTTAAGGATTCGCAGCCTGAAGCGCCGGTTTTTTTTGGTGAGGAAAGTACCGCTGCCGGCCATTCGGGTCGGGGCGACGCAATCAAAAAGATCGATTCCCCGGCCGACCATTTCAAAGATATCCTCCACCAGACCGATACCCAGAAAGTGGCGGGGTTTATCCGGAGGGAGATGAGGGAGTGTCCATTGAAGGACCCGGATCATTTCTTTCCGGGAGTCCCCGAGAAATCCTCCAATGGCAAAGCCGTCAAAAGGAAGCCGGGCGACCTGTCGGGCGCTTTTTTCACGGAGGTCCTGATAAGCCCCGCCCTGTACAATTCCAAAAAGGGCCTGTCCCTTTGAGGAGGAGCCTTGGAATTCCGAGAGGGCTTTCACCGCCCAACGATGGGTGCGTTCCAGGGCCTCTTGGGTTTCCTGGTGATTATGGAAGGGGGAGGTGCATTCATCCAGGACCATAATGATATCGGCCCCCAGGGCTCGTCCTGTCTTGACCACCTGTTCGGGAGTAAAGAGGTGACGGGATCCATCCCGATAGGAAATAAATTCCACACCGGCCTCAGTTACCCTGACCAAGGGTTTTCCCTGTTTGGAACGGAGCTGACCCTTTCGGCCCCGGTTTTCTGAAAAAAGGGAGGCGATCTTCCCGCCCCCTCGTTCCCTGGCAATCCCCAGACTCAAGACCTGAAACCCGCCGGAATCAATCAGAAGCGGTTTTTCCCAACCCATGAAGCGGTGAAGGCCTCCCATCTGTTGAATAAGGGCCTCTCCGGGTTGGAGGTGCAAATGATAGGCATTGGTGATGAGGGCCTGAATACCGAGGGTGGATAGATCCGCCCCGGAAAGGGATCGTACCGACCCCTGGGTGGCAACCGGGACATAGGCCGGTGTTTCTATGATCCCGTGGGGAGTCCCTATCCGGCCTGTTCGGGCCAGGCCCTCTTCCGCCAGGATTTGAAAAGAGAATTTATCCATCAGTGGGTTTTCCCCCAGGGCCCGGGCCAGGTCGGGTGTTACACCAAAAACTCCCTGACAGCGCGATTGAAGTCTGCGGTTGCTTCGATGGGGGGAAGGTGACCGACTCCGGGATAGGTCAGGAGCCTGGAGCCCTTGAGGTGTTCGGCCAGATAAAGGCCGTTGGCGTAAGGGATCAAGGGATCGGCTTCACCATGAATAATCAGTGTCGGGGAGGCGATTTGAGCCAATCGATCTCCGCTGCCGCCCCAGGTTATTATGGCATTGAGTTGCTGCAGGTAAGACTCCATGGTCATGGGTTTGGCCAGGGCCTGTTCAACAATCAGAGTCAGGTCTTGAGGGTGGGTCTGCAGATAACCCTGACCGGTCAAGTGAGGATAGATCCGTCGGATGCGGGTTTCAATATCTTCATCATCGATGGGCGGCAGCAAAGCAAGAATTTCAGCGGCAGCCGGGATATGAGACGACCCGCCGGCAGAGGTGGAGACCAGGATCAGCTTATCCACTAATTCGGGATGTCGCAGGGTTAATTCCTGGGCAATGAATCCGCCCATGGACCAACCGACCAGGCTGGTCGGCCCCAGGTGAAGATTTCGGATCACCCCGGCGGCATCATCGGCCATGGCGGGTATGGTAAAGGGGCCTTCAGCCCGGACACAGTCACCGGCACCGCGGTTATCCAAGGCGATCAGGCGGTGTTTTTGAGAAAGCGATTCGATTTGTTTAGACCAGCTAAGTCGGGAAGTGGCCAGTCCGGGGATAAGCACCAAGGGACGTCCGCTGCCGTATTCGTCATAGTAAACCTGGTGGGTTCCAACGGGTGTAAAGGGCATAGTTCCTCCTGGGTTCGGGTTGGGTTGTCGGGATCATTTCATAGGTGGTTTCTTCAAGGCAGGCGATTGGTTAATTGCTTAACCAGGATCATCCCCGGTTCAGGATTTTCCAGGTCCGCAACGCCGACGACGAAGCGGCCCTTTTGTCTGAGCATCAGGCCCTTATGAAGCGGATCGGCGCTGAAGAGCAGCAATCCTTCCGGGTCGGTCGTTTTTTTGGGGGTTCGGCCTGAATCCGTTACATAACGGCTATACTGTTCGACCATTTTCCTGGCGGATTCTGCCGAAGGTTCAATCATCACAAACACCCGGAATTTTTTCTCCCCCTGGGCGGCCAGGGCAATCAATCCCTGGCGGAAAAAGGCATATCCCAATAGACCTTCAGGGAAGTAGCGCTCGGTCCGGGGAATGAGGGCCGGTATTTTTATAAGGTCCAACTCCCCTGGTTGTCCCCTCCTGCCGGGCAAGGCCTTGGAAATGGCCAGGGCGGCGGCTTGAAAAACTGAGCGCTCCAACCGGGAGGTCCCGGAGGCGGACAAATGGACAAAATAACGATCTTGATAAAACATCAATTGAGAGGGATTAATGAAGCCCTCGCCACCCAGGGGTATGAATTCTGTGTCGGCTTTGCGATATTGAGCATAAATCCCGAAGGCATCCAGGTGAGAGCCCATTTTGTAGATATCGGCTGTCAGACCGATCTGGGGCTCTCCCCTTTTTTGGCTATAAAAAGCAGAAGCCAGACGTTCAAAACCGTAGGGGAAATAGAGCTCCGCCTCCCCATTGATATAGGTAAATAAATCATCCCTGGTATAGGTCTTGACCTGTTCTTCCAGACGCCATTCCGGGGTGAATCCCGGGTGAGGCAATAAGGCCTCCAAGGGCGGTTCCTGCGACCAGGCCAGGGAAAGCATGGCCAGTAGGAGAGAAATGGCCATGAAAAAAATAATGTTATTATAACGGGATATCATGATTTTCCTAATGGTGTTGTTACGCTTATCTTGTGACCCCGGATTCCCCTCCATCTCCGGTCACAAGCTTTACCTCGGCTAAACAAAGATCTCCCTGGCTTGAGACATTTTTCGGCTGATATTGATCCCTCGAACGCATTGGGCCACACAGGTGGAGCAGGACAGGCAGGTGGAGGCCATGGCCTTATTGGGGATCTCTTTATAGGTTGCTTCAGCCAATTCAAGTTCCTGGTAGGCCTCGGCATACATCAGGCAACGATTGATAGTACTGATAGCCACCCCTCCCGGACAGGTCCCTTCACACCGGCCGCACAGTTGGCAATAATAGGGATCGATGGATTTTCCATAAAGACTAAGGATCTGTTTATCCGCCGGAGTCAGCTTCATTCCCATGACCGACAGATCTTCTTTAAGCATGGACATATCTTTCATGCCCGGTATGGCGGCCGTTACATGGGGATCCTGGATGGCCCATTTGAGTGCCGCCTGATGGGGGCTGGTGGGACCAAGGGCCTCGGTCTTGTAGCCCCCGGCCTGTGTTTTCATGGCCACAATACCGATACCGGCCTTGGCCGCCCTGGCAATGGCCTCTTTTAATTCCGGGGGGCTTTTGAAATTATAACCAACCAGGATGGTGTCAAAGAATTTCTCCGGATCCTCCACCAGGGCATTAATCACCGCCGCCTGATCGGTATGGGTGGTCACCCCAAAAAACCTGACCTTGCCTTGTTTTTTAAGTTCCCTCAAGGTGTCTCGAATTTGCGGATCAAAGGCCCTGTCTTTGTCCTTACTGGTCAGGTTGTGTAACTGGTAAACATCGACATAATCCGTCTCCAGTGCCCTGAGGCTCTTTTCCATATCCTGAATTATCTGTTCCCGGTTCTCGCCTCTCGTTTTAGTAGCCAGGAATAGTTTTGGACGAAACCCTTTAATGGCCCTGCCGACGATTTCCTCGTTCTTCCCATTCATATATCGGCGGGCCGTATCGATATAGTTTACCCCGTAATCCAAAGAAGCCCGAATCACCTCCGGCTCCGGGGTCAGCATGGCACCAAAACTAACCACAGTGATCTTAAGGCCCGTCCGGCCCAGGGTTCGATAAACCGGGTTGAAGCCCTGTTGGGAAGATTGAGGGGTGGAGGCAGAAAGCTCAGCAAGGGGTCCTGAACCAATGGCCGAAGCGGCCGCCCCTGCCAACCCAAGTTTTAAAAATGTCCGGCGGTTTAAAAAAGGACCCAGAGGATTTTCTTTCATAAAACCTCCTGATAATCAATTTTTACCGTTTTCAAGACAACAACCTGACCGGGGGATCATCCCGCCGGATTATTATAAGACCTTTTTCCCCGGATGTCACTTAATAATAGAGTCTGGAATTGTCCCATAATCGTCTCTGGCCTATTTACGGTTTTCATGATAAGTTAGTTCGAAAATAACGTTCCAGGGTTCAGGGTTCAGGGAAAAATTTTATATTATACACCTTATACCGTAAACCGTACACCATAATCCCAAGAGGGAGGCAGGCATGAATCTTCTTAATCCCCACCGACACCTTCGTAAATATCCGGATGAAAAATCCAGGCAGATCATGCTTAAGACCATCGAGTTTTTTGAAAACAAGGGACTAAAAAAAATAAAGCAGGACTGGCAGGACAAGACCTGGAACAGCGATTTTGTAGAATTTCTCAAGGGAAACCAGATTTTTGCCACCCTGATGACCCCGACCGGATATGGCTCCCCGGATTCGCGCTGGGACACCTATCGCAACTGCGAATTCTCGGAGATCACTTCGTTTTACGGGATTACGTACTGGTATACCTGGCAGGTCTCCATGCTGGGCCTGGCGCCGATCTGGTTGGGGAGCAATGAGGAGGTCAAGCATCGGACTGCCAAGCTGTTGCAGGAAGGTGAAGTCTTCGCCTTTGGGCTATCTGAAAAGGAACACGGGGCCGATATCTATTCCAGCGATATGATGCTCTATCCCCAGCCCGACGGCATCTTCCTGGCCAGGGGCGACAAATATTACATCGGCAACGGGAATGAGGCTGCCTTGGTCTCCACCTTCGGCAAACTGGCCGACAGCGGAGAGTATGTCTTCTTTGTGGTCAACTCCAAACACCCCAACTATGAGTGCCGCAGGAATTTAGTCAACGAGCAGAATTACGTAGCGGAAACTATCCTGCACGATTACCCGATTACCGAAGCCGATATCCTGGAAAAGGGACCCAAGGCCTGGGACGACATGCTCAACACCATCAATATCTGCAAGTTCAATCTCGGCTGGGGGGCCATCGGCCTGTGTACCCATGCCTTCTACGAATCCATCGACCATGCCGCCAATCGGGCGGTCTACGGCCAATACGTGACCGATTTCCCCCATGTGAAACGGCTTTTCACCGACGCTTACTGCCGTCTAATGGCCATGAAGCTTTTTGCGGAGCGGGCCAGTGACTATATGCGTTCGGCCTCTTCTGAGGACCGTCGCTATCTTCTCTACAACCCCATGGTCAAGATGAAGGTCACCCGGGAGGGCGAAGAGGTCATCAACCTGCTCCACGATGTGATTGCCGCCAAGGGATTTGAAAAGGAGCCTTTTTTTGAGATCGCCAGGCACGAGATCCCCATGCTTCCCAAGCTGGAGGGAACCGTACATGTCAACATGGCCTTGATCGTCAAGTTCATGACCAATTACTTTTTCAACCCCAAGGCCTATCCCGAGGTGCTGCGCCGCGACGACCCGGCCGACGATGCCTTTCTGTTCCAACAAGGGCCGACCAAGGGCCTGGGCAAGATTCAGTTCCATGATTATCACCTGGCCTATGACAGCCTGGACCTGCCCAATGTGACTGTATTTCGAGAACAGATTAAAGACTTCAAGGCTTTCCTGAGTATGGCCTCACCGGACCAGGGGCAGACCAGGGACATTGACTACCTGCTGGTCCTGGGCGAGATCTTGACCCTGGTGGCCTATGGCCAGTTGATCATTGAAAGCCAGGCCATCTTCGAAGTCCAGGACGGGCTGATCGAGGAGATATTCGACTTCATGGTTCGTGATTTTTCCAAATATGCCTTAAACCTCTTTATGAAACCTTCCAACAACGACCGGCAGAAGGCGATGGCCCTCAAAATCATCCAGGCCCCTGTGCCCAATTTGGGGCGTTTCGAAAAGATTTGGAAGGAACAGGTTTATGCCTTAAAAGGGCAATACAAAATGAGGGATCAGGACTGATGATAACGATCCTGGTGGTCTATCATTCCCAAAGCGGCAATACCCAAAAGATGGCCCAGGCCGTGGCCAGGGGGGCCGGAGAGGTCGAAGGTGTGCGGGTGGTTTTAAAAAAGGCCTTTGATACCACAGAGGAGGACCTGATTGCATGTAATGGGCTGGTGATCGGGTCTCCGGAATATTTTGGGACCATGTCCGGGGCGGTCAAGGACCTTTTTGATCGGACCTATGAAAGGCTTCGGGGCCACAAAAGGATCTTCCGCAAGCCCTATGCCGTCTTTGTCAGTGCCGGGAACGACGGTCAGGGTGCCTGTAGCAGTATCGAGAAGATCTGCCTGGGATACCAGTTTAAGAAAGTCCAGGCCACGATTATTTCCAAGGGAGCCCTGACTGAAACGGTTCTTTCGCAATGTGAAGAACTGGGCCGGATTATGGCGGCCGGCTGTGAGGCAGGGGTTTATTAAAAAGTAAGAGAGTTTCCATCCGGAAATTCGAATTTCCGGATGGAAACACCTCGATTTCGGCCGGTCGATTTTATCGACCTACGCTAAGGTCCCCATTCGGGGACCGGCATGAAGCTCTCGCCAGAAA
>JAZDOU010000446.1:0-6051 GCA_043798385.1 Pseudomonadota bacterium
CTTTTCGGGACACAGTTCCTGGCAGCAAAAACAGGAGATACAGGTGTCGGCCTCCACCACAGGGATGCGGTCAGCAAAAGACAAGGCGGAAACCGGACACTGATCAAGGCAGGTGCCGCAACTGGTGCAGAGATCCGGATCGACTTGGGGCCGCATCAGGGTCCGTTTGTGGAGTATGGCTTGGATATCTTTATTACTAAGGATTGCTTCGCCGCTCAAGGGCGGGAGCTTGAAATCGGGCAGGGGTTTCATCTCCCCGATAATCTCAATCCCAGCCAGGTCATAGTCTCCCAGGCCCTTTTCCTTGGCCTTCTGGAGGAACCGCAGGCGTCCCGGTTCCAATCCCATCATGGTCGCCATGACGGCATCCAGGGCGACGGCATTGTCGGAGGCCAGGATCAATCCAATGTCTCTGAGATCGGGTGAGGCCGGGCCATTGCCCTCCATACCGATTACCGCGTCCACCAAGAACAGATCCGCTACCCGGAGCCGGAACACCTCGACGATCATTTCATGAAAGCGTTGGGGGCTGCCGGCCGCCTTGTGCAGTTGGGCTTTCTGGGCGCCGGGCAGGAAGCCGTAACTGTTTTTGATTGCCCCGGTGAGGATGGTCAGACCGTGGGTTTTGAACTTCGGCAGGCTGATGATGATATCAGCCTCCAGCACCGCCCGGGAGAGACTCACCTTGGCCATGAAGTCAGGGTTGAAATCAATTGGCCGGGCATCGTTACCGATATTTTGATAATAGCCCCGGGCCGCCTCCATCAGACCGGTTTTCTGGAAACTGGCCTCGTTCTCCCCATAGCTGAATAGTCCCGGATTGTCACCGACAATAATGGAGGCAGGCCTTTGAGATTCCACCCTTTCCACAACGGCTCGCAGGACTTCCGGATGGGTGGTGATGCCTTCTTTGGATTCTGAGGCCCGGAGCACATTGGGCTTTATCAAGACTTTTTTCCCGGAAAGTTCCAGGGGGAAGAGCTCAAACGCCCGTTCAACCGCCTGGCGGACATTTTCATAGGTGGCCGGATGGATCATTACTTTCGCCATGTTCTCTGCCTCCCTTCCGTTTCTTCTTTTATGTCGCCCTTAGAACCGATTAATTCCTCTGCAAATAACAGCTATACTGCCAAAGCTTGGCCATGGCTCGGGCGGCCCGTTCGGGGGTCGGGAATAAGACGGTTTTCCGGCGGGTGGAAGAATAGCTCTTGGTGGAGGTACTCAGGCCGCTGACCATGACCACTGGTTTTTTATGGACCGCCATCAGGTCCATAATCAGTTGAATATCCCGGTGTTCATCCGGGACCTTTCCTAAATCAATCCCTTCCAGAAGATTCATCTCCCTTAAACGTTCGACCATTTGGGAGGTCCTTTTTCCTCCAAATTCCACTCCCAGGGCAATGATTCCATCCACTGTTTCTTCCTGAATCAAGGCCTCCAGACAGACGGGGAAGGCTTCCTGATTTAAGGTGGCTGCCATGTCGATGGGATTTCCCCGACTCCAGTAAGGTGGAAGGACTTGATCCAGCTTTTTGATCAAGCGATCAGACAAGGGGGGAAGTTCCAGTCCCCATTCCCGACAGGCATCGGCGGCCACTACCCCCCAACCTCCCCCTCGGGTCAGAATGGCGATTTTGTTCCCCTTGGGCAAGGGATAATGTAAAAATGCGGCCGCGTAATCCAATAAATTGTCTGAAGTCTCGGCTTCGATGATCCCGGCCTGGCGAAAGGCCGCTTTATAGAGGTTGTAATGGCCGGCCAAGGCCCCCGAGTGGGATTGGGCTGCCTGACTTCCGGCAGCGCTTTTTCCACCTTTGAAAAGGATTAACGGTTTTGTTTGAGTGGCCTTTCGAGCGATGTCTAAAAAGCGGCGGCCGTTTTCCAGCCCTTCGATATAGGCCAGGAGGACTTTGGTGTCCGGATCGGTGGCGAAGTACTCGAGATAATCCTCACACTGAAGATCCCCTTCGTTCCCGCTGGAGACGAACTTGGAAAAGCCTACCCCCCGTTCCTTTCCCCAAGCCAACATTTGGACACCCACGTTGCCGCTTTGAGATACATAGGAAACCCCGCCGGTTAATGGTTGGAGAGGAGGCATCAAGCCATGCAACCTTGATTCAGCACAGAAGATTCCCATGGTGTTGGGCCCAATAAAATGGAGCCCCCTTTCCCTGGCCAGCCGGCTGATCTTATTTTCCAAGGCCCGACCGGCAGGCCCTGTTTCTGAAAAACCGGAACTGATGATAACAACCGACTGAATGCCTTGTTCGGCACATTCCTCGAGGGCTTGGGGTACTTGAGGGGCCGGGATGGTAATAACCGCCAGGTTTACTGACTTCGGTACCATTTTCAAGGAAGGAAAGAGCTGAAGCCCCAACAAGGTCCCTCCCTTGGGATTGATGGGGCAGATCAGGCCTTTAAAACCACCAGCGATCAGATTGGTTAAGATACGAAAGCCCCATTTATTGGGGTTGGCTGAGGCCCCGACCAGGGCAACTCCCCGAGGTTTAAAAAAGGCCTCCCAATGAGTATTATTGGGGTTCTCCGGCATGAGAGTCCTTCCTTTTATTTCTTGGACAGGACCAGCCTTCTTTCAAAACGAATGGAACCATCTTTGAAGGGTCTGACATCCTATGCTTAACTCGGGAATTTTTAAAAAAAATAAGATAGAAATATATATAGAGAATTTTTAACCCAGTCAATCAGAAATTGGAGCTGGTCTCCTGTTACTTTTAGATAAGGGCTTAATTTTTAGAATGGATGGCTATTGCCAGTAGATTTTTTCGATAGTGCTGTGATAATATAAATTTTGAGCTTCTGATTTGGAAAGTAGGTAATGTATGGACCAGTCTATGAAAGGCAAACGATTGGCCGATTTTTTTTATTTGATTGATCGGTCTAAGATTGAAGAAATGGCCGAGGCCATTGGGGATCCGAATCCCCTTTATCGGGAAGCCGTGGCTGCCCAAGAGGCGGGTTATGCCAATATTATTGCCCCTCCGACTTTCGGGACCTCTATTAATCTCTGCGGCGGCCCTGGTTTTCAAGAACTCTGTGAGAGATTGGGGGCCGATCCCCGCAGGGTCCTTCATGCCGAGCAAGAATACGAATACTTCAAAATCATCCATCCCGGAGAACCTCTCAGGGTCACGATTGATGTGGCCGATATCTATTCCAAAGACGGGCGTTTGGGGACTATGCAGTTTGCCCTTTTGGAAACTACTGTTGTTGATCCCCAGGGCGAGAAAGTCCTGATCGGCCGATCGACGATTCTGGAGAAACCTGGGTCGTCGATCCCTTAAGGGTCAAGGCCCCTGGAGAAAAAAACCTTTAACCTCTCGTCTCATTGATTCCGAAGAACCATTATGACCCAATTGATTTATTTTGAAGACCTGAAGGTGGGTGATCGGATGCCGCCTTTAACCAAGGATCCGGTAAGCGAACTCCAATTGGACCGGTATGCCCACGCCTCCGGAGATTTTAATCCCCTTCATTTAGATCCCTCCATCGGGGAAGCGGCTGGATTCGGAGGAGTCATTGCACATGGTATGCTGATCATGGGATTTATGGGGGAGGCGATCACCAACTGGATACCCAATCGTTTTCTAAGTAAATTCAAGGCCCGGTTTATAGGGATGACACGACCCAATGATTCCATCACGATCACCGGGAGAGTGATAGAAAAAAAGGAACCGGAAAATAAAGTCCTTTGTTCTGTTGCGGCCAAAGACCAAACTGGTGAGTTGAAAATCAAAGGAACCTTCGAAGTACTATTGCCTTCCAGGAATCAGGGAAAGGGCTGATGGCCTGAAAGAGCGGTTAATTTGTTGAAACCGGGACAACGCCATACTGGCGCTGAAAAAAGGTCGCGGAGAGGAAGTAAAATGGAAACGTATGGATGGATCATTATCGCTTTGATTGTAATTTATGTGGCCATCTGTTTTGGTAAAATTGCCGCTAAACATGGGAAGAACCCTTGTCTGTATGGCCTCCTGTCGATTATTTCTCCCATCAACCTGGTTCTATTGGGTTACTGGGCCTTTTCAAGTGCTGATACCCATCTGAAATAAGTGGAGGAGGACGATGTCAGTCCTGATGGAAAAGAAAGGGGCGGTGACTACCATTATTCTCCACCGGCCAGAGGTCAAGAACGCAGTTGATGGGCCGACGGCGGAGGCCTTGGTTCAGGCCTTCCAGGCCTTTGAAGACGATCAGGAGGCCCGGGTGGCAGTGCTTTTCGGGGCCGGAGGATGTTTTTGTGCCGGTGCTGATTTAAAGGCTATTAGTCAGGGAAGACCGAACCGATTCTTTGAAGAAGGGGACGGACCCATGGGACCTTCCCGGATGGTTTTAAGCAAACCCGTCATTGCCGCGGTGGCCGGTTATGCCGTTGCAGGCGGTTTGGAACTGGCCCTCTGGTGTGACTTGCGGGTAGTTGAGAGGGATGCCGTCTTCGGGGTCTTTTGCCGTCGCTGGGGGGTGCCTCTGATCGACGGGGGAACCATCCGTTTACCCCGGATGATCGGCCTTTCTGCTGCCCTGGATATGATCTTGACCGGTCGGCCCGTGGGGGCTGAAGAGGCCCAGCGTCTGGGACTGGCCAACCGGGTCGTAGAGCCGGGAGCCTCCAGAGCCGAGGCTGAGGCCCTGGCCGAAACGATAGCCCGATTTCCCCAGTTGTGTATGCGAAATGATCGCAGGTCAGCTTATGAACAAGCAGATCTCTCTTTGAAAGAGGCCTTGAAAAACGAGTTTCGATTGGGGATGGAAACGATCAACAGCGGTGAGACTTTGGAAGGGGCCGGTCGCTTCTCCGAAGGGGCCGGCCGACATGGGACGTTCGAGGATTAATAGGTTAAATTTTCCTTAATGGCCAATGATCTCAGAGACCCTGTCTTTGGTTTCTTCCTTCAGGAAATCCCATAAACCGATCCTTTTTAAGGTATCGATCTTGGGGATCCCGGAGTTGGTCCAACCCCGTTCCTGATAATAGGCCTGTATCAATTGGCGTAATTGCGTTTTCCTGAAATTGATCAGGATTTCCCTTTTCTCAGAGGTATCCATAGCCGAGATATCGGCAAGGGGTTTCCCTAAAATTTTTCCGACTTCCTGGTCATTAAAATCCATTTCCGCTGTATAGAGCTGTTCATCCGTCGGCCCGATAGCCCTGTCGGGTATCCAGTCATATTCTCCGGTCGCCTTTCCATAGACCATCACGTTCATAATCCTCTGCAGGTTGATATCCCGATCGGTCTGCTCGAAGATTTCCTCCCAGGTCATATCCGTTCCCAACATACCGTTGTAGAATTCGGCATACAACTCCTGTGAAGCAGGATTGATGTATTTATCGGTATCTTTCTTCTTTTCCGATTCCGGATTGAAAACGTCCACCCAAGGGAGCTTGCACAAACCAAGATTATCGTTTCCCAAGCGAACCCGGGGATAGGTAATCAAGGCCTTAGCCTTGGCCTCAAGGGTGGGAAAGGCCCCGAGGAGATCCACTTTGATGAGCCAGGCCGCGGCATGATGGGCACCGATATCGCTGGCGGCCGCATAGGAGCCCTGCATGGATAACGACCGGTGGGTGCGGTAGAGCGAGAAGGGAAGCCCCTTGGTATGCATGGCAAATTTCGCCAGCTCTTCGATGGGAGACGGCTTTCCCGTTCTGCGAACATATTTTTCGGCTATCCAGTGCATCAACTCAAGCATCCCCCGGCCGGCCGTTTGGGCCAATTCGGTCTTTCCTCGGGCAATCTGATGGATAAAGGCCAGGGCCGCTTTTTCATCGCCAAAATGCAGCTCAAATCCTTCGGTATCCTCCTTGATCAGATAGCCCCTCTGAAAGCATTCCATGATAAAGGCTGTTAAAACAGCCACGGTGATGGTGTCCATCCCGTAATTATCGCAATGCCAGTTGGCTTCCATGATAAATTCAGGATTCCACATGCCGAGGTTGGAACCGAACCCGGCGGCGGTTTCATACTCCGGGCCGTCCACCCAGACCTTCTCCAGTCGCGGTCCGGTGGTCAAGGTCACCCAGCCTCCCTTGGT
>JAZDOU010000449.1:0-3810 GCA_043798385.1 Pseudomonadota bacterium
TGATTCTCTGTGGTTTTTATCCCCTTATAGTCTGGGCCCTTTCCCAGGGATTATTCCCGGATAAGGCCAATGGCTCGCTGATTATGGAAAAACAGACCATCAGGGGATCGCGCCTGATCGCCCAGGGGTTTAACGATCCGAAATACTTTCATCCCCGACCCTCCGCCGCCGGACAGGGCTATGACGGGCTCAATTCCGGCGGCAGCAATCTCGGACCTCTTTCCAAGAAACTGAACGATAGCCTCAAAGAACGCCTGGGCCAATACCGTACTGAAAACAAACTGTCTCCGGATATCTTGGTCCCGGCCGATGCCGTAACCGCCTCGGCCAGCGGCCTGGACCCGCACATCAGTTTGAACAATGCCTTGCTCCAGGCACCCCGCGTGGCCGCGGCCCGGGGCGTGGGAGTGCAAACTGTTTTGAAACAAATTGAACGTTATACCGAAGGCCGGGACTTGGGAATCTTCGGGGAACCAAGAGTAAATGTACTAATGCTGAACTTAGACCTCGATCGTCTGGCCAGGTGAAGGGCGTTTTATAGTGATGTTTAGATTTAATGCCAAAATAATCATAATATATTGTTTTAACAAATAAAATTTACTTTATCGATCAATTTTTATGCAACTTCGAGGACAATTATGAACGCTTTAATAAAACTCCGGACAGAAAGGCGCCTGGTGTGCACAGGAACCAGTCCCTCTGATATGTTCGCACGAACCCTATGAGCGACGACAGAGCCAACGCTTTTTTAAGAATGATCCGCCACTCCCAGCGGGGCCGGTTGAAGGTCTATCTGGGCTATTGCCCTGGAGTAGGCAAGACTTATCAGATGCTCCAGGAAGGCCATAGACTCAAGGACGACGGGATCGACGTGGTCATCGGGCTGGTTGAAACCCACGGACGGGCCGATATCGCCAAACTGGCTGAAGGATTGGAGGTCATTCCCCGGCGTCGGCAGGAATACCGCGGCGTTCCGGTGGAAGAGATGGATGTGGAGGCCATCCTGACCCGCAAACCACAAGTAGCCCTTATCGACGAACTGGCCCATACCAATGTCCCCGGCAGCTTCAATCAAAAACGGTATCAGGACGTCCAGGACATCCTGTACGCCGGCATTCATGTGATCACCACCTTGAATGTGCAACACCTGGAAAGTCTATATAACCTGGTGGAAAAGGCCGTGGGGGTCAAAGTTCGGGAACGTCTTCCTGATTCGGTACTGGCCGAAGCGGACCAGATCGTTGACGTGGATTTGTCCACTGAAGATTTACAAAAACGCTTGGAAGGGGGAAAGATCTATCCCCGGGAGCGTATCCAGACGGCTTTAAGTAATTTTTTCAGGACTTCCAACCTCGAAAAGCTTCGGGAACTCACCCTTCGGGAACTGGCCTCCCAGATTGATTTCAGGAGGCGGGAGACGGAAGAAAAGGAAAGCGATATCACCCAGGATCAGGTCATGGTTTGCTTGAGTTCGCGGGGACCCAATAGTGGCAAACTGCTGCGTTATGCCTCACGCTTGGCAGGGAAGCTGAACCGGAATTGGTATGCCGTTTATGTCCAAACCCCTTCCGAGGAGGCCACGGTCATCGATGCCCGCACCCAGGGTCTGATCTCTGACGCCCTGACCTTGGCCAAGCAATTGGGTGCCCTGGTCTTCACCTACAAAGGGGAAGATATCGTCGATACCATCCTCCGCTTTGCCAAGGAATACCGGGTTGGGCATATCATTATCGGAAGACCGGGTCCTAAACCGTTCTTTAAAAGATTCGGCAAGAATAAAGACGTCGTGGGTGAACTGATCAAAAAAGCCGAAGGAATCACGGTGATCGTTCTGGATACCCGTGAAGGGGAACCACAGACAACCATGGCCCGAAATGAGGTTTCTGAAACACCTTCGGCGGTCTCCAGCCTTTTACAACCCGAGCCTCCGGCACAAGATCAGTTGTCATTGAATCAACTGATCACCCCCCAACGGGTTATCATTTGGGACCAACCGGAACACAAAGAGATCATTCTGCAACAATTAGTGGAAGCAGCGGCAAAATCCGGCAGGATAGGTGATCCTGAAAATCTATTAAAAGAGGTGTTGAAACGGGAAGAACAGGGATCAACTTTTTTTAATGAGGGGGCGGCCTTCCCCCACGCCCGGATCAGCGGTCTGGCAGCCCCGGTTGTGGCCCTGGGATTAACCAGAAAGGGGGTATCCGATGTCCTTACCGAAATGCCCATTGAGATCGTTTTTTTAATTCTTTCTCCGACCCAACCCCCTGACATCCAGATCAAGGCTTTAGGTCTAACTAGCCGGGCGGCTCAAAACAGACAGCTTCTGCAAAACCTTAAATTCGCCCAAACCCCCGAAGAAGTAATGACTCATCTCTTACGGGAAGATGCCCCATGAGTAACCTATGAAGCGATTAAACCTCTCAATCCTGTGGCCTTAAAAGACCGACTCCGGACCGCTTTTTCCAGATCATTGAGGGGATGACTCTCGTTCTTGTGCATTCAGAACATTCTCCGTCCGGCAGTGCAAGGACTTGCCGATCAAATGGAATTTAAGACTGAGAATACTAGACCTGATGCCACCTTCCGGTCCGAGTTTGATAAGGACGATTTTCTTAAGAAGTCAATCGAGAGACATAAGAACAAAGATGTCAAATCGAACAAGGCTGATGCATGCGACGTTTGACAGCACGCCTGAGCCACAGAGTTACCCTCTCTTTCGAATGGAAATCATCAACCTTTTGCGCCGGCAAAATACCACATTAGTAGGTAGCCGTTGACCACCGACTTTTGCCCCTATCTGTCCGGCGAAAAATCGTTCTATCGATTTAAAAAGGCGACGTTGTTCATTCCATTCAGAAACTCTCTTAAAAAAAGTGCAAAATAAGCGAATGGTATTGGAGAGTGCTCGAATCGGCCGAACGAATTGAAGTGTCTTTAAATCCTCTGAAAACCAGGGCCAAAAAGAGCTTTAAACGGGGCCTTTCAGGTCCGAAACCCGAAACCATTAAAAATCTATAATGAATCCAACAGCCTTTCATGAATATTGTCAAATCCGCCGTTGGACATGATCAGAACTACATCGCCCTCTTTCAGACCCGGGGGAAGAAATTTCAAGATTTCATCCGTATCCGGGAAATAATGGGCCCGCTTTCCGGCAGCCACCAGGCCTTCAACCAACTGCGCCGAGGAAAATCGCTCCTCTTCCGGGATCTTCATTAAATCAGGGGCCTGGCGAATCAAGATCAAGTCCGCCCCTTCGAAGGAGGAAAGATATTCCTCTTGAAAGACCTTGCGGCGGCTGGTATTGGTGCGGGGTTCAAAAATGGCGATCAGGCGCTTCCCCGGATAGTGAGCCCTGATGGCCTGGATGGTTTCCCGCACCGCGGTCGGATGGTGGGCAAAGTCGTCGATCACCGTCACCCCGGACCGGACCCCTCGAATTTCCTGCCTGCGATGCACCCCCTGAAACCCGGCCAATCCCTGGGCAACGGCCTCCGGTCTTAATCCCAAGTGGATCAACAGGGGAAGCAGGGAAAGAAAATTTAAGGCGTTGTGTCTCCCGGCCAGGGGTGAATCAAAGGTATAGACGTAGTGGCTGCGGCGGAAGACCTTGAATCGGCTGCCCTGTTCACTGGGTGTCAATTCCTCCAGGTGCCAGTCCCAACAGGACTCCAGGCCATAGGTCTCCACCGGGCAGGGGGCCTTGGGCAGGATGTCCTGAATCCGGGAGTCTGCTCCCCAGGCCGCCAACAATCCATCTTGGGGAATGATAGCCAGGAAGCGGCTAAAGGCCTCCTGAATGGCCCT
>JAZDOU010000484.1:0-11069 GCA_043798385.1 Pseudomonadota bacterium
CAATTTATTAAAGAACAAGCCGTTGACCCGGACCAACCAAGGGTTTTAACACATTTCGTATATCCAATTTTGGTTCCGGCTGGTCCGGGTTGGGAAAAAAGTGAAATATTACATGAAATATCAGTTTTTTTAAAAATATCAACTTTTTTTTTAAAAATAACTAACAAGGCGCTACAAGATATCCCCCCTTTTTCCTCTTTTCAACCATAAAATGGTATTTCTGAGCCCCCCCCGTTTCCGTCAGAAGAGGCCCTCCGCCCTATTTTTTTCGACCGGTTTATTTTTTACTTGACATAAGTTTAATATTTTCTTAGCGTTATTCGTCATTCACAGCAACTATTGTGCACCAGCATTTATTCTGAACATTAAAAAATATCCAAGTAAACGTGGAAATGCAAGGAGGCGACCAATGTTTAAGCAGATATTTCAGAAAATGTTCGTGAAAGAACCGCAGCCGGAAGAAGTAAAAGTCCAACCAGCTATCATCGGCCCCACAGTTCGAATCTCGGGTGACATCTCAGGCGAGGAAAATCTCCTCATTCAAGGAAAAGTGGAAGGGACCATCAGCTTGGGCGATTATCATCTGGCGATCAGCGAAGAAGGCAATCTCAAAGCCACTATTTATGCCGGTGTGATCGATATCTCAGGCCGGACGGAAGGGGAAATATGTGGCAGCGAACAGGTCATCGTCCGAAAAAACGGAAAAGTTGAGGGTACGATCAAGGCCCCGCGTGTCATCCTGGAAGACGGTTGTAGGTTCAAGGGAACGGTCGACATGGAAGAACACGCGATCAAAGTTTTTTCTGGAGGAAAAGTAACAGAAATCAAACCGCACAGCGGTCAGGCCTCCGACTAAACGCCCTGTAGATCTCATATTAACTTAAAAAATCCACTTCAGTGCCTTTGATGAAGCAGTGCACCCTTCCGCCGGCTCCCGTCAGATTCCCTTAAAATTTATGGAGATACTCTCCGAGCCGCCTCATCTTCTAAAATCCCCCTATTTACTATTCGCAAAACCGTGTATAATGGGGGTTAGTGAAACAGCGGTGTAACCTGGGCTAATTGATCCGGAGACCCGAGCAGGAACCATAAATCCTCCGGACGTCCCCTGGTCTCCCCTCCCGGATTAACCAACATTTGCTCTCCTCTGCGAATGGCTAAGACGTTCACCCCGTATTGCCGACGCAGGTTCAATTCGGCTATGGTCTTATAGGTTACCGGCGCATACAGCCCGACGCGAAAGGTATGGATGTCCATATCCGGCACATGAAGTTTCATTTCTTCCAGGGATATACCCGACAGGGTGGTGGCCCGAAACATCTGATAGCCTTCGGACCGGACTTCAGCGGTCAAACGGTTGATATCTTCCTGGGGAACCAGATATTTTTTCAATAACCGGGTAAAAATCTCCACGGCCGTCTCAAACTCTTCGGGAATCACCTCATCGGCCCCCAAGTCATGGAGGGGCTGGACCTCCTGGACATAACGGGTTCGGACAATAATATAAACCTGGGGGCTGAGTCGACGGGCTATTTCAATGATCCGCCGGGTGGCTGCCGGATCATTGATCACTATAGTGATAATGCGTGCCTCTCGAATATTGGCCGAAAGAAGCACCGCCTCCTGGGTGGCATCTCCGAAGACAATGGGTTCCCCCTGTTTTTTCTCCTTTAATACGGTTTCCGGATTCATCTCAATGATGAGGTACGGAATTCCCCCTTTGCGGGAGGCCCGGGCCAGATTTTTTCCACTGACCCCGTAACCGATGATGATCAGATGGTCCTTCGGGAGAAAGGTCTCCGTCGGGGCCTTAAAGAAAGAGCCGTTTTTGAGAATTTGCGGAAACGGACCTCGCAGAGCAAAATCCGCCACCCGCGGGGCCAGGGCCATGATCAGAGGAGTAGCCATCATGGTTAGTATGGTCACATTCAGAAAAAGCTGGTAATTGTTTTCGGAAAACAGCCCCTGACTGACCCCTACCTTGGACAGGATAAAGGAAAACTCCCCCACCTGGGAAAGGGCCAGGCCGCTTAATACGGCAGTGCGCAAGGGGAAACGCAGGGTCAGAGCGGCTGACCCGGCCAGTAGGGCCTTTAAAACCAAGACCGCGATGGTAAGGAGCAATATCGTCCAGGGATGGTTCAACAGAAATCCCACATTCAGGAGCATACCGATGGAAATGAAAAAAAAGCTGGAAAAGATATCCCGAAATGGGAGAATATTGCCTAAGGCCTGATGGCTGTATTCAGTTTCGGAGATAATCAGTCCGGCCAAAAAGGCCCCCAAGGCCAGAGACAGTCCTGTGCTGGCAGTAAGCCAGGCTACAGCCATACAGATAAGGACAATGGATAAAAGGAAAATCTCCCGGTTCTTGGTCTGGGCGATCTGAAACAGGGCATAGGGTACCACCCATTTGGTGCCGACGATGACCATCAGGATAATCCCGAGGCCTTTTGCCAGGAGGATCAGCAAAGAACTCCCTATGTTTCCAGATTCCCCGGACAAAAAGGGAACTAAGAGCATCATGGGAACAATAATAATATCCTGGAATATAAGGATGCCCAAGCTGGTACGGCCATGGGGGCTGTCCACATCGGCCCGTTCCTGAAGGAGCTTAAGGACGATGGCCGTACTGCTCAAGGAAATGAGGAATCCGATAAAAACCGCCTCGCCCCAGGATTGACCAAAATAGATCGACAAGGCCCATCCCGCCAGACAGGTGCCGCCCACCTGGAGAGGCCCCCCCACCAGAACCGAGCGCCGGATATTTAAAAGGTCGGCCAGAGAAAATTCCACCCCGATGACGAACAATAAGAGGATGACCCCGATCTCGGCCAGTATTTCCACTTCATGGATGGCCTTGACCAGACCGAGGACATCGGGACCGGCCAGGATCCCGGTCAGGATGAAGCCGATTGTCACCGGAATGCGGAGCCGGTGGCAGACCAGCAGGACCGCCAAAGACAGGCTGAAAATGATCACCAGATCGGTCAGAATGGGGATATTCATAATAGTTATAAAGGCATTTGGATTGTTACTTCCGTCCCCTGGTTAAGCGCGCTTTGGATAGAGATGTTTCCCCGATGGGCCTCGATCACCTTTTTAGCGATAGCCATCCCCAGACCGGTCCCCTGGGCTTTCTTTGAAAAAAAAGGAATAAAAACATTCTCCAGGGTTTCTTTATCCATTCCGATTCCTTGATCCTGCACCGAAATCAACAGGTTTTCCTGATCCTTTTTGAGAATTAAACGAACTTCCCGTCCGGGAGGAGAGGCCTCAACGGCATTGGATATCAGATTGGTCAGGGCCCGTTGCAGATTTAACGAATCCACAGAAACAAGAATCGGGTCTGCAGGAAGATCACTGATCAAAGTCACCTTTGCCGCATCAGCCTTGTTTCGGCACCAGGCTAAGGCCTGCTCGGCAATTGTTCTTACATCTTCTTCATTGGTATTGAGCCGGACAGGTTTGGCAAAATTCAGGACATCCTTTACGATCTCTTCCATCTTGGAAGCCGAATCAATGATCGTTTGAAGCCCTTGTCCCGGATCTCCCTTTCCGGCCTGCAATCTTCTGGCAAAACCCAGGATGGTAATCAAGGGATTTTTTAAATCATGAACAATTGTAGCTGCCGTCTGACCCAGCCCGGTCAAGTAGCGGTCCTTCTCCAACTTCTTTTGAATTTTTCTGTCCCGGTCAATCAAATAACCGGCCATTAAGGCGAACCCCCCGGTGAACAAAAGGTGCAGTGTCCGGTTCGCTATATCTAAAAAAAAGACGGTCCAAGGATTAAACAGAAAGGGCAGGTAAAGGATTGAAACGAATAGAAAAGTTATTAATGCCCCTTTAAGACCAAAATAAAAGGCCCCCGCTAATATTGGAATATAGTAAAGCTCTTCAAGGATGATATGGGTTTGGTCGTTTTGAAATAGCCCGAAATGTAAAAAGGTGATCAGAAAACCAAACACCACAATGGAAAAAATTATAAGTCTTTTATGTATAGGCATGATTCATTCCCTCATTTGAAGGCACCTCTTCTCCGCCACCACTTGTCCAGTTCAACCACCACGACCACGGTCATGGAAATGAGCAGAACAACCAGCCACTCCCGACCGGTAATCGGCTCGGTCCGGAAAATCCATTGCAGAGAAGGGACATAAACCACGGCCAGTTGAGACAAAACCGCAGCAATCATCCCGTAAAAAAGGAAGGGGTTACTGACGATACTGATACGGAAAATCGATTGATATTCGGAGCGGCTGTTCCAGGCTTGAAAGAACTGAAAAAAGACCATGGTCGTCATAGCGATGGTCCGGGCCTTTTCCAGAGAAAGCCCCTGATCCAGGGCCAGCCAGAACTCATACAAAACACCGATGGAAATTAATAGACTGACCAATACTGTCCGTTCAATTAAAACCCGGGACATAATCCCTTCTTTGGGGTCACGGGGCGGGCGGGAAAGGACGTCTTTCTCTCCCGGTTCAAAGGCCAGGGCCACATCCTGAAGTCCGTTGGAAACCAGATTGATCCACAACAACTGGGCCGGCAGATAAGGCAAGGGCAGACCTAACAAGACCGATCCCAGGATAGACAAAATGGCCGCAATGCCGGTGGGGATGAGAAAAAAGGTGACCTTGCGCAGGTTGTCAAAAACAATCCTCCCTTCTTCCACGGCACTGAATATGCTGGTGAAGTTGTCGTCGGCCAGGACCATATCCGAGGCCTCCCTGGCCACGTCGGTACCGGACTTGCCCATAGCCACCCCGATATGGGCCGCCTTCAAGGCCGGGGCATCGTTCACACCGTCTCCGGTAATGGCTACAATATTGCCATGTTTGATCAGTTGTTGGGTAATACGCAGTTTATGATTAGGGGAAACCCGGGCATAGACATCGGTCTCCTGTACCTTTTGAAACAACTCCTCATCATCCATGACCTCCAGTTCCCGGCCGGTGATGACCTTCGGTTCCTTGCCCCCGATACCCAGTTTTTTGGCGATGGTCCGGGCCGTGATGGCATGGTCCCCGGTGATCATGATAACCCGGATTCCGGCCTTTCGGCAGCCTTGAATAGCGCCTATCACCTCGGAGCGGGGAGGATCCATCATGCCCTGCAGTCCGGCAAAGACCAGGCCTGTTTCTAAGAGTTCATGGGTCAGCTCTTCGGTCTCAGGCGGAACCTCTTTATAGGCCATGGCCAGGACCCGCAATCCGTCCCGGGCAAAATTTTCGGCGATGTGACCTACTTTCTGCCAGGGTCCGCCATCACACGTGGTACAGATATCAAAAAGTTTCTCCGGGGCCCCTTTGATAAAAACCCATTTTTTTTCGCCCTGTCGGTGCAACGTGGCCATATAGCCGCGATCCGACTCAAAAGGGATGATATCGATCTGGGGATAATTGGTTCGCTCCTCCTCAGCATTAAGTCCGGCTTTCAGAGCTGAAACAATCAGGGCGGCTTCCGTGGGATCCCCATCCACTTTATAGACCCCCTCTTCTTCATAAACATCGGATTCGTTGCACAACAGGCCGATTCTGAAGACCCTGTTCAGCTCAGAGGGCAGTTCGGAGTCGACGGCCAGCCATTCGGAAAGGATTTGACCCTTCGGCTCATACCCTTCACCGGTTATTTCATAAACATGATTCCCGGCGTAGACCCCTTTGACCGTCATCTCGTTTTTGGTCAGGGTTCCGGTTTTATCCGAACCAATGACCGTCGTACTCCCCAGGGTTTCCACTGCCGGGAGCCGCCTCACGATGGCGTTCCTGCGGGCCATGCGGGTAACGCCGATGGCCAGGGTGATGGTGACCACCACCGGCAGTCCTTCCGGGATGGCCGCCACCGCTGCGGCTACAACGGTCATGAACATATCCTTGACCTCTTCCCCCATCAGAATCCCGGCCGAAAATAATATTCCAGAGGCGACCAGGACCAGCAGACCAATGGTCCGGGCAAAGCGGTCGAATTTTTCCTGTAGCGGGGCCTTTAAGGTCAAGGCCTCCTGGACCTCGGTGGCGATCTGCCCCAGGACCGTTCGGTGGCCGGTTTCCACCACCACCCCTTTGGCCCGGCCGTTAACCACCACGGTCCCCATAAAGGCCATATTGAGCTGGTCTCCGGAGGTCAAATGGTCTTCCTGAATTATTCGGGTGTCTTTTTCAGCCGGCAGGGATTCCCCGGTGAGCATGGCCTCTTCAATCCGGAGTTCCATGGTCTTGAACAGCCGCAGATCAGCCGGGACCTTGGACCCTGAGGCCAAAACCACCACATCCCCCGGCACCAGGTTTTCACTGTCGATCTCCAGTTCACGGCCTTCCCGGATCACCCGGGCCCTGGGTACG
Source organism: Pseudomonadota bacterium (assembly GCA_043798385.1). Taxonomy (GTDB): domain Bacteria; phylum Desulfobacterota; class RBG-13-43-22; order RBG-13-43-22; family RBG-13-43-22; genus RBG-13-43-22. The sequence continues at coordinate 6,342 of JAZDOU010000484.1, forward strand.
ATCAGTTTTTTCAAGGCCCGGACATTTTTTTCGGCCTTCAATTCCTGGGAATACCCGATGACGGCGTTCAGGATGATCACGGCTACAATGACGCCGGTATCCTTATACTCCTGGAGAAAAAAGGTCACCACCGCCGCCAGCATCAGGATATAAATCAAGGGGCTGGTGAACTGGTGCAGCAGGAGTTTCAGCCGGCTGATCTTTTCTTCCTCGGCCAGTTTGTTGGGGCCGAATTTTTGCAACCGGACCGCCGCTTCCGCCTCCGTCAGGCCCTTAACCGAGGTCTCCAGTTTTTCAAAGATCGCTTCATTATCTAACTGATACCATTTCATAGACATCTCTCCGAGGTCAATTGGGCCAAACCATAATCGTTTATGATTTTCTTCCCCGTATCTGTTTATACAATCTTTCCGTATCCTCCCGGCGGCACAGCCCCGTTCCCGGGGTCATGACCGCCGCTGCACCGGCGGCCACCCCGAAGCGCAGGGCCTCGGGCCAGGACCATCCCCGGGACAGGGCCAGGACCATGCCGGCTACGGTGCTGTCCCCCGCGCCGACCTTGCTTTTGATGGGCACCACCGGCGCCGGTACCCTTTCGGTCCCTTCAGCAGAAGCCGCCAAAACCCCCGCGGACCCAAGTGAGATCACCACCATTTGGCTTTTGCCTCCGGTCACCAACTCTTTGGCACGCTGCTCTTCCTCGACTTCATCCGTCCTTTCCAGACCCGTAAGTTCGGCAAACTCCCTCAAATTGGGTTTGATCAAGAAAACCCCCTCCTCCAGGGCCAACCGTAAGGCGATCCCCGATGTATCCAAAATCATCCGCACGCCTTCCTTACGGGTCGCCTTGGCCAGGCGGGCGTAAAAATCGGGCGGTACCCCCGGAGGAAGTCCACCGCTGGCCACCAGGTATTCACACTCGGGAATAAGCAAGGAGACTTTTGACAGGCAATCCCGCCACTCCCTCTCCAGGATCATCGGTCCCGGCATATTGAAGCGATACTGCAGACCGGTTGACTTTTCCAGGACGCTGAGACTCTCCCGGGTTATGCCGCTGATGGTAATCTGCTGATGGTTCAAACCTTCCTTGTCCAATAGGTCTCGGAGCATCCCTCCGGATAAGCCACCGGCAGCATACAAGGTCAGAGAATCACCGCCCAGTTTCCGGATGGCCAGGGAAACGTTGATCCCGCCTCCACCCGGGTCATACACAGGGGGATCACAGCGTAACTTCCATTCAGCAACAACATGGTCCACAGAAGAACTCTTGTCCACAGCCGGATTCATAGTCAGGGTGATGATTTTCATGCCAGCCTTTCATGGCGCTGTTCCCACAACGATCAGGGGATGCTGCCATCGAACAAAAAGGTTTATACGATTTGATTTCCGAGGGTGGTCACTTTTCCCTGATTGCCTGTCCCCGGGAAGTGAAGGAAATACCCTGCCCCATAGCAGTTCCGATCATGATCCCTTATAATAGATATGGGAATAAATGGGCACATAAACCAACTGGCCCCTGGACAACTCCTGGGCTTCTACCGCCGATAGAAAAAAACCGACGAACAAGAGATACATAACCGACAACCCGACCCAACCATTTTGTTTGAGTCTATACCTGTTGATCATTAAACCTCCTCTCCCTGAAGAAAAAAAGATCCATGCGGTTTAATCCGCTTCATTTCGGCCCCCACCCTGGAAGCCCCTTAACAATAGAGGCCTTTATCCTATCGACCGAATTTTTCCGGATGTTTTCATAAAAAAACAGGTATCTTGATCACCTGCACACCCTTTTTCTTTAACTCATTTCCGATACGGTGATGCTGTTGATCAATGATGACCGTCTTTGGTCACCTAGATATAATCCCAATTCCGGATCGATTCGGGCAAATCGCCAGTAATCCCTTCCCGGCATCGGAGCCCGAGACCTGGACGGACCAAAGCCAGCACACAGTCCAGGTGCTCGAATTCAGACTAAGACGGATTTCAACCACCTTATAGCCGGAGCCGAGGAAATCCTGGAGCCATCGGACTCCGGCTGGACTGCTCTCCTTCCCGGAAATCCCGACATAGATCTCCCGCCCGTTCAGGAGAACATCGCCTCCCTCAAGATAGATTAGTACTCCTCTTTTTTCTTTTTAAACCCCGAGAAAGCTCCAGGCCTTGGCGCTAAGGAGGGTCAGCACCTTCAGCTTCGGGTCCGGCATAATAATAAACTAATCCATGCCGAACATCAACCTCTTCTCTAACAGGGGATTGCCCTTGACAAGGTCGGAAACAAATTGAAAAAAAACCCAAGAGGTTTGCCTTGTCGTGACTTCGGGGCGGGGAAGGGTGCGTGGCAGGGCTGTTCTCTGGATTAAAAAGATCTTGACTTTTGGTCGGGCTTTTTCCATTCTTGCCGTACTTATTGATTTTGTGGAGCTGTTTGGGTCTGGAAGGCGCTTAGCGATTTCCGGAGGGTTCTTGTTAGTCGGGCCGCTAACGAAAGCAGATGCTTTGGTCGGCGACCGGGGCATCACTAACTTCATCGAAAAAGGAATCCTTATGCCCAACAGCCAAACCAACCCGTTTCTCCGCAACTTTCTCGGCAACGCGCCGAACTGGTACAAGCTGACCATTGTCGCCTTCCTCTTGCTCAACCCGCTGGTGCTGCTGGCCGCCGGCCCCTTTGTCACCGGATGGCTGCTTATTAGCGAGTTTATCTTTACCCTGGCCATGGCCCTCAAATGCTACCCGCTGCCCGCCGGCGGCCTGCTGGCCATCGAGGCGGTGGCCATCGGCCTGGCCAAGCCGAAGACGGTGTACCATGAGGCGTTGGTCAATTTCGAGGTGATCCTGCTGCTCATCTTTATGGTGGCGGGCATCTATTTCATGAAGGACTTCCTGCAATTCACCTTTACCCGTATTCTCGTCCGGGTGCATTCGAAGGTCTGGATCTCGCTGCTCTTCTGCTTTCTCGGCGCCTTCTTGTCGGCCTTTCTCGATGCCTTGACGGTGACCGCGGTGATCATCGCCGTCGCCTATGGCTTCTATGACGTTTATCACCGCTACCTCTCGGGGATCGAGGCCAGTGCCAAGCACGACCTGATCGACGACGAGAAGGTCAAGGAGATACATCGCAAGGAATTGAAAGAGTTTCGGGCTTTTCTCCGCAATCTGATGATGCACGGGGCGGTCGGCACCGCCCTGGGCGGGGTTTGCACCCTGGTCGGTGAACCGCAGAACCTGCTCATTGGCAGCGTCATGGGCTGGCACTTCATCCCCTTCTTCCTCAAGGTGGCACCGGTATCGCTGCCGGTCCTGGTGGTCGGCCTGCTCACCTGCGTGGCGGTGGAAAAGCTGCGTCTCTTCGGTTACGGCGTTCTGATGCCCGGCAATATCCGCTCCCATCTCTTGGAAACCGCGATGAGGATGGAAGCCAAGCGGGGCAAGGCCGGCAAGGCCAAACTGGTGGTGCAAGGGGTGATCGGGGTATGGCTGATGGTCGCCCTGGCCTTTCATCTGGCGGCGGTGGGCATTATCGGCCTGTCGGTCATCGTCCTGCTCACTGCCTTCAACGGGGTGGTCGAGGAGCATCAGCTCGGCCACGCCTTTCAGGAGGCCCTGCCCTTTACCGCCCTGCTGGTGGTGTTTTTCGCCATCGTCGCCGTTATCCACGAGCAGCACCTGTTCACCCCGGTCATTCAGTACGTCCTCAGCCTGCAGGGCAGCGTGCAGTTGGCCGCCTACTATATCGCCAACGGCTTTTTGTCGATGATCTCCGACAACGTTTTCGTCGCCTCCGTGTATATCTCGGAAACGAAGCTGTCGATAACCGAGACCCTGGGGCGCATTCCCGATATCGGCATGACCGGCGCTCAGCTCATGGAAAAACTGACTTCGACCACCATTCCCCGCGCAGAGGTCTATGCCACCTTGCCGCAACAGGCCGGCGTGCAGGCCCAGGCGATCATGGATCAGTTCGACAAGCTGGCGGTGGCCATCAACACCGGCACCAATATCCCCAGTGTCGCCACGCCCAACGGCCAGGCGGCCTTCCTCTTCCTGCTCACCTCGGCCTTGGCACCGGTGATTCGGCTCAGTTACGGCCGGATGGTGGTGCTGGCTTTGCCCTACACCGTCACCATGAGCGTTACCGGGCTTCTGGCCACCTATTTCCTGTTGTAGGAGAACGAGCGACCCTTGTCATCCGAGGGTCAAAACGACAACGCGCCTGCTCAATGCGAAGAAGACGGTAGGGTCAAATCTTTCAAATTGACAAAATAGCTATATAGTTTCCATCCGGAAATTCGAATTTCCGGATGGAAACACCTCGATTTCGGCCGGTCGATTTTATCGACCTACGCTAAGGTCCCTATTCGGAGACCGGCATGAAACTCTCGCCAGAAACCCTTTTTTAAAGGGTTTCTGGCCATAGATGATTGCTGGCAGCTGTATGTTCTCATCCGGAAAGACCTTTTCCGGATGAGAACTATTTAGCTGCAATAGAGATGGCAATAAATAAAATTTGAACCAATTTCACGACTTTCAGGGTGCCTTGAAATCGAAGTTGTGACATTGGGCACAAAAGTTTTCCGATTTGGCGTGCTGATGATGACACAGATTGCAGTCGAGCGATGTCCCGTAATGAGGGGATGTGTGGGGGTTCTCCGGCTTCACCTTGTCCGTTTTTTCTGCCAGTTTTTCGGTGCTGCCGTGGCACGAGACACATTTCTCCATTTTCAGAGC
>JAZDOU010000504.1:0-10776 GCA_043798385.1 Pseudomonadota bacterium
TGGATTCGCTCCGAAGATTTCGCCCAAAAGGTTCAGGAGAGAATTTTGGGGGTAGAAAAGGGGGACTTAAAGGAAGAAGAATCAACCAGCCGGCCAAAGAGAAAAAAGGGGACGGCTTTTCGTCTTTCTAAAAAGGCCAAAAAAGAAAAGAAACACTGGGAATACCTGTAGGGTGGATCGGGGATTCCCTCTGTCCTGGATCGAGCGGTCTTCTCAACTACTTATTACGAAGCCGTTATTGTTTAGGGCTGGATTAATTTGGTTGGCTTGCTTTTCCGTGCCAAGGTTTTTCTTCTCCTTTGATCAAACGGAGGATATTATCCTTGTGCTTGAAGATGATGGCCGCAGCCATAATTATGGAGAGAAAAACTGTATATATATGATAATTAAATAAAATCAATAAGATGGGGAATGACCCGGCAGTAATTATAGACCCTAAAGAGATATATTTCCCAAAATAAACAACCAAGACAAACAGCGGCAGGGCTACCAAAAGGGTCTTGGGACCCAAAAGAATGAATATCCCCAAGGCGGTTGCCACTCCTTTTCCCCCTTTAAAACCCAGGTAGATTGGAAAAAGGTGGCCTAAAAAGGCGGCTAAGGCAATGAGGCAAAGATAGAAAGACACCGCCCCCGGTGGTTCTCCTCCAAAAACCCACTGGCCAATCCAGATGGGTATCATTGCCTTAAGCATATCTCCGATCAATGTAATGACGCCCCATTTTTTTCCCATTAACCGGGAGACATTAGTGGCCCCAATGTTTTTGCTGCCCTCTTCTTGCAGGTTAACCTTGCCGAAGATTTTTGACAGGACAATGCCGGTAGAAATAGAGCCGATTAAATAGGCGAAGACGGTTAAGAAAATGGCTTTGAAAAACATAACGAAATCTCTCTTAATAAATTTTTGAGGTTGTCCCAAAGTTACGTGATCTTGGTGCCCTGGGAAAAACTATTGAGTGTGTCCAGAGGCATCTGGGGGTATTGATTTTGATGATTGTCCACCTAAACGTCAGGGTCCAAAAACGAGTCGGGAGTCCCATGTTTAATTTTCAAGCAGGCCAACACCAAAGCTTTTTCTCTCTGGGATGAATTCCTGGCTTCAGACTAACTTAGAAATCAGGGCCGGGTTCGGGCGATGGACTTCCCTTTGGACAATCATCAAAATCAATACTCCCAGATGCCTCTTAGCACGTAACTTTGGGACATTCCCTAATTTTAAACTGGTCTGACCAATTTCAAGACCTTTTCCAACAAGTCGATTCGCAGGTGGGTCTGGTTCTCAAAGACCCCCAGATAGGCCTCTTTTTCTTTATTCAACTCATAACAGGTGGTGTTTTCAATATCAATCAACAGGGCCGGTAACCCGCTGTGCTTAAAGGCCTCCTGCCGCTTGAGCTGAAAGGCATCACAGCAGCAGCCGATATAGGCCCTGACGCCGTTTCGTTTTTCTTCCTCCAAGGTCTCCACCAGGTGTTCGTAATTCTGTATGGTCAGGACCTTGAGGCCCCGGGATTCAGCCAGGGCAAAGGCCTCTCCGATGGTGCATTGGCCGCATTGGATACAGCCGTCCTGGGTGCGATAGTCACACTCGGGCAGCTTGGAACAATAGGGCAGCAGAAGCAGATCGCACCGGTTAAGGATCTCCGGCAGGGTCCCGTTAAAGACGGTCATATAGTCGGCCTCTTCAAAGGAAAAACCCAGATTGGGGTAGGCCATCTTATCCAGGGCCAGGCGGATCCCCTGCAAAAAATCCTGGGGACTCAAACCCAGGAGTTCCACGGGGGCTTTATTAAAAAAATTCCCCAGGCGATAGGGTAGGTCTTTGATGGAGGTATTTCTCAAGGCCGCTTCCAAGTCGTAGACCGCCCTGCGGGGATGAATAAAAAAATCTCCGGTAATCAGGATATCGTTAATCTTTTTCTTCTTTACATCGACTTTGACGGCGGTTCGGATCAATCCTCCGTCTTCTTTATGAATGGAGCGCAGGACCTCTTGAGGCCGGAAAGGAATCCTGGACCCCTGAATCCACTCCGTTGATTGCATCCTGGGACATTTTTCCCGGAACAAGGCTTCTTCCGGCCCGGTAATCGCCCCGGATTGGAATCGAAACCCCAGTTCAGCGCTAAAACCTTTTTCCAGGGCCTTTTTTACTTTTTCCAGAGGAGGTCTTTTCCCTAATTGTTCTTTAAGGCTGGTGACCCGCTCCCGGGCCGAGGTCAGTTCTTTGTGATTTAGTTTTTCGGTGGGGATGCGCAAGGCCTTGATGAGGTGTTCGAGATGAAAATCAATCAGCAGGGTGCCTTGAAAGAGAAAGGCATCCCCTTCAAAGGCCGCCCCGGTCCCGGAAATCTTTCGGCCCTGGATTTCAATATCATTCCGGGGCCGAAACCGGGCCTCAAGCCCCAAGGTCCGTAGTCCCCGAACCGCTGCCCGACAGAGTGCCTCGGTAATTTCCTCCATGGTCAGGCCTAAGGAAATGGATTTTCGGGAAGCGATCAACTCCCAGCCCAATTGGCCTTCATCAAAAAAAATGGCCCCGCCCCCGGTGATCCGGCGATTGATTTCTATCCCCTCCTGTTGGCAGTAGTCCAGACGAATTTCTTCGGCCACGGCCTGGTGATAACCGACCAGGGCCACGGCAGGAGAAAACCTCAGGTAACGAAGGGTATCGGGAATAATCCCTTGAACCCGGGCCGTAAGCAAGGCCTCATCCCAGGCCATGTTCTCCGCCCCGCTGAGGAGGCCGGTATCGATGATTCGTATCATAGGTTTATTAAAGCACAACAATCCGTCTGGTATTGAATGGGTATCCCTTGCTCTTCCGCCCAATGAATGGTTTTATCGCTGGGATAGGTGATGCCGTCCAGACCGGCCTCCAGGGCCAGGAGATCGGTCTTTTGACGGTGAAGTCCCAAAGGGCGTTCGCAGCCCAGGACCACCGGTGTCCGGGGAAACAAGGCCCGGGCCAGGACAAACAGATCTCCCATGGCCTCCGGGGATGGAGGGGCCATCAGGGCCATGGCCGTTTTAGGGATAGGCCGAAATCCCACTAATACCAGGGTCTTGATAGGATAACCGGCCATCATCTTCAGGGCTAATGCTTCTCCCCTGATTTGTCCGAAATGGAGCCCCATGACCACATGAGGGGCCGTCGGGACAGCCCGGTCGATCAGGAGCTTGAGGGAGTGTTCATAGTCCTCAACCGAGGCCTGAAGATGAACCACTTCCCGGATGGTCTGATTGTCCCCGATAATATCGAGCATGGCCAGGTCAATCCGGGCCTCGGCCAGACCATCGGCCAGTCGAGGAGAAACCAGGCCGGTATGGACCAGGACCTTTAACCCCAATTCAGAGCGGATCTCTTTAATGGTCCCGATGAAATCCAATAAAGGGACTTGCCCCTTCTGATCGGCTCCGCCGCTGATCAGGATGGCCCGACCACCTTTTCCGTCCAGCCGGCGCGCCGCTTCCTTCAAGGCCTGAGGGGTCCGGGCGGGCACCATATTTTTGAGGATGACCCCTCCGCAATGTTTACAATTCAGTTGACAGTGGCTGCCGGTTATTGATACGGCCTGGGTCCCACAGGTATTGGGGGAAGGGAAAGGCAGGGCCTCAACCTGTTTTAAGGAAGGAAAGAAAAAAGAGATGCCTTTCATTGAGTTGTCCATCGGGCCCAGTATAGTAAAAACAGGCTCCAGGAACAACCCCTAACCATTAACCTGCCAACAATTTCCATAAAATAATTTCTGATGGGTTCGTAAAAACCCCTCTGCATCCTGGAACCACTGAGATTACAGAGAAAATTGGTTCCCCTAATTATCCTGTTGCCCTGGGCTTTTTTTTCTTCTATGATCGTTTTTAAATTAAACGGTTGGAGCGTTTATCCCAGCGATCTCAATTTTACTATACCTTACAGGAGGGTTCCCATGGAACAACAACTTTGGCACAAGCATAAATGGCCCCAGGAAGTCCCTTTTACATTAAGTCAGGCCCCCCAACCCCTCTATCAACTCCTGGACGACCGGGTCAAGGAAACCCCGGATCATCCCTACACTATCTTTGCCGATCACCAACAGACCTACCACGAAATCTGGGATATGGCTAACCGGGTAGCCACCTTCCTGGTCCAAAAAGGGATAAAACCCGGGGATAGAGTAGCCCTCTTTCTGCCCAACCTGCCCCATTTCCCAGTCACCTTTTTCGGGGTCTTGAAGGCCGGGGCGGTTTGTGTGACCTGCAATCCTATGTACAAGGCCAATGAACTAAACTTCCAACTGAAGGATTCAGGTGCCGTGGCCCTCTTTGTCCTGGATCATCCGGTAATTTATCCAACGGCCCTGGAAGCCATCAAAGGGACGGACGTTAAGACGGTAGTGGTCTGTGGAATTAAAGATTTTCTACCGGCACTCAAGGGCTTTCTCGGAGGTCTTTTGGGAAAAATCCCCAAGGCCCCGGCCCTGGATCCCAGTCATATCCTGTTCCGGGAGGTCCTGAAAACCCCGTCTTCCCCGCCCACTCTTCAGGTCGATCCTGTCGAGGACCTGGCCTTGATCCTTTATACCGGCGGGACAACGGGCGTACCCAAAGGGGCTTCTTTGACCCACAATAATATCGGCTCCAACCTGGCTATGCTGGACGAGTGGGCCCTCATAGATCCGGAGGATGGAACTCCGGCCAAAAAGATTTCCGCCATGGGAGATCAGGTTTTTCTCGGAGTGTTACCCTGGTATCATTCCTATGGCTTAACGTTAACGCTGCTTAGTTGTTGTGCCAGTGGGTTCCGGGTCGTTTGTGTCCCGGATCCCCGGGCAGGCAATCCCCCCTTTACCGAAGTCCTGGGTCTGATCCAAAAACACAAAGTCACTATTATTCATGGGGTTCCGACCCTTTACAGCGCTATTATCAACCATCCTTTGGTCAATCAGTTTAATCTTAGATCGATCATTTATTGTGCCTCGGGAGCCGCTCCTTTACCCATAGAGGTGGCCAAAAGATTTGAGGAATTGACCGGAGGGATTGTCCTGGAAGGCTATGGCCTAAGCGAGACGTCGCCGGTAACCCATACCAACCCAACCAACCGTCACAATCGAAAGTTCGGGAGTGTCGGACTCCCTCTCCCGGAAACGTATGTAAAAATAGTCGATGTGGAGACCGGCATCCAGGAAATGCCCCTGGGGGAAGACGGCGAGATCGCGGTGAGCGGACCCCAGGTCATGAAGGGATATTGGAATCGGCCGGAAGATAATGAAGCGGTATTCCATACCTATGACGGAAGGCGTTATTTTCTGACCGGGGATATCGGCCATTTGGATGAAGAGGGATTTACTATTATCACCGACCGGAAAAAAGATATGATTATTGTCGGAGGTCTCAAGGCCTTTCCCCGGGAAGTGGAAGAGATTTTATACACCCACCCGAAAGTAGCCAATGCCGCCGTCGTCGGGATCCCTTCTCCTAAAAGCGGTGAGATCGTCAAGGCCTTTATCCAACTCAAACCGGGAGAAACGGCCACCGAAGAAGAGATCATCCAGTTTTGCCATGAACGCATGGCTGCTTATAAACGGCCTCATCTGGTTGAGTTTAGAGATGCCCTGCCCATGACACCGGTCGGCAAGATCCTGCGCCGGGTCCTTCGGGATGAGGAACGGGAGAAAATTAAAAAGGCTTCCGGCTAAACCCTCATTCCCCAAGGGGCGCCAAGAGGCATGAAAATTAACTGAAGCTTCAAGGGGATGAGTCAATGAGGTGATGGGGTGATGTGAGGAGGAAACCTCATCGTCACATCCACTCATTTTCTCATTCCCTCATTTGAATCCTGCCTTATTTCAATTCGGAGGTACAGTTGGGACAGCGAGTCGCCTTGATTGGGATGGCCGAAAAACAATAGGGACACTCTTTGGTGGTCGGCAGCGCCGGTGCCGGTTCCGGTTGGCGTTTCAAGCGGTTGACTTGACGGATCATGATAAAGACAGCCAAAGCAACCAGGATGAAATCAATGATGGTATTGAAAAAAATGCCATACCGGATCGTTGCTGCCCCGGCCTTCTTGGCCTCCTCCAGGGTAGCAAAGGATTGGCCTGAAAGGGTAATGAAAAGGTTGGAGAAATCCACCTTACCTAAAAGTACCCCGATAGGGGGCATCAAGACATCATTTACAAAAGAGGAGACAATTTTCCCAAAAGCGGCACCAATAATGATACCGACGGCCATGTCCAATACATTTCCCCGCATAGCAAACTCTTTAAACTCTTTCCACATGGTCAGTCCTCCTGTCAGGTTAAAGGATCACCCGATTATTCTTCAGAAAAAAGCTCGTGAAGAACTAAATCCACCTGTTCCCAGGTCATCCAGCCTTTTGCAAAGAGGATGGCTCCCAGCAAGCGATGTTCTTTTCCGCTTAAGTCCTCTTCCAATTGCTCGACCATGGCCTCTTTAAGTTGATTCTTTGAAATAAACTTATTTTTTACGGCAATCGTTCCGAAGCGACGGCAAAGATTGGATATTTCTCTTTCGGTGGGCAATTCCATAACGATCAACCTCCTAACCCAAACAGGTGGGAATAATATTAGCAAACAATGGTTTATTAATCAATTCTGACGGCTTCGTAAAAAATCAGAGTCCATTCAAAAGACGGCCATGACAATGGATACTTATTTAATACGAAAATAACGTTCGTCGTTAAGCGTTCGGCGTTCGTCGAAAGATAGTTTCATCCTTCGTGGTGCCAGGCCCCCAAAGGCGGGGCATGGCGGCTTAATTTTTCTTTATGAGTAATCCCACAATCCGGTCTGATATTTTTTCCACCCACTGATCCAGGGTCTCTTTCGGGGTAACGTTAATAGGGTGGGGAACAACGGCAAAAGGGTAATCGGGAAATCCGTGGGCCAGGGCCATGGCCTTACCGGAACTGATAAAGGGTTCGGTACAGACCACTGCGGCTGGAATACCCTGCTTCTCCATCATGATCCCGTCGAGCACACTGCCCGAGCTGCAGGACCCTCAGTCGCCTATTCCGGCCACCACGAATTGGGTTTTTTGAGCCAAATCCCTGGCCTGGTCTTCGGTAATCCCATGAGAGGCCGATTGTTTTTTGAGATAAACTACGGAGGCCAGTCCATACTGTTTTTTTAGGAATTCCAAAATTTTGTCGAGCATGGCGTCGGAATTCCTTTTGCCATTATCGATCACACCGGCGACTAAGCCGTCCAGGCTTTCCCGACGAGCAGCCAGTTCAAAGCGGGTCTTGACCGGCCCTTCAGTCGGATCGAGTACGAAATATTTCATAATGATGTCCTTTGTCGCTAAGTTAGTTTAAAGGGTTCCAATTGAAGCCCGGGTAAGGCACAGATATCCCCGGAGCAGGAGGGTTCAACCGGAAGGGTTACGGCCTTGGACATGTGCCGTCCGGCCCAGCCGGGGATAAAGGCCGAAAACCGGCCGGCCTCTCCTCCGGCCACGACCAAGAGGATATGGTCCGGGGAAGATACGGCCGAGACCCAGGCCTGCTCATCCTCAGGGACAATGGGGGCTTCAATGAGCCCGCCTCGCTTCAGGTCGGCCAGAGTCCGGCGGGCTTGCTTATAGAGATAGTGTTTGACCTCCTCCTTTTTCCAATGCGCGGAAATCAAGGTCTGGTAGTGTTCCCTGCAAATGATCACGGCCCCTTCACAATCACCGCCCATATGAAAACTCCCTAAGGCCCTCATCCGGTCGGCCAGGGTATTCAAGAGATTCTCCGGCTTTGAGGCGCTGTGGTTTTGGACCTGATTCGGTCCTTCGGCGGCCAGCAGGGTGACGGCACTCACCTCCTTCCCCAGTCCCCGGGTGACATGCAAAGGCTCCCAGAGGGTGTCTTCAGCCTCGGCCAGGCAATAGGTGTATTTTCCCGGATGGCCGATGGTCCCCCGGTCAAATTCTTTGCCCCCCAGATTAACCAAGATCAACCGCAAGGCCCGGCCGATGGTGGCGTTGGCCCGGTTGCCCGGCCCCAGCACATTCTGTCCGGAATTGAGGCCCAATTGTTTAACAATCGGGCCGTTGATCACCATCAAAAGGCCCACACCGGCCGTGGAAGCGGTTGCCCCGTGCAATCCGAATTCCGGACGGCCCATAGCCCGGACAGCGGCCACAACAACCGGAAAGTATTCCGGGAGACATCCGGCCATGACGGCATTAACAGCTACCTTCTCGGCTGAAAAAATCCGATTTCGCTCCGGGATGGTCGCCAGGATCTCCTGCGGGTCTAAATGAGCGGCCTCCAGAAAGCTTCGGACCTTTTGTTCGGTCGGCGGAACCACCGGCAATCCATCGGTCCAGCCCATATTGAAAAAATAATCCATGGCCTGTTCCGGATCGGCCAATTCAATCCGTTTAGATAATAAATCGGTATTCATAAGGGATAGGGTGCCTTTCCAAAATTTTTTTTGAAGGATTCATTTCTTTCGTTAATCGATCTTTTTCATTTCAATAGAAAGAGGACTGCCTTTCCCACTCACGAAATGTCCTTTCATTAGATGAGGTTCATTTTTGTCTACGGTGAAAGAAAAGTCATAATGCCCGTGAGATTTTGGGTGGCGACCGACCCAGCCTTCGTCTTCTCCGGACAATAGATGCCTTTTCTTCTTAAAATGACCGGATTGATAATTGGGAGTAATAAACTCAATGACGGCCTTCCCATCACGATAAGTGACTTTGGCCTTTTGCACCCTGGCCCAATTCGGGTCACAATGGCAACTCATTTTTGCAGTGTTATACTCTCCCCAGGCATGGACGACCTGGGCGGAATCTTGATTGACTTTCTCCACATACAAAACACAATCCCAACCCCATCTTGATGTCCATTGTCCGGCCCACTTCCCGGTGAGGAGTTTAGCCTCGGCCGGCAAAGAGGAATCGGGCGGTTCAATAGTAACATTGGGAGGGTCGGGAGCAGAAACTTGCTGAATGGAGTAACTTAAGGATAGACTTAATAATAACAAGAGAAAAATTATCAAGGCTACAAATGGTATTTTTTTAATCATCTCCCACACCACCTTTCCGGCCAAGACGGCCTTAATGACTTGCGAAGTGTTTTCAGTGGATAGATCGTCTTTTCCCCGCCCCGAAATGAGCCTTATCGTGAGCGGCCTCCTCCTGATTCCTCTTTAAAAAATATAGGTTGACCCGACACTGTTTAAGATAAATTGTTCGGACATTTCCTGGGCAAACCGATGAATGGCTTTCCATCCGGTACAATGCATGGGCACAATATAGTCAGGGTTTATGGCCTTCATGACCTCAATCGTCGGAGCGATGATCTTCTCATTTTTTCCGGTTAAATGGAACCCGCCCAAAACGGCATGGATCTTTTCCACCCCGGCACTCTTCTGAAGGGTTTTGACCGTATTGATAATTCCAGCGTGAGAACAGCCCCCGATGACCACCAACCCTTTATTTTTTAAGTTAATGGCCAGGCCCTGGTCGTCGTGAAAAGGGTCCGGTACCCAGCGGTCGTCGATTTTCGCCTCCATACCGGGCATCCCTTTCTCAAAATCGGTCAGGCGCTCCACTTCACCGGACACCAAAATGAGGTCTGAGGCCAGGGTTGAGGTTTTTTGAATCTTTTTCAGGGTTATTCCCGATAGCGACAAGGCCTCCTCATCCAATCCCGGCAGGTCAAAAAACAGTTCCGGACCCATTTGAAAACGACGTGGTACAAAGGCCTCGGGATGAAGGACCACGGTCAGCGGTCTGGGGGCCATTTTTAGAAAGTCCGGGAGACCACCGAAGTGATCAAAATGGCCATGGCTCAAAACCACGGCCTCGACGTTTTTGATATTCAGGCCGATTTCACCCATCATCACAGCCTTACTGGAGGCCAGCATTTCAATGTTATGGAGCAGGCAGGCCCCCGAAATGCCGCCATCGAATAATAGGGTGTGCTCCTCCGAACCGGCAGAGACCTTGATTAAAAAAGACAGCCCCGGCTCGGCCATAGGTGCCCGCGGCGGTAAAATCCGTAAACGTTTGACCCTATCCGAATCGGCCAGGAAAAGGTCGCTGTAGTTGTCAACTAAGGCGGTTATCTCCACTTTGCCGGCTTCTCTCAGCGTGATTGGTTTCATTCGCCATTCCCCCTCGTTCATAAAGCCAAATGATTTTTAACTCCACCCCTGGCCCTTTTCCGTTAACTTCCAGTGCCCAAAAATCAGCCACCTTGCCTTCCAATTTATGAAGCCTAAGCCCCCGGAGGTTCATATCCTTTGGTCCTGTTGCAAGGTTCAATCGTGAGAGAATGAGCCGCAGTTGTTCGGCAGGCTTAGCCGTTTTGCCGGAAGCTAATGATCAGGTAACATGATAAACTGTAACCCGGTGGGCGGCAAGATAAAAAATTCCCCCTGCTATAGTCTTGATACCGAAGTCCCGCCCCGACATCGGCTCTCTGCTTTACCCTTCTTTAATCTCAACCTCCTTTTGCAAGGCTGTAAAATAAAGGAAAAGTCGGATGGCGGCCGGGTCAAGAAGGCGAACCCGGGCCAGCATTTCCTTATAGGCCGATAATTGATCCAGATACAGGGCGGCCTGGGTTTTGAAAAAAGTTTCTACTGACAGGTCTTCAGGAAGGGGCGTGGTCTTATAATCCACGATGAACCATTCCCGGCCGTCAAAGACCAACCGGTCGATGATCCCGCTGCGCAGGGTTCGATCATCCACCTGATCCTCTAAAGAAAATTCGCTGGCGGCCAGGGGATGATCCCGGCGTAGGATATAGGAACAAAAGGCCTCTTGTTGACAGGC
>JAZDOU010000005.1:0-10999 GCA_043798385.1 Pseudomonadota bacterium
TGTGGCCCGCGGTTTTTCGGGAATGACGGATCATCTGACCCTTTTGATTCAACGAGCCATATCCCATCGAGGATTTTCGGTGGTGGACATCTTGCAGCCCTGTGTTTCTTTCAACAAGGTTAATACCCATGCCTGGTATAAGAAGCGCTGTTATGAATTGCCGAACGACTACGACCCCAACCTTTGGGAAACGGCTATGAAGACCGCTATGGAGTGGGGAGAACGTATCCCGGTCGGCGTCATTTATCGAAACAAACGGCCGACCTATGAAGACCATTTCCCGGTTTTGAAGGATGGCCCCTTGGTAGGGCGGGGAGTGGATCAAGAGAAACTAAGGTGGATACTGGAAGGATATACCTAAGTTTCCGGGTGGCATTATCTAAGGAGAAGAGATTATGAAAAGGATCCTGATTGGTAGCTGAAAGGACCCACCAGATGAATGACCGCCTTTCCTGGCGGCTTTTCGGCCTCATCTATGCCCATCCCCACCCCAAGTCACCGGACACGACCATTATTCGAAATAAGTCCGGCCTGCCGTTACCTACGGAGTTGACCGGGGAGCCGGCCCTGACTTATCTGATTGACAGGAAGGAACAGGACACCAGACGCCAAACCATGCAAAAAGTCTGTTTGTCCTGCCACAGCCAGGGTTGGGTGGAGGGACACTTCCGGCGCCTGGAAAACACGATCAAGACCACTAATCAGATGACTTTGGCGGCTACTGACATTATGAAGGCAGCCTGGGAGAAGGGTTTAGCCAAAGGACCGGCCCAGAAGGACAGTCCTTTTAATGAACCCCTGGAGAAAAAATGGGTGGAACAATGGCTCTTCTACGCCAATTCTACCCGGTACGCTTCGGCCATGATGGGGGCGGACTACGGGGCCTTTGCCAATGGGCGTTGGTATCTGAGCAAGAACCTGGAAGAGATGGCCGAACGGCTTAAGCAAAAGAAACGGTAAGCGGGGAGTGCCAATGAAAAAGTATGTCTGTGATGTCTGTGGATATGTTTATGATCCGGCTGAAGGGGATCCGGATAATGGGATTGCCCCCGGAACCGCCTTTGAAGACCTTCCGGATGACTGGTTGTGCCCTTTGTGCGGGTTAGGTAAAGATCAGTTTTCCCCGGAGGAATAAATCTTGACGGGTTCGTAAAAATGAACCAAAGAGGTTTGAAGTTTTTTTCTCTTTCTTTGGAGATTGGTCATTGAGGGGCCTTGCTTTTGTCGTTGTCCAAAGGGTGATTAAGAGGTTCTAATCCGGCCCAAAAGCAAAGTTGAATTCGAGGTAGAAAGCGCACCAATGCCTGTTTCCAGCATTAATGAAGGCCTGCTTTCGATAGAAAGATCGTCTATTAACCCGGTAAAGATGATTATGGCTTGCGGATGGACAATCCCCAAAAACAAGGCCCCTCAATGACCCTTGCATAAAAAGTCTGAGATAAATTTTCAGATTACATATTGTAAGAATCTGCCAACCCAGACGTTCCGGGGTCTGGATTTCAGCCTTCGCTGGAATGACGATTTTTTCAAGATCAGCAGATAGAAGCGATGAAAATAAAAGAGACCCTTCGAGATTGCCTGTCAAAAGGGGATTATGACTCTCTGGTCCGGATGGCCCCGGAACATGGAGGGAAAATTACCAATGGCCTCATGGGGTTTCTTTCGGATCCGGATGAGGGCAGAAAATGGCAGGCCGTCAAGGCCATAGGCTTAGTCACCGCCCGCTTGTTTTCTCTGGATCCGGAACGGGCCAAAAAAGTTATTCGGCAGCTCATCTGGAACCTGAATGAAGAATCCGGCGGGATCGGCTGGGGAATGCCGGAGGCCTTTGGTGAGATCTTGGCTGTCATTCCTGCTTTACAGCCGGAATATACTGGTTTGCTGGTGGCCTATATCTCCGAGGAAGGGTGTTTTATTGAAAATGAAGAGGTCCAAAAAGGCGTTATCTGGGGCCTGGGGCGCCTTAAAAATCTCGCTGAGGGATTAAAGGCCAAGGTGGTCCCTTTCCTTCTCAAGACCTTGAAAAACAACGATCCCTCGATGCAAGGCCTATCGGCCTGGGCACTGGGAGAAATGGGGGTTCGAGAGGCCGTCCCGGTCCTTAAAAACTTGCAAATGGAAAATCGGATGCTTAAAATAAATACCACTGCCGGCCTGCAAGAAAAATTGCTTCACCAATGGACGGAAGAAGCTCTAACCAAACTAACAAAAGGAGGTGATCCCAATGACCGAGAACGAATGGAAATGCAGTAATTGCGGCTATGCCCTTAAAGCCGAAGGTCCTCCGGAAGAATGTCCTTCCTGTAAGCAAAAATGTGAATTTGTAAATGTAACCTGTTATATCCCGGAATGCGGCCTTACCGGGGCAGATCAAAGACTAAAATAATAATTTTATATGGAGAATGCTGATGTCGAAAAGAAAATATAGCGTTCGGGCTGAATGCCCGGCCTGTGCCTGCGGCGATGTGAGTTTTTTGGGCCCCGAAAAACTCCGGGAAAAATTTATTGGCGACGAAAAAGAGATTGAAATCCTCTGCCCGATGTGCGGGACAAAACATAAGGGAAAAGTGGTAGAGGACGAGGAAGCCCCGAAATGAAAGTCCTGGGGATTTTCGGCAGTCCGCGACAAGGCGGAAACAGCGACCTTCTTTTGGATAAGGTCCTGGAAGGGGCCGGTTCAGCCGGAGCGGAAATCGAGAAGGTTTATGTTCGGGACTTAAAAATTTCCGGCTGTCAGGAATGCGGGGGCTGTGATAAGACCGGGGAATGTGTCATCTCTGATGATATGGAACCCATCTATCCTTTACTCTGGAATGCCGACATTATTGTTTTATCTTCTCCGATATTTTTTTATGGGATAACCTCCCAGGCCAAGACGCTGGTGGATCGTTCTCAGGCCATGTGGTCAAAAAGGATGTTGGAGAAATCGCCGGAGCAGAGAAAAAGATATGACCATGGTCGTGGATACTTTGTAGCGGTTGGGGCTACCAAAGGAAAAAATCTGTTTGAAGGGGTTCAACTGACGGCCAAGTATTTTTTCGATGCCTTGGACAAAAACTATGAAGATGGGCTTTTTGTCAGGGCCGTAGAAGGGAAAGGTGGCATTGTCGAACACACCACTGCCCTGAAAGAGGCTTATGATTTTGGGGTAAAGATTGTCAATGATCAAGCCAACCCCTAATCCGAAACACCAAATTTTCGCTAAAAGGAGACGCTACCATGACTACACCGCAACATTGCCCGGGTTATGAACAATTTAAAAGTCTAAAATCATTTACCTGTAAATGTCCCGGTTGCGGAAAAGAAATCGAGATTT
This sequence comes from Pseudomonadota bacterium, assembly GCA_043798385.1. GTDB lineage: Bacteria > Desulfobacterota > RBG-13-43-22 > RBG-13-43-22 > RBG-13-43-22 > RBG-13-43-22. The sequence goes on from JAZDOU010000005.1 coordinate 3,317, forward strand.
TTTCCGACGAGTTTAATAAAAAACATATCTGCAAAGGGTGCAACCAGGAGATTGATTTCACCCAGTGCAAACTGGAAGCCGGGGTTTAATCCTTTTCAAGGAGAAGGCCGGGATGGCCAATCATCTGATTCATGAGAAGAGTCCCTACCTTCTCCAGCACGCTCAAAATCCTGTCCACTGGTATCCCTGGGGTCAAGAAGCCTTTCAAAAAGCCCAAGGGGAAGACCGGCCCATCTTCCTTTCCGTCGGCTATGCCACCTGCCACTGGTGCCATGTGATGGCCCATGAATCCTTTGAGGATGATGAGGTGGCCCACCTTTTGAACCAATCTTATGTCTCCATCAAAGTGGATCGGGAAGAACGGCCTGATATCGACCAGGTCTACATGTCGGTCTGCCAGGCCTTGACCGGCCGGGGCGGTTGGCCCTTGTCGATTTTTATGACGCCGGAAGGAAAGCCCTTCTTTGCCGGGACGTATTTTCCCAAGAGAAGTCGTCTGGGGATGTCCGGGTTTATCGAGTTGCTGACTCAGATAGCCGACCTGTGGAAGAGGGATCGGGAGAAAATCGTTCAGGCGGGTGAAGACGTCACCCGTTCGATTCAAACCAGACCGGACGCTCCAACCGATAGTGTTCCCCTGACAGGTACCACCCTGGAATCCGGGCAGCAGCAATTGGCCAAGACCTTTGATCCTGCCTGGGGTGGGTTTGGTGCCGCTCCCAAATTCCCCACACCCCATCACTTGACTTTTCTCTTGCGAAGATTCAAGCGGTCCGAGGATCTCCAGGCCCTGGGGATGACGGAAAAGACCTTGGAGGCTATGCGCTTTGGGGGAATTTTTGATCAGATCGGCTTAGGGTTTCACCGTTATTCAGTGGATGAAAAGTGGCTGGTTCCCCACTTTGAAAAGATGCTTTATGATCAGGCCTTGCTGGCCATGGCCTACACCGAGGCCTACCAGGCCAATAAAAAACCTTTCTACGCCCAGGTCACCCGGGAGATTTTTACCTATGTACTGAGGGATCTGGCTTCCCCGGAAGGGGGCTTTTATTCAGCCGAAGATGCCGACAGTGAGGGGCAGGAGGGCCTGTTTTATCTCTGGACCCGGCAAGAGGTTCATCAGGTTCTGGGTCAAAAGACAGGGGATCTTTTTTCCCGATTTTACAACCTAACCGCTAAAGGCAATTTTGAAGCCGGGAGGAACATTCCTTATATCTCAATCCCCCTGGAAGAATTCGCCCTCCAGGAAAAAATGGAACCCCGGGAACTGGAGACCATATTAGAGGAGGCTCGGGGACGACTCTTTCAGATCCGGAAAAAGCGGATTCATCCTTTAAAAGATGATAAAATACTAACTTCCTGGAATGGCCTGATGATCGCCGCCCTGGCCAAAGGGAGCCAGGCCCTGGGCGATTCGGCTTATGCCCGGGCGGCAAAAAAAGCAACCGATTTTATCTTGGAGACGATGCCCACCCCGACAGGAGGACTCTATCGTCGCTATCGGGATGGTCATCTGGCTTACCCGGGTTATCTGGATGATTATGCTTTTTTCATCTGGGGTCTTCTCGAACTATATGAGACCACGTTTGAGGTCCGTTATTTAGGAGAAGCTGTTAGACTGAATCAACTGCTGATCGACCTCTTCTGGGACCGGGAACAGGGCGGTTGTTATTTTACCCCCAGAGACGGGGAAGAATTGATAGCCCGGGAAAAGGACCTCTACGACGGAGCCACCCCTTCGGGGAATTCGGTTACGGCCTTAAACTGCCTGCGCCTGGGCCGGTTGACCGGAAACACCGCTTGGGAGGAAAAGGCCGACCGCTTATTCCAAAATTTTTCCGCCACCGTGGCCGGCTATCCCCTGGCCTATACCCAGTTCCTTAATGCCCTGGATTTTATGCTGGGACCCAGTCAGGAGATCGTGGTGGCCGGAGATCCTGAGCAAAAGACAACCCAAGAGATGATGGCCGTCATTCACCGGGCCTTCCTTCCCAACAAAGCCCTTTTGCTGCGACCGCAGGATGACACTAATCAAGCGATTATCCAGTTGTCTCCTTTTGTCAAGGATATGGTCTCTCTGAACCGGCAGCCAACGGTTTATCTTTGCGAACACTTTGCCTGCCGGAAACCGATCACCGATTTGGAGACCTTAAAATCCGTTCTTTAAATATGACAAGTACGTAAAAAGTCAAAAAAGGGATGGGTTTGTAAAAAGCTCCAGATGCGAGGCGCGCAAATCCAGCAGGAGTGAGGCGTACGTACTGGTACGCCGCAATAAGCCCGCCCCGCTGAAAAGCGGGGAAGGATGCAGCGCAACACAGCAGGTGGACTTTTTACGAAGCCGTCAAATATAAAACAGGAGAGAATCCATGAAACTATTGTTTGTCATTACAACCGACGACGGAGAGACCATTTACAACGCCATCCGCCTGGCCAACGTGGGGGTGAAAAAGGGGGATGAAATAAGTGTCTTTATGCTTGGGAAGGGGGTTCTTTTCGAACAGGCCGGGACGGAACAGTTCAATGTCATGGAGCAGATTAATCAATTCCAGGGGGACTTTTATGTCTGAGGGGTCTGTATGAAATCCCACGGTCTGGAGGGATCAAGCAGTTGCCCCATCGGTTGGATGGATGATTTATATGAAATCGCCAAAGACGCCGATAAGGTATTAACTTTTTAAATTAAAGAGGATCTCGGTTTCATGGAGAATAACCGGAAAGCAGCTATCATCAAAGCCGTATTTTTAGCGGCTTTTATCCGGGTGTCGGTCTTTGTTTTTCGCTTCACCCCCTGTCTTTACTTTTTTTATTGGAACCTTAAAGGAGGTTTGGGCCAGTGGGGATTGGGGGCGACTCCGGTCGTGGAAGGTCTTTCTCTCCATAGGTCTTTTTATTTTTTCCCTGTTCATCCCGAAAATGATTAAAAAATTCAAAAGGGAATAATTTTTGTGCTTAAGGAGAAGCTTTTTTATTGACTTAACGCCATTCCTTAAAAATGAAGGGAGACAAAAAATCAAAAAATAATTGACATTTAAAATACGATTTGTTAAATTTTTATAAGGCCTTAAACTAAGGAGAGCGGTTTGTTCTCCCTTGTATCTAAAAAGGGTTACTGTAAATATAGTAGGGGCGCTCGACACCTGGGGGTAACCTTGGGGATTGCAATCGCCTTGGGCGCCCTCCTCTACCCCACCCTCGCCCATTCGGCCCAGTCCGCGGGCACCTTTTTTCCCTGGTCCCGCATTATACCCGTGCTTCTAAAAATCGCTTCCTTTCTGGGATTACTTCTGCTCCTTTTTTCAGTTTTGGTGATGCTGCTTACCTTTCGGAAGGCCAAAAAAGTATCACCGCTTAGCCTGGTCATTTCCATGTTTTTCAGTCTCCTTTCCTTAATCATTTACACGGAATTATTGCAGGTTCGCCTCTCCTTTCTCTGGTGGGTGGCCGGCCTGGGGGCCGGCAGTTTGATTGGAATCGGCTGGTCCCTGACCAGCCGTTTGTTTGTGGAACAGGGTATCATCAAAACTCAGGGGAATATCGGCTATCTGGTTGTCTGGGGCCTGGTATTCGGACTAAATCAACTCATCATAATCATTACCGGCCGGCCGATTCAAATAGCCTTGCTCTTACTCTTGTCCAGTACCGGCTTAGTGTTGGGAAACAGCAGCACCATCCTGACGCGCTTTTATCATCTGCGAGTGAGAATTGCGGAGGAAAGAACATGAGGAATCTAAAAACTTTTCTTTTTGGTCACTTCGCCGGGATATCCCTGATTTCAATCTGGGGATTGATCATCTGTATCTTTATAGCAGGGGTATGGCCTTGGCCGGCGAGGGCTGAAAAATATAGAAATGCCACCGGCGAAATCGTCGAGATGCCCAAAGGGATGAAGCCCCCTCCCAAGGGTGGCTGGGGCCCTGGAAATGTTAAGCCTCCTCCCAAACAGACCTGGAATAATACACCGGTTAAACTGCCCACGTCATCTACCAAGAAAACCCCGCCGCCACCAAAGGTTTCCCAACGGCAGCCCACCAAAACATCTTCACCTCCACCCAAAATTACGCCCAGGCCGGCGCCTCCACCACCGCCGAAAGCCTCACCTCCGGTTGCAGTTAAACCCACCCCCTCACCCCAACAAAAAATTCAACCGGTCAGGCAGGCGCCTCCCCAGACGGCACAACCGATTCGTAGGACTCCACCCCCCCCGACGGCACAACCGATTCAAAGGACTCCGCCTCCCCGAGCAGCGGTATCTCCAAATATAACATCGCAACCCTCTTCTCCACCGATTTCTCCTCAATCGGTTATGGAGACCCTCGGCCTTTTTCGACAACTGTTTTCAAACAGGAACCCAGCTCCTTCGTCGGGCTGGCAGTCTAATTCCAAAGGGCCTTCCACCTCTAACTCTCTAAAAGATGATCTTTCTAAAGAGCCCATCCAAGGAAATCAGAGATCGTCAGGGCAGAAAGTTTCCCAGGACGACACCCTGCCCTCGGTGGATGCCCTGCCCTCTCCTACCCCCTTAACCGAGGCGGGCCTTCCCGGATCTGATTCTCAAGGATCGGATTCGAGTTCTACCCCTTCATCCGACAAAGGGGTCTTACCCCCCTGGGTTCCGACTGCTGCCGGAGCCGCCGCCGGCGGGGCCGCTGCCGTAGGGGCCATACTTACCATGGCGGCCAGCGGGGTCCGGCCCCGGGAGGTCTGGGATGGGGTGAAAGAGCTTTTGACCCAACGCCCGAACGGGGAAACTGTCTCTGATGACCAGGCTGCTTATGATGAGGCCTTAAAGAGGTTAAACGAGGAACATGCTCAAGATAAACCCTGGGCCGGTAAAACGAATGAAAAAGGGGAGGTCTATGATGCCGCTGTCGGCTGGGTAAAAAAGACAGATCAGGAAATCCTGACCGGTGTCCGGGTTCAGAAACATTCAGAGACGGATGAGGTCCAGAAGGCCCTGGACCGGGTCAATGAAGAAAAACAGAAGCTCCATGATATACAGGAGGCCATGAGACAGTCGGATATCGACTGGAAGCGCGAGGAACTCCAACGGCTGCAGTCGCAGTCGGACAAAGGCTACAACTGGCAGGACATTGACCATTTCTTCAGGGAAAACCTCGCCAGGGACTTCAAGGATCTCTCCAGCCTGGACACATGGAAGCAAGCCGGCGAGGATGCCGTGGCCTGGGGACGGGATGTCCTGATCGCGACCAAAGACACCGCCTGGGACCTGGTCGCCCACATGCCCGGCAGCCTCCAGAAGATGGGCAATTTCTACCACGACGTTGTCACCGGTCTCAGCGGTTGGGCAGGGGAAGCCACGGTTGACGGGAAAGAGGCGGCGAAGAAAGCCTGGGAGTTCGGCAAGGAGCTGGCCAAACCTGTTACCGACATCGTGGATCCCGATAAGCCGATCATGGATCGCTTCGCGGCTGTTGCCAAACTGGAGGTGATGACCGCAGCCGGGCATGGGATGCAGACAGGCGGCGCCAGTGTAGCCAGAAGCGCGGAAAAACTGATCAATGTAGCCGGGAAGATGACGGGGATAGAGGCTCCAATTGTGACGGAGGGGGGCGCTCTTGCAGGGAAGGCGGCCGAAACCGGCGCCGGCGCGGTGGGTAAGATCGGTCGGGAGGAGGGGAAGCGGTTGTACGGTGTGGGCATGGGGGCGATAAAAGAGGATTTTGAGCAACGGGCCATCAGGAAGCTGGGCCCCGGCCACCCGGCCCACGCCATCGGCGAGATTAACGAGATCATGGTCAAGGAGGGTGCCGGACTCAAACCCGGCTTGGTCAGTGCCACAAAGCGCTTGGACCCCAATACCAAGGCCTATATCAAAGGTCTCGAGGTGCTGGAAAAGGGTCCGGGGAAAATTAAGGGCTTAAACAAACAGGCCGGAGAGGCGGTGGATGCGGTGCGCCACGACCTGGATCTGCGGTCGCGGGAGGGGGCCCTTAAACTGATGTACAAAGAGCACCCCGAGCTCAAGGGCACCATCACTGGTTTCGACAATACCGGGAGCCACGCCATAAAGGGAAGCAACTACCGCATTCTTGAGTCGGACATCGACGCCACTCCGGTGCACAACGGCACGGTGGAGGGCCGGAATGCGGCGAGGATGTTCCCAAAATACTACGACGATGCGGTTCGTATGGAATCCGGGGGACGGGTGGGGACTAAACAGATGAATGCACACTATTATGGGAACAACCAGGGCCAAGGGGCCTACTCCAGCAAAGGCGGGCTCAAGTTCAAGGATATGTTGGATCAGACCAGCGGCCGTCGCGACGTGGTCCGTGGTACCAAGATCACCCACAGCGTACGCGGCGATGATCTGATAGAGGTGGGACCACGCACCCGCTGGACCACCGGTAGCGCCAAGAACGATGCGGTCCAACTGCACGACATGAGACGTGATGCCTTCAATAAGTACCAGCAGGAACTACCAGGCATGCCCGACGGCAAGGAACGGGTCATCCAGGCTGCCAAGGCCTATAAAACCTGCCGTATCTTAGAAGCCAAAAGCGTTGGCGGTCGGGCCTTGAGCGAGGATGCGGAACTTTTTGACAAGGCCAAGGCGATCAAGGGACTATCCGGCGGGATGAGCGGGAGTGAGCAGGACGCTTTGACCAAACAATTTCTTGACACCCTGAAGTCCGATGCCAATCGAGATTTGGAGCGGGCCCTTTAGACAGACTAACGAGGAAGGTCATGCCGAACTCAAATCACCTATCCACCACTCACCAGATGGTTAACCTGAGCAACGGCCAGTTGGCACTGCTGATGAGACACAAGACCGGCCGGGGCGAACTGTCGCCGCTACCTGATCTGTCCGGGTTCGAGCCGGCAGAGGGCGATAGAGAACTGTTATGTGCTGAGGGTTTTCTGGACCCGCAGGGCGTACCAACCCCATACTGGGGAAGAGTTTCGAACGTCTTGGCCGATCCCACGGTACAGGTAACGGCAGCGGTAGGCAACGCAGATGGCCTGGGTACCATTCATGGATATGGCGGCAGGGGCGAAGGAGTCCTGGTGGGCTACACAGCGGTAGGAGAAGGCGAGCACCGGATCAACTTATCTCTGGAGCCGGGGCATCTAACGGGTTTCCTTGCCAAAGGCTTGGGGCTGACGGCCCCGGTTGAGCCTTTGGGTGTAGTCGCTGAGCTATCTCAGCAGGCATTGCTGGCCATGGCCGGGCTGGTGGACGCGGCCCGCGAGCAACATCTGGAGTCGTTGATAGCGCGCCAGCCTGATGAAAAAATAGGTGTTTGGCCGGCGGCTGTACTGGTCAGCCTGCGGATGGCGACCTTGTCGGACGACTTCCGCTGGCTGTCTGGTATGGTGTGGCGCTTGCTGCCACTGGCGCTGGAGCTACAGGAGGCCGAGATCCGCTCTGGGTTGGACGATCTGATCGCTCTGGGCTGGATTGCGGCCGGACCGTCCGGAAGCTTGGTGATGACCGGTGATCTGGACCTGGCTGGTCTTCATCTTTCGGCACCGCTGGCTTTCGGGGTACTCTCTTTGCTGTGCCAGGGTCAGGAGGACCCTGAGCGATTACATCTGGGTGTAGTGCGTACACTTGGCTCGGTGTGGATGCTGGATTTCATCCCGGGCCGGCCTTGGAAGGTACGACTGGCATCGGTGGCCGGGCTCGAACTGGCCAGAGTTATACAAAATGCCCTG
>JAZDOU010000006.1:0-2531 GCA_043798385.1 Pseudomonadota bacterium
ATGATCGACGTCCAAAGCCAAAAAGACGACCGCAATATTGCCATCGACAAGGTGGGGGTCAAGAACATCCGCTACCCGATCACGGTCCGGGACAAAGAAAACGGCACCCAGCACACCGTAGCCAGTATCAATATGTATGTCAATCTCCCTCACGATCACAAAGGGACTCATATGAGCCGCTTTATCGAGGTCTTGAGTGAATACCGTCGTCAGATCACCCTGGAAAATTTTAGTGCCATCCTGGATGAACTAAAGCAGCGTTTGAATGCCGAATCAGCTCATTTTGAAGTGACCTTTCCCTATTTTATCACCAAAAAGGCCCCTGTCAGCCAGACCGAAGGACTGATGGAATATATCTGTACCATGAAAGGCTCGGCCAACCGGACCAAAACGCGGGACCTGGTGATTGAATTAAAGATACCCATTGCCACGGTCTGCCCCTGCTCCAAAGAGATCAGTGAATACGGGGCCCATAATCAGCGGGGAGAGGTCAGGGTCAGCCTGCGCTTTAAGAAATTTATCTGGATTGAGGACATTATCCGTTTAGTGGAGGAATCCAGTTCCACGGAGGTCTTTTCCGTCTTGAAACGGGACGATGAAAAATTTGTGACTGAAAAAAGCTATGAAAATCCTATGTTCGTAGAGGATGTGGTTCGCGAGATCTCCCGGAAGTTAGAAGCCGATTCCAATATTACCTGGTTTTCCGTGGATTCGGAGAATTTCGAATCCATCCACAATCACAGTGCCTATGCCTATATTGAAAGGCAGAAATAATCAAAACCGGTATAAGGTCCACGGTCTACGGTTTAAGGAAAAAGGATTTATAAGGAGGAGGGTACGTTGATGTCATCCTCCTCAAATGATCGCCCCCTTTTCGCCGAGCAATTTCGGAACGAATGCCCCCTCCGACTTCTTCCTGTTCTTCTAAATTGATGATAATCCGTATCAACCCCTGGCATTTGGGGCAAGTCAGGGGATCGACTTCATATATCTTTTGGATCAGCCGAGTCCAACTTCGATTGGGTTTTTTGGTTTCATCTGGGTCCAGGATACAGGGAATGCCGGTATCCAGATTTTCTTTTTGACGAAGTCCCCGGAAAACGTTATTATAGAAGCCCTAATAGCGAACCATTTGTTGGATCTGATCGGGAATAGGGGGAGGTCATGGCCTCTTTTTTTCTAGGATGGATTATTCGCACTTTTGAATGCCTAGTCCCCACCCTTACAGGGCGGGTCCCCGGTTTCAGGGGCCACAAAAGACTTGAAAAATTTTCAGTAAAGGAGTGATATAGGATGGATAAAGAAAACCTCATAGAAAGAATCACCTTTAATCCCTCTATCATGGTCGGAAAACCTACGATCAGGGGCATGCGTATTACAGTTGAGCAGATTTTAAAGGCCCTTGCCAACGGTCTGACAACCGATCAACTGCTTGAAGATTATCCTGACCTTGAGAAGGATGATATTAAGGCCTGTCTTTTTTACGCTACAGAATTGGTAGATCACGAGCGGGTCTACGCAGTAGGATGAATCCATCTAAGCAGGTGTATCGTGAAATTTCTGGTTGATGTCGGTGTAGGTAAAGGGGTGGAAACTTGGTTAAAGAAAACCGGGTTCGATGTTCTTTCTATGCGGGAAGTAAACTGTCGTGCTCAAGACATCGAGATTCTCCGTCTGGCCGCTGAAGATCAACGAATGATCGTTACAATGGATAAGGATTTTGGTGAACTGGTTTACAATTCAGGTCTGCTCCATGCTGGCGTCCTCCTGCTTCGACTTGAGAAGTCGACGGGCGAACAAAAAGCAGAAATAGTAAAAAAAATTATCAGCGAATATTCAGATCAAATCGCCGACAATTTCTGCGTTTATCAAGATGGAAAGCTCAGGATTAGAAAGTAACAGATCCTTTTTTGATAAGAATTTTCCTTTGCAGGTCAAGAGTTTAAGAGGAATGAGAAACGAGGAACGAGAAAAATGGATGACTTAAAAAAAATGTACCGGACGGTTATGGCCGACCATTTTCCTTTGAACCTGACCATTACCCTGGGTGATCAGTCCCTTGTTTACCGGAAAAGGACCTGGAAACTGCCCCAGGCCGATGGGGTCCTGGAAGAAAAAGGGCTGCGCTATGGGGAAAACCCGGGACAGGAGGCGGCCCTGTATGAATTAGTCAATGGAAATCTGGTCTTGGGTGAATGCCAATTTATTGAACCCGGGAGAGGGATGGTCTCCGCCATAACTGAGGCCGAGATGATCCAGGAAGGCAAACACCCCGGCAAGACCAATCTGACCGATGTGGATAATGCCTTAAACATCCTCAAATTCCTATTAACCAAACCGGCAGCCGTCATCGTCAAGCACAACAACCCCTGCGGCGTGGCCCATGGGAGCACCTTGTCGGAGGCTTACTCCCGGGCCAATCGGGCCGATCGGATTGCCGCCTTCGGCGGGGCGGCGGTCTTTAATCGACCGGTAGACCGGACCACGGCTGATTTGATTGCCAAGAATTATCTGGAAGTCGTGGCTGCCCC
>JAZDOU010000012.1:0-2808 GCA_043798385.1 Pseudomonadota bacterium
CACCTTGTCGGAGGCTTACTCCCGGGCCAATCGGGCCGATCGGATTGCCGCCTTCGGCGGGGCGGCGGTCTTTAATCGACCGGTAGACCGGACCACGGCTGATTTGATTGCCAAGAATTATCTGGAAGTCGTGGCTGCCCCGGATTTTGAAGAAGGCGCTATCCCCATTTTAGCCCAAAGGGGGAATTTAAGGATCCTGCGGATACCTGGCATGGACAAATTGGAAGGCCTTCGTCAGGTTCGGTTCATTGACTTTAAGGGCCTGCAAGACGGCGGGTTGATCCTCCAGCAGTCCCCTATCAATGCCATCCGGAAGAAAGAAGATCTGAAACCGGCCGCCTGTTCCCATCAGGGCCGGGAATACCGTATCGTACGGGAACCCACCGAAAAGGAATGTGAGGACATGGTTTTCGGTTGGTCTGTGGAACAAGGCGTCACCTCCAACTCGGTTCTCTATGTAAAAGATGAATGTACCGTTGGGATCGGTACCGGAGAGCAGGATCGGGTGGGTGTAGCGGAGATAGCGGTTTTTAAGGCCTATACCAAATATACCGACGCCCTTTGTTTTGACCGCTATGGCCTTTCCTTTAAGGAGTTGGAATGTGAGATCGAGCAGGGCAAACGGGACCCCCAGGACAAGCAGGACTTGGAACAAAAGGCCCGGGAGGAAAAGGCCGGCCTGATCGGGTCGGTAATGGTTTCCGATGCCTTCTTTCCTTTCCGGGACGGGCTGGAGGTCGGCCTTCGTCAGGGGATCAGCGGTGTGGTTCAGCCCGGAGGATCTTTAAGGGATTATGAGGTCATCGAGGCCTGTAATCAGGCCGTTCCCCAGGTCACCATGGTCTTCACCGGCCAGAGGGCCTTTAAGCACTAACCTTCCTGCCTGAGCGGAAAAACCTTTTCCCCAAAAAGGACGAATTTGAGCCATTGAAAGGCCAGCTTGAGGAGTTCCTCTTCGTCCCCTTCCACCTTCCCGACCGTTTCTTCCGGAATCACAAACCGCTTAAGGAAGGTGCTCTTAAAAACAAACTGGCGGAATTGATCCAGATTATAGCTGGCCATAAAGAACATCTGTAATTTTTGAGCGGCGGCCTCGGGTGAAGGGAGTGTCCCTTTGCAGGTAATAATTTCAGTCCAGAGATCATTATAAAAAGTGTAGGGAGTAAGCCCTTGATCCTGAGACCAGGCTGCGGTGGTCCAGGAGCGGGGTTCCCGGAAACCCTGACAGTGGGACTCTCTGACTACGAAATAAAATTCCCGGGCCCCTTCCTGGCCTTTGGTCCGGGAAGAAGCCCGTCCAAGGGGATAAATCCGGCAGGCCCCTGGACGGTCCGCATAAATGCTGCAACCTGCGGGAGTGACGAACGGGCAGGTCCGACGTTCGTCATCCTTCATTTTCAGACAAACAGCCGGAAAGCCGTTATGTTCATTGGGCTTGATGATGGTGAATTGATCCAAAAGATCGGATGAAGTCAAGCCCAGGGATTTCTTCAACCGCAGGATGTCATACGGGGTCAGGACCAAATTCAGGTCCCGGCAGCATTCGGTAAAACAGCTCACCCCCGGATGGCAGGCGAAGGAAAAGGAATCCCCTTCCAGATAGTCAAATGGTTCTTGAGTGGTCATGGTCTGTTGGCCGTTCAACCCCCCTATTTGGTGATTTTGGTCTCCGGATTTTTCCACAGGCCGTCATCTTTAGGCAGGGTGATTCCCAATTCTTTTTCCTTGGCCTTGATAACCTCTTCCCGGATGGGGAGGGTCGATTTTCCCAAGAGACCGAATTGCAGCCACTTAAAACCCAATTTCAAGAGTTCCAAGTCATCGCTTTTAAGCCGTTCGATCTGTTCCGGGGACAGGTCGAACAGTTTTAAAAAATTACTCTCAAAAACGAATTTCTTAAACCGTTCGGTATTGTAACAGGCCAGCATGACCATGCTCTGGACTTTGCCTTCCAGCTTATGATCGCCCCAGATGCGTTGGGCGGAAGTAACTTCATTAAACAGAAACTCGATTTCTTTGTAGACGTCCAGTCCCTGACCTTTCTCCCATTCATCTACGGTCACGGGGTGGTTTTCCTCTAATCCCAGACATTTTTGGGGATCGGCGGCGATAAAATACTCTTCCTCCCCTTCTTCCCCTTCCCGGGTGTCCATGGGAAACATCCGGCAGGCCCAGGGTCGTTCGGAATAAACGGAACACCCCTTGTCGGGGCTGACAAAGGGGCAACGCTTCTCCGGACCTGCTCCCATTTTAAGGATAAAGACAGGTAGTCCCTGGTCGGCCCTGGTCAGGGGCAGGGTATACTGATCAATAAAATCCTCGGAATCGATACCCAGACGGTTTTTTAATCGCAGGATGTCATAGGGGGTCAAGACAATCGTCACATCCCCGCAGCAACGGGTAAAGCAGGAGACGCCGGGACCGCACTGAAAATTAAAGGTTCCATGGACAGGCATAACGCCCTCGCCCCGGGCAACGGGTTTAATAGCTGATTCGGTTTCTTTCATAGCAATACGTCCTTTCTAATAACTCGGGCTTACCCGAGGCAGATACCAAAGAGGCAAGAATATCAAAAAGTTGGTTTAAGGTGTACGGTTTTCCCTTGAACCTTGAACTTTGAACTTTGAACTTTTTCTACTTGGAGGCAAGATAAAACTTAAATTTTTTGAAGGGGGGGTTATCCTGAATAAACCGGAAGGTAGTTTCATCGGCACAAACCACATCGGTACACCGGCACTGACGCTGGCATTTTTCACAATAATACTCTTCCGCCAGGGGATTCCCGCATTGACAAAAGGGTTTCATCAC
>JAZDOU010000034.1:0-13503 GCA_043798385.1 Pseudomonadota bacterium
CTGGTCAGCCATGATCGGACTTTTTTGAATAATGTGGTGACCAGCACCTTGGCCTTTGAAGAAACAGGGCAGGTGATTGAATATGCCGGCGGATACGATGACTGGCTGCTTCAAAGGCCGAAGCCGCAGAAAGGGCCCCCGGCCGCGAAAAAAAACCGCCGGGAAATCATTCCCAAGTCGAAAAATGGGAAGGCCCCCAGGCTGGGGTATCAGGAAAGGCTGGAACTGGCAGGATTGCCTCAACGGATCAACGCCGGTGAATCAGAGCAAGAAGGCCTTTATACCGACCTGGCCGATCCCTTGCTTTACAAAAAGGGGAAGGAGGCCCTCTCCGGGATTAAAACCCGCTTGGCCTATCTGGAACAGGAAATCGAGACCGCCTACCTTCGTTGGGAGGAGCTGGACGGGAAGATCTGATCTGAAACAGTCAAAAAACCTATCTACCGACTACCGGTCCGGCAGGACAACAAGCGGATCATGATCATCACTGACGGCTTCAATTAATTCCCGGAGGGCCGGTTTTACATAGATGTCACCCAGCGGGAAAGTCTTTAAGGCCTCGGTTATGATCCGGACCTTCTCGTTGATCGTGGCCCGGGGTTGGATAATCAAGACATATTTTTCTTTTATACGACAGAATCCACCGGCCAGGGAGGATTCTTCCACGTTGACATTTTCGTAGCGGATCCCTATCCCCAGCCTACCCGCCAGTTCTTCCAACTGATTCAAAAGGTATTCGGTGTTCAACAGGGTGACCCGTCACATCCTTCTTTAGCCAGCCGGACAATGCCTTCTGCCAGCACCTGGGCGGAATCGACCACCTTCCCCAGACCGGCGATAGCATCCGCAATCATCGAGAGTTCCGTGCAGGCAATGATGAGTACCTCGGCCTTTCCGGCAATCAGTTCCTGAGCCGCCGACCTTAAGATTTCTTTCTCTTCCCGGCCATGACAACCTGTTTTGATCTTCCTGATAGCAGAAAGGATCCGATCCTGGGTTTGGCTGGAAGGGTAAAGTATCTCCAGGCCCTTTTGTTGAAAGGGTTTCAGATAGAGGTCTTTCATAATGACCGCGGGAGAGGTCAGCAACCCAACCGTCTTAAGGGATGGATAATCCCTGAGGACCGCCTCACCAGTCAACTGGATCATATTCAGGATGGGGATCTCCACCGCCCGACAAATATCCTGGTAGTAGTAATGGGCCGTGTTACAGGCAATAGCCAGGAAGTCGGCGCCCAGGGCAGCCAGATTACGGGCCATGGTCTGCAGGGTGGGAAGCGGACTCTCACCGGTCCCTTCGATGATGGCCTTGATCCGGGAGGGTATCTTGGGGTTGTTATCCACGATCATTCGGAGGTGGTCAGCATCGTCCTGGGCCGGGGTGGCTTTGATCACCCGCTGCAGGAGATCCACCGTGGCCTCCGGACCCATGCCTCCGATCACACCGACAATCTTATCCGCCATGACCCCTTTCCCATTCGTAGCCTATCCCCGCTCAGGGCTCGGCCAGGATGGATTCTTCATAGACATAAAGGGCCGGTGAACCACCGGTATGAATAAAAAGAATCCGGCTGTCCTTTTTAAAATAGCCCTTTCTGACCAGATCGATCAACCCGGCCATGGTCTTGCCGGTATAAACCGGATCCAGCAGGATAGATTCCGTCCTGGCCAAAAGTCTGACGGCTTCAGCCATGGCGGCCGTAGGCAGGGAATAGCCCGGCCCGACGTAATCATCAAAACAGGTCACCGCCGCGCGGGGAATCCCGCCTATCACCCCCACATGCCTGGCCGTCTCTTGAACCAGGCTGTAAACCAGTTCTTCCTGAAGGTCTTTAGGCCGGCTGACATTCATTCCCAGGACGGGGATATTCAGGTTGCAGCCATAAAAACCGACCACCAGGCCGGCATGGGTACCGGTACTGCCGCTGGCGCACACCACCGTGTCGATAACCAGCCCCTGTTCAAAGGTCTGGTCCTGGATCTCCTGGGCACAGGCCACATATCCGGTAGCCCCGACAGGATTGGAGCCGCCACCGGGGATAAGGTAGCCCCGGCGCCCTTCGGCAGCCAGCTCGGCGGCGACTTTCTCCATCTCTTGAGGCATATCCGATCCCCCGGGAACAACCCTGATCTGTTCCACACCCAGTAACCGATAAAGGAAATTATTCCCGCTGGCCTGGGGATGATACGAACCGGGAACCCGCTCTTCCAGGACTAAGCGGCACTTGAGCCCTTCTTTAGCGGCGGCGGCCAGGGTCAGCCGGCAGTGATTGGATTGAATAGCGCCACAGGTTATTAAGGTATCGGCGCCTTGCGAAAGGGCTTCGGCCACCAGAAATTCCAGCTTCCGGGTCTTATTTCCGCCGGCGGCCAACCCCAAAAGATCGTCCCGCTTGATGTAGATTTCAGGTCCGCCCAGGGCCGCCGTGAAGCGCGGGACCTTTTCAATGGGCGTCGGGCCCGGGGTGTATCGTCTCCTTGGAAATCGGGCTAAATTCATATCGGAATCCTTTCTCTTTTTTAAACGGATCTGGCCCTTACAAAATCTCCTTCAGCCCCTCCAATAAGTCTCGTAAAATAGTCTCGACCTCGGGAGCGGCCTTTTTCAAAGGAGGCCGCGGCTCTCCACCGAAGTAACCCATCCTGTCCATGGCCGCCTTGAGCCCGCCTATGCCGTAGGTGGCGGTCACCGCCTTGGCGATGGGGGTGAGCCGGTTCTGGAGCTCCCGGGCCTTATCAAGTCGTCCTGCAGCATAAAAATCGACAATCCGGGTACACAGTTCGGGGAGAAGGTTGGCAACCGCCAGAATGCCCCCGACCGCACCGACGCACAAAGCCGGAAAAAGAACCGGGGCGGAGCCCACGAATACTCCAAATCCCTTTTCCGACTGATGGATGATCCGGCTGAGTTGGTCGATATTGCCCGAACTGTCCTTGCATCCCATGATGTTGGGATGCCGGGAGAGTTTGGCCACTAAAGACGGTTCCATATTGACCCCCGTAAACTGAGGCACATTATAGACGAGTATGGGCAGACGAGAGGCCTCTGCCACAGCCACAAAGTGGTCATAGAGGACCTGAGGCGTCATGGAACCCTTGAAATAACAGGGGGTCACTACCAGGGCCAGGTCGGCACCGAGGCGGGCGGCCTCATTGGTAAACCGGATGGTCTCACCAGTCGATTCCAGGCCCGTACCCACCAGCATGATCTTCTCCCTGGGGATGGCCTCCCGGGCGACCTCGATCACCTTGATTCTTTCAGCCTCACAGAGATAGACCGCCTCCCCATTCGATCCGAGCACCAGGTACCCGGAGAGCCGGGTCCGGTTCCATTTCAGGAAGTTCTCTTTCAAGCGGTCAAAGGCCACCTCGGCCCCGTTAAAGGGCGTGGTAATGGGGGGCATAATACCATGCAGTTTCATAATTCCTCCAAAGAAAGATTCGGGGGTCAGGGATCAGCGATCTGGAATAAAGCTTAAAACTGAAAGTTAAAAAAATCCCGACCCCCGACCCCCGACCCCTATTTTCATCATTAGCGCAACACTTCTCTAAGCGCCCTGATCAATCTGTCCACATTTTCCTTCCTGGCAGTGTGTCCCATGAGTCCGATGCGCCAGATCTTTCCGGCCAAAGGCCCCAAACCGCCGCCGAGCTCGATCTTAAATTCGTTGCGCAGGCGTTTTCGGACCGACAGTTCGTCCACCCCATCAGGAACGCAGACGGCATTCAACATAGGCAGACGGAACGGTTCCTCGACCAGCATCTTCAGACCCAGGGATTCCATTCCTTTTACCAGTTCCAGGTGGCTCTCCTGATGCCTTTGAAATACTTTTTCAGGCTGTTCTTCCAAGATAAGGAGTAAGGCCTGATAGAGGCCATAGAGCATGTTCACCGGGGCTGTGTGATGGTAAACCCGGTTTTGCCCCCAATAGTTGGCAATCAGCGTTAAATCCAGATACCAGTTAGGCACTTTGGTTTGGCGGCCCTTCAGCTTGGCCATGGCCTGCTCGGAAAATGAAAGGGGGGCCAGCCCGGGTGGACAGGAGAGGCATTTCTGGGTCCCGCTGTACAGGGCATCGATATTCCAATCATCCATACAGACCTCTATGCCGCCCAGACTGGTAACGGTATCCACCAGGTAAATGGTGTCTTGGCCCCTGAGGTACCGGCCGATTTCGGCCACGGGATTCCTGACACCGGTGGAGGTCTCGGCATGGACCACGGCTACTATTCCATAGGATTCCCGCCGGATCTTTTTTTCGACCGCTTCCAGGACAACCGGGGTCCCCCAGGGAAATTCCAGGACATCCACTTTCGCACCCAGCCGGCCGGCTACGTCCTGCATCCTCATCCCGAAGACGCCGTTTAAAAGGATCAGGACCCTGTCCCCCGGTTCCACCAGATTCACAAAGGCCGCCTCCATGCCGGCTGAACCTGTTCCGGATATGGGGAACGTCAGGGTATTGTCGGTATTCATGATCCGACGGAGCATGACCTTGAGTTCTTCCATGATGTCCAAAAAATAAGGATCCAGATGTCCCAGGGTCTTTCGACTCAAGGCCGTATAGACCTCCGGCGGCACACAAGAAGGGCCGGGGCCCATAAGCAGGATTTCCTCAATACCGTCCAACATATTTTTCATGCTCTATTCTCCTCAACTTCCTCTATGATTGGTTTTGAGCCTTTATTATAGCCGAAAAAATTACATTACGATAGTGTTCGTATTTTCTCCTTGACCTCTTTGCGGGGAACGGCCTGCGGGGCACCGGCCGACTTGCCAAGGCAGACAATAGAAACAGGGGTTTTCTCCGGATCGATTCCCAGGATCTTTCCCAGGGCCGGGCGGTCGAATAAGGTGAACCACAAGGTCCCCAGCTCAAGGGCCTGGGCGGCCAGCATCATATTCTGGATGGCCGCGGCGCAGGCCAATTGGTACCCCACGCCTCCGCCTTCCATGAAAGAATCGGCCCCGGTTTTCTTGGGGTCCCCGACTACCACGATGAGAACCGGCGCTGACTTCAGGAAGTCCACCTGATAACGGTCCAGCCACTTCCAACCGCTTTTTTCAAAAATCCACTTCTTCCGATAATCGGCCTCGGCAAAGAGCTTTTCCTTCACCTCCTGGTTGGTGATGACGACAAATTCCCAGGGTTGGGCATTCATCGGCGATGGTGCCCAGGTAGCCGCCTCCAGGATCTTTTCAATCGTGGCCTGGTCAACCGGATCAGGCAAATAATTACGGCAACTCCGCCTTTCCTTAATCGCTGTAAAAAGGTCCATAGTCTTCCTCCTTGATTAGACTCGAAAAAATATCTTTTGAGAAATTATCTATGACTTCTTGGATCAGGTCATTGGGGTGGACAACTTAAAAAACAAAACCCCCCATGACCACCTTGACCATGATGAAGAAAAAATTTTAAATACCTTTGGTTGGATTCTTATTCAAAATAGTCCACCAGATCGACTGGAAGCCGGGATTTGTCTACCTGAAAGAGTTCGATCAGGATATCATCGGGGGCGGGAACCATGATATATTTCCAGAATCCCAGATCTGAAATTTCCTTTTGAAAAATCACTCCCTTGGACTTGAGCCTTTCAACCACCCCCTCAATATCATCCGTCTGTATTCCGAAATGATGGATATTGCCTCTGACGGGATGTTTGGGAGGTTGGTCATAAAGGTGCAGCCTTCCTGTTCCGATTCTGATAAAGACATTCCTGGCCCCGGCCATCTCCAGATCGGCAACGACCTTTCCTCCGAATCCATCAACATAAAAAGCAAGGCTCTTTTGTACATCAGATGCGAAGAGATGGACATGATGGAGATGACAGAACACTATTGATCCTCCTTATGAAAACAGGTTTAGGCCTTGAAACAAAGGATGAAGAGATCCGGCCACACTTTCCTTCATCTTGAGGACATAAGAAGGTCTTATCCCCTGTTTCCATTGGGGATACCCTCCGAGCCAGACGTAATTCAAAAGCTCTGCCAGCCCTTCTTTACTGAAAAGATAGTCCCCGATCCTGATGGTTTTATTGGCTTCATCCATGGTTACCGCTATGGTGGAAATCCGGGAATAATTTTGAATCAGGTTGGTTACCAATTTTCTAGTGTTAACCCCTTCGGGATTCTGTTTAAAAGCCTCGGGGTCTTTGGGAAAAGGAAAATGGCGATAAACCTCGCCGATAAATCCGACCAGATAGGTACCCCGGATAGCCCCGTGCAAGTCCCCGATATCCTCCTGGACGAGGCGGTAAACTTCCCATTCCATCCCGGAAAAATCATCAGCCGTTTTATCTGCCAGACTGTCAATATAGGCACAGAAATCATTAGCAAACAAGAAATAATTATTGAGCAGCAACAGATCAGTCTCAATATTAAAAAACCCAAAGGCCACTTCTCCATGGCTTAAAGACGAAAAGGATAAAGGCATGTTCGGTTCTCCGTTCTTTCCCCTCGATGAGGTAATCTCCTTTCTTCTAAGAAAATAGTTAGTTCTCATCCGGAAATGACCTTTCCGGATGAGAACATACATCTGCCGGCAATCCTCTATGGCCAGAAACCCTTTAAAAAAGGGTTTCTGGCGAGAGCTTCATGCCGAAATCGAGGTGTTTCCATCCGGAAATTCGAATTTCCGGATGGAAACTAGTTAACAAAAAGGATTCCATTATTCCATTTGGATAGGGTAGTTGGATATAACAAAGATCGGTTAAGGTCAAGGGAAAAACCGATCTAAAAATAGTCCGGGGCGAAGAGTTTCCCCGGCCAAAAGAAGAATGCCTGTCTTAAAGTATCAGTTTAATATTCCTTAAAAACTAACAATTTCTGGACAAATCACTTTTTTTTTAATATAATTATAAATTTGATTTTGAAACCTTGCCTACCAAGCGAATTGTGGGCTTTTAAAAAGGGTTGCCATGGCCATTCAAGCCTTAAAGGGATTTAAAGACCTCCTCCCCGGGGAGTCGGAGAAATGGGTCTTTATGGAGGATACGGCCCGCCGGGTCTTCCAGACCTTCGGTTTTTCGGAAATCAGGACCCCTATCCTGGAAAAAACCGAGCTCTTTGTCCGGTCCATCGGGTCCTACACCGATATCGTTGAAAAAGAAATGTATACCTTAGGGGACCAGGGCGGGGATTCGATCACCTTGCGTCCTGAGGCCACGGCCTCGGTCCTGCGGGCCTTCATTGAACATAATCTCCAGGGCCGACAGCCGATTCATAAACTTTTTTCCATCGGTCCCATGTTCCGCCACGAGCGCCCCCAAAAAGGACGCCTGCGACAGTTCCACCAGATCAATGCCGAATATATCGGAACCGCCAGCCCTTATGCCGATGGGGAGATGATTGTTCTGTTGATCCAGATCCTGGATTACCTGGGGCTTCAGGAAACCCGTCTTAGGATCAACTCCTTAGGCTGTCCCCTTTGCCGGCCTTCCTTTTCGAAGGCCCTGCAGGGCTTTTTGGAGGGACACCGCGAGGTCTTGTGTCCGGATTGCCAACGACGAATGGGGGCCAATCCCCTGCGGGTCTTTGATTGTAAAGTGGAGCGATGCCAGGAGGTTCTAATCGAGGCCCCGACGATTACGGCCTACAATTGTCCCCTGTGCCAAAGGGCTTTCGATCAAGTCCAGGAACTGATCTCCCATCTGGCCATTCCGGTCCATCTGGATCCCCGGTTGGTTCGAGGCCTGGATTACTACTGCCGAACCACTTTCGAGGTCAGCGCCAGTCATCTGGGGTCCCAGGACGCCGTGGCCGGCGGAGGGCGATATGATGGTCTGATCCGGCAACTGGGCGGCCCGGACCTCCCGGCCATCGGTTTTGCCATCGGCCTGGAAAGGGCCGCCCTGTTATTGTCTTCCCAGGAGGAATGGATTAAACGGCCCTTTGTCTTTCTGATCCCCCTGGGATCAGCCGCCCGGGAAAAGGCCTTTAATCTCTTAACAACCCTTTATAAAAAAGAAATCCCGGCCCTCATGGACTATGAGGACAAAAGCCTGAAGAGCCAGCTTAAGCGGGCCGATAAGACCAAAAGCCCTTATGTGGCCATTTTAGGGTCCGAAGAGCTGAGTCGAGATAAAATCCTGATCCGTAACCTGAACACCAAAAACCAGGAAGAGATTCCCATTCCCCAATTTTTAAATTATTTTTTAGAAAAATACCATCAGGCCCAGGGGTAAAAACCTTAGGCCTTAGGCCCTCAAGCCTTGTGCCTGAACATCAAGGAGAAACCATTGACTGGAAACAAACCAATCGGGACTCGGACCCACGACTGCGGGTCCCTCACCGCCCAGGCCATCGGCCAAAGAGTGACCTTGGCCGGCTGGGTGGATACCCGCCGGGATCATGGGGGGCTCATCTTTATTGATCTGAGGGATCGGGCCGGCATCACCCAGGTGGTCTTCAACCCGGAGATCAACAGTCAGGCCCACCAGTCGGCCCATCAATTACGGAGTGAATACGTCATCCTTATCCACGGAAAAGTCCGCTCTCGGCCTGAAGGCATGGCTAACCCCAATCTGAAAACCGGTGAAATTGAGGTCCTGGTGGAGGAGTATGTCTGTCTCAACACCTCTAAAACCCCGCCTTTTACCCTGGAGGACACGGCTGAGGTCTCGGAAGCGGTCCGCCTGCGCTATCGTTATTTGGACCTGCGTCGTCCCAGCCTCCAAAATAATTTTTTCCTTCGCCACCAGACCATCCAATTCATTCGAAATTTCCTGGATCAAAAAGGATTCTGCGATATAGAAACCCCTTTTCTGACGAAGAGCACCCCGGAAGGGGCCCGGGACTATCTGGTCCCCAGCCGCGTCCAGGAGGGAAAATTCTATGCCCTGCCTCAATCCCCGCAACTCTTCAAACAACTCCTGATGGTAGCCGGATTCGATCGTTACTATCAGGTGGTCCGCTGTTTCCGGGACGAAGACCTCCGGGCCGATCGCCAGCCGGAGTTTACTCAATTGGACATGGAAATGTCTTTTATTGAAGAAGAAGATATTTTTAATTTAATTGAAGAGCTTATCTGTCAATTATTCAAGCATATTCTAAGGGTGGAAATCCCCAGGCCCTTTGGCCGCCTGACCTATGAGGAGGCCCTGAACCGCTTCGGAACCGACCGGCCGGACCTGCGGTTCGGTCTGGAAATGGTCGATCTGACTGCCCTGGCCGGCCAATCCGGGGTCAAGGTCTTTGCGGAAGCGGCCTCAAAAGGAGGCTGTATCAAAGCCATCCTGGTCCCTGGCGGGGCCGCCTATTCCCGTAAGGAATTAGATGATCTGACCGGCTTGGCCATGGACTGGGGGGCCAAAGGAATGGCTTGGGCCAAGATTCTGCCCGAAGGCTGGCAATCGCCCTTAGCCAAGTTTTTTAAAGAGGAAGAGCGGAAAACGATTGACCGGACCCTTGGTGCCCTTCCCGGAGACCTGATACTTTTCCAGGCCGATGTCCCCTCGGTCGTCCATGAGGTCCTGGGTAAGATCCGCCTTCATTTAGGGGCTCGACAGGACTTGCCAAAAAATCAATTCCAATTTACCTGGGTCCACCAATTCCCCCTCCTGGAATACCGGGTGGAAGAAGGCCGTTACGGAGCGGTTCATCATCCCTTTACCGCCCCGGTAGCGGATGACCTCCCTCTCCTTTTATCCCAGCCGGAGAAGGTCCGTTCCCGGGCCTATGATCTGGTCCTGAATGGAAACGAGATCGGCGGGGGCAGTATTCGTATCCACCAGAGGAGTTTGCAGCAACAGATCTTTCAGGTCCTGAAAATTTCCCCTGAAGAGGCCGAAGAAAAATTCGGTTTTCTGTTAGAGGCCCTGGAAATGGGGGCCCCTCCTCACGGCGGAATCGCCTTCGGGCTGGACCGGCTGATCATGCTCATGACCGGCGCCCAGTCTTTGCGGGAAGTCATCGCCTTTCCCAAGACCCAAAAGGCGGTCTGCCCCCTGACCAATGCCCCTTCGGGAGTCAGTAGAATACAGTTGAATGAGTTGGGGTTGAGGTTGGATATAAAGAAATAACATAAAAACGTTCTGGGTTCGTCGTTGAACGTTCGACGAAAACCAAGAGAGGTACTTTATGGCCCGCTGGAATCCACACAAAAAAGTCTTAGATCACGAACATACCCCCTTCTGGCGCTATGAGCTTAAGGATGTTCCCGAGCCGAATCTACAGAGAGATATCTTCCCCTACGATCAGATCTGCCGCATAGACTTCGACCATAAAATAACGCCGATTGATCCGAGCGAAGAATTCTGGATTACCGACACCACCTTTCGGGACGGCCAGCAGGCCCGCCCTCCCTATACCTTAGAGCAAAGCCTCAAGATCTTTGATTTCCTCCATCGTATGGGCGGTCCCTATGGGGTCATACGCCAAACCGAATTTTTTCTTTACAGCAGCCGGGACAAAGAGACCCTCCGCAAGTGTCAGGAGAAAGGCTATCCCTATCCGGAGATCACCGGCTGGATTCGGGCCCATCCGGACGATCTAAACCTGGTTAAGGAGATGGGGCTTAAAGAAACGGGGATACTGACCTCGGTGTCCGATTACCACATCTTTTACAAATTGAATCTGACCCGACCTCAGGCCTATGCTCAGTATATTTCCATCGTTAAAAAAGCCCTGGACCTGGGTATCATCCCCCGCTGCCACTTTGAGGATATCACCCGGGCCGATATCTATGGGTTTTGCGTCCCCCTGGCCATTGAACTCATGAAGCTCAGAGAGGCTTCAGGCATGGATATCAAGATTCGCCTTTGCGACACCATGGGCTATGGGATCACCTATCCCGGGGCAGCCCTGCCCCGCAGTGTGCCCAAACTGGTCCGGGCAATGATCGACGATGCCGGGGTCCCGGGCAGACTCCTGGAATGGCACGGTCACAATGATTTTCATAAAGGGTTTATTAATGCCACCACGGCCTGGCTTTATGGGTGTGCGGCGGCCAACGGCGCCCTTCTGGGCTTCGGAGAGAGGACCGGCAATACCCCGGTCGAGGGCTTGCTGATCGAATATATCAATCTCCTGGGCCAGGATAACGGCATCGATACCCGGGCGATTACCGAAATGGCCGACTTTTTTGAGAAAGAAATCCATCATGCCATCCCGGCCAATTACCCCTTTGTGGGAGCGGATTTTAATGCCACCAGTGCCGGAATCCACGCCGACGGTCTGATCAAGAACGAAGAAATTTACAATATTTTTGATACCGAAAAAATCCTGAAACGGCCGATCAGCATTATCATCACCGACAAATCAGGAACGGCCGGTATCATCCACTGGTTGAACAAACGGCTCAATTTTTCCGCAGAAAAGGTGGTCGATAAGCAACACCCCGGAGTGATTAAGATTTATAAATGGGTCATGAAGCAGTACGAAGAGGGTCGGATTACCTCCATGTCCACCCAGGAGATGGAGCGGATCAGTCGAAAATATTTGCCGGAATATTTCACCTCCGAATTTGACGAACTCAAACAAAAGGCCTATCATTTGGCCTTCCACATTGTGGATGAAATTTTGGAACGGGAAGAGATCCGCTCCATGAACCCCATCCTTCAGGAACCGGTCATGGAAAATTTTATCGAACTCAATCCCTTTATCCAGTTTATCTATATCACCAACCTGGAAGGGAAAAAGATCACTAAAAATATCACCCGCATTACCGATCGGGCCAAATACCAGGTCTTTAAACTGGACGAGGACTTTTCCGACCGGTCCTGGTTCAGCGGGCCCATTAAGGATGGAAAGATCCACATAACTGATTTTTACACCTCTAAAATTACCGGGGCCCTATGCATTACCGTCTCCGGGCCGATTCGAAAGGAGGAAGACGAAATCCAAGGGGTACTGGGGATAGACATCAAATTTGAAGATCTGGCCAAGATGGACCAGGATGGAGAACTGTAGCCCGGGATCCCCTGAAGCTTTGGACTTGACAAAACCGGCAGGAATTATTAAAACCTTCAGATTAATTTCTTAGACTATTAGAATAAATTATTCTCAACTAAAAGGAGGACGTACTGTGGCAGAAATATTGGCACCTATGGCTGGAAAGGTCATTGAAATTAAAGTGAATGTGGGCGATTCGGTCCAGGAAGACGACGAAGTGGCTATTATTGAGGCCATGAAAATGGAAATGCCGATTCTGACCTACTCGGATGGAACGGTAAAAGAGATCAAAACCGCTAAGGGGGATTCCGTTGAGGCCGATCAGGTCTTGATGATCATCGAGTAACAAAGCAAAAAATGGGTAATAGGTTATGAACTATGGGCAAAAATATTTTCCCGTCTTTCATGGCCTGTTGCCCATTTTCAACAAAAGGTGTTTTCGTCTTCAAAAAGGAACCCCATGACCAACGAAGAGCGTATCAAGGAACTAATAGAGCTTAACGTCCAAGCCGAGATGGGCGGGGGCCAGGACAAGATTGACAGCCAGCATCAGAAAGGCAAGCTGACCGCCCGGGAACGGGTGGACTATCTCTTGGATACAGGGACCTTTGAAGAACTGGACAAATTTGTGGTCCATCGCTGCACCGATTTCGGGATGGAGAAGCAAAAGGTCTTCGGCGACGGGGTAGTGACCGGATACGGGCGGATCAACGGCCGTCTGGTCTATGTCTTTTCTCAGGACTTCACCGTCTTTGGAGGGAGCCTGAGCGGCCCCTTCGGAGAGAAGGTCTGCAAGATCATGGACCTGGCCTTACGCAACGGGGCCCCGGTCATCGGGTTGAATGATTCCGGAGGGGCCCGCATTCAGGAAGGGGTAGTCAGTCTGGGGAGTTACGGTGAAATTTTCAAGCGCAATGTCTTGAGTTCCGGGATTATCCCCCAGATCTCGGCCATCATGGGCCCCTGTGCCGGGGGGGCGGTCTACTCGCCGGCCATCACCGATTTTATCGTCATGGTGGAAAAGACCAGCCACATGTTCATTACCGGCCCCCAGGTGATTAAGGCCACCACCCATGAAGAAGTCGAACCGGAGGCCTTGGGCGGGGCCATTCGGCACAATACCACCAGCGGGGTGGCCCATTTTTCGGCCAAAGACGACAAAAAGGCCTTAGACCTGATCCGGGAGCTGTTGTCTTTCCTGCCGCAGAACTGCAATGAGGCTCCCCCGCATCTGGAACCCAAAGATAATCCCGACCGGACGGACATGAATCTCAGGACCATCATTCCGGACAATCCCCGCACCCCCTATGACATGAAGAAGATCATCCTCTCGGTGGTGGATGACAACCACTTTTTTGAGGTCCAGAAATTATATGCCACCAACATGGTGATCGGTTTTGCCCGTTTCAATGGGATGCCGGTCGGCATAGTAGCCAACCAGCCTCGGGCCCTGGCCGGCTGTCTGGATATCAACGCCTCGGATAAATGTGCCCGCTTTGTGCGTTTTTGCGACTGCTTTAATCTCCCCATCGTCACTTTCGTCGATGTCCCGGGTTTTCTGCCCGGCGTGGCCCAGGAGCATGGCGGGATCATCCGCCACGGGGCCAAGATCAT
>JAZDOU010000051.1:0-6503 GCA_043798385.1 Pseudomonadota bacterium
TTTTAACGGGACCATAACCCCATAAGCTCCTTGAACCGACTAACACGCTGGATCATATTCAAAATCCAAAAACTTTTATTATTCTTTTTTGCGCTCGGCGACATAGGCCACGGCATTCAAACCATAAATCTGAAAATCCAACACATAAGATAACCAGGGCAAAGGATGCCAATTTGCGGCCAAAAAGGTTTTTTGATTTATCCCGCAGCTACTGAAAGGATCAAAAAGGGAATTCCAGACCATGAGATTTCCAAAGGCGTTACCCGAACACTCTCAAGGGAAGAACAGGGATATTTTTACAAGCTTAGGAATATTATTTTTCTTTTTTTTATTTTTTCAATACTATCTTTGGAAAGTTTTTCCTGATATTTATTGGGTAGATAGTGGGGAATTCGCCTTCCATTCTATTTTTTTGGGAATTCCCCATCCCACCGGATATCCGACTTATATTCAACTATTAAAATTATTCAGTCTTTTTCCTTTTGGATCTCCCTACTTCTTGATCAACTTCACCTCCTCTATCTTTGGTTTTGTCTCATTAATCATTTTATATAAAATCATCTTTCAACTGACTCAAAAAAAATTCCCTTCCCTTTTTGCTGTTTTTATTTTTGGGTTATCGCCTTCCTTTATGTCTAAGTTGGATGTGGCCGAAGTCTATACGCTCCAAATTCTGATTCTTTTATCTGTTGTTTATCTATTTCTTTCCTGGATGGTCACTAAGGACAAACGCAAAGTCATCATGATCTCTTTTTTACTGGGTCTTGGGTTTACAAATCATATGACCACTGTTCTTCTTATCCCGGCCATATTGATTATTTTTTCCATAATAAATCGAAATGCAAGAGATACCTTAAAAACAATCGCGTTGTCGGTTCCATTTTTTCTTCTGGGATGTCTTCCGTATCTTTTTATCTATCTTAGAAACGATCTTCCAGGACCTTTTAATTTTGCGAAACAATTCAATGTCGATTTCAAAACGATTCAAGGATGGTATTGGCTGTTAACCGGTGAACTGTTCAGATACGAAATGCAGCCAACATCTCTTTTAGCCTATTTAAATCAAGTGGGATTTTTCGGGTATTTACTTTTTAAGGATTTTTATTACCTTCCTGTATTAATTGGATTATTGGGCCTAACTGGGCAGATGCGGGTCGACCGAAAACGATTTATTGTCCTTTTCTGTCTTTTCTTATCCTTGACCGGATTTTTTTTATATTACCAAATTCCAGACATTAGTGATTATTTTACCATGTCCTTTGCTTTATTTTCTATCTGGATCGGCATTGGAGTGCATCGAATTCTCGAATACGCCCAGTCTTCTAACTTTATTAGAAATCAAACGATTTTCCTCGCCTTAGGTGTTTTCTGCCTAATTCCAGTGTATGCAAATCTAACCGAAGAAAAATCAAAAACAAATGAATTTTCCCTTGAATATAGCCATAAGATATTCGCTTTATTACCGAATAATTCCCTCTTGTTCACCACCTATACTGGAGGGAACTCCTTACTATTAATGCAACGCTTGTCATCGATAAGACCTGATATAACTATTTTTGATTACGGTGTTTTTTCTTTAAAAGAACGAGCCGATTTAGCCAAACACTTTGATCCAAGAGGGAAGTTGTTTCCAAACATCATTCACAGTAATTTTAGAAATAAATTTTTCCCTTATATAATCCGAGAAATAAATAAGAGACCTGTTTTTTTTAGCCGTGATGAAGCATTTTTGAATAACTTATTTTTTCGAAGAAAAATTGAAGAGGGACTTTATGAAATCACCCGCAAGTCTCTTCCCAAAAGTATTTCTGAACTTCCGCAAACCGCCACATCCATTTCCCTTGCCTTTGATCGTAAATTCTCTCTTTCCGGATATGAAATCTTTCCTTCTTCCATCATGGAAGGGGAACTTTTCACTATGGATTTATACTGGAAAGCGGCCTTGCCATTAACACAAGAAGTTATTGGTCTACTCTACTTTATCAAGGAAGGTTCAAAGACTTTCTCTTTTTCCAATACCTTTTTTCAGGAATTCACATTAGGATCCGATCTGTTTCCGCCGACCCAATGGAAACCCGGTCAAATTGTTCGAGATCGCTTTCAATTTAGTGTCCGCCCAAACATTAGAAAAGGGAATTATCAAATCAAGTTGGCTCTTTTTGAAAAAATATATTTCCAAAATATCCCTTTTGATAAACTAAAATTAAACCTGGTTCCTATAGGCGAAGTGTTTATTAATGAAAATCCGAAACTGATGCATTATTGGGATAGGCACAAAAATGAAAAATAAGTTAATTATTCTTTTCATGATTTTATTTGGAATCTTGTCCTTAGGGGGCAGAGTTTGGTGGGGAAGTGCCGATGAACTGATTCAAGCTGAAACAGCGTTGGGGAAAAAGGATTATCCTTCAGCCGTTATTCATTATGAAAAGGTGATTCTATGGAATTTTCCTTTTGAGGGATATTCTGAAAAGGCGGTAAAGGGAATTGAAACCATTCAACAAATGGCACAATCCGAGAAAAATCAGCTTGCGGAACGATATGCCCAGGACGCCTTAGCCTTTGCCATGACCAGTATTGGAAAATCGCCAAAAAGTCAGACTAATTCAATCAAAACACAAATCCCCAATCCTTTCTGGTCGGCTATGGTCGGCCTTTCCCTTCTGACCTGGATCGGTATTGCCTTCCTATTCATTGTTTCCTGTTTTGAAAATAATTTAAAAATTGCTAATAAAAAAAAGGGCGTCTTCATATTTACTCTATTGGTAATTGCTCTTTCTCTTTGGATATTTTCAATCAACCAGCTCTAACTTTTTGAATTATTTCTTCTCAATATGACTGAAAATATTAAATATCCTAACGGTGTTCCAATTGTTTTAATTACCTTATTTCTCATTATTCTCGTTACCCTGTTTTTTCTCTTCCAACGCTTTTTACTTTTGCCAAAGATCCTAATATTCATTTTAATCATTCTAACGGCCGTCTTTATAGGTAAATTGCAGCCTCTTATAAAAGACTGGTTTGTATTCATTGCCTTTGTTTATCTTTTTGACAGTCTGAGGGGAAGTATTTACATCATAACCTGCAAATTGAATCTTCCTGTGTATACCCTTTATGTCATAAAAATTGAAAAATTCTTATTTAACCAGATCCCTTCAGTAGTTCTTCAAAACTGGTTATTAAATCCCCTATCTCCCGGAAATTTTTCCTGGTTGGAAAAATTTTTAACCGTCATTCACGGCAGCCATTTTGTCGCTTTTCTTCTGGTCGGGTTTTTTATCTGGTTGAATAAACCGACCCATTTCGGACTATATAAAACCTCTTTCTATTTGGCGATGAGTTTAGGCCTTCTTTTCTATTTTTTAGTCCCAACAATCCCCCCCTGGATGGCATACAGCCATTTCAACCTAATACCGCCTATTATTCATTTTAATCTCTTGCTCCTCAATTTTGTGATCCCTGACATCTGTATTGGATTTGATACAAATCCCATTGCCGCCATGCCTTCACTTCATGCCCTTTTTCCCATACTTTGCAGTATTTTGCTTTGGTCTTTATATCGTTGGAAGGCCGCCCCTTTCTATCTTTATACCCTTTTGGTACTGTTCACCATTGTCTATTCTGGTGACCATTATGTAACCGATATCCTGGCAGGCCTGATTCTGGCCATCGCCTGTTACTTCTCTGGATTAAAAATTTTGAAGATTAAGGTCAAAAACCAGGAAATTCCGTTTTCAGTGGAATCACCGATTGATTTTTCAAATTTAAAAAAACCTGTTATCCTCGGCTTGATATTATTAATTTTAGGGATTTCAATCGGTAGGATGAATAAGGAAGAATTTATTGGTCATCCCAATTATTATAATCTGAATGCTCCCAAGTTTATCGACTTTTTCGGTCATCTGGAAAAATATAAAACCGATTTTCAAATTCAAATGTATTTAGGAAAATATTATTCAATCAGAGAAGAATATAAGAAAGCCCTTCCCTATTTTCAGCGGTGCTTAGCTTCGGCAAATAATCCAATTCAAGGTAAAACAGCCAGGCAGCAAATAACCTTTTGTACCCGTATGATCCAGGCCCAGAGCAAATGGTAGAAAACACCTCATTTCTCTTGACCAGAGTTTAATCGCTTCTCCCGCAAATACACAACACATCCCGAATCCGAATAGACCTTTTTCCAGGCCGGCTCCGCTCGCATTAAGAAATCGGCACCGCTGTTCGGTTTGATCAGCACCATGTCATGGGGATATTTCCGAAGGAAATCCCGCCCATTCTCTTTTCCGGATAAAAAAAGAAAATACTCCCTGGACACTTGATCTTCATAAACTGTCTCGTAGCGGCCGTCCATGGCGATACGACAGGCGGGGTAAAAGTACCAGATAAGGAATTCCCCCCATTCAAAGTGGGGCAGAATGTTTCCCTGAAACCGGTTCATCTTGATCCATTTATAGGCCCCGGCGGGAAATTGGGGTGAAGGGGTAATCAGGACAAAACTCGGGGACACGGGCACGGCCAGGGAAGGATTAACTAACCAGTAAACAGAGAATAGAAGGACCCCCATAACCGTTTGGGGAAACCAGCCCCAAAGCGTAAAAAATATTTTCTTCCCCTTCCAGACCGTCCAATATTCAGTCAGTAAAATAGGTAGATAAGATCCGAAAACCAGACCGAAAAAGATATTATGCCTGACATGCTGCCATCCTAAAAAGATGGTTACGGCCACCACTAAAAGATCGGTATAGTCTTTTCTGTGACGGAAAACGTATAAAAAGGCACCAAGCAATGACATGACGATAAATATATAGACCGGCACGCCATAGATCCCTTTTTTGAAAGCCCCGAAAACCGAAACCCATTCAGCAATATCCGTGCGAGGCATGAAAACGGCTTGGAGGGTATACGCCCAATACTGAATCCCATAGGGATTGAGGAGCGTCAAAAGGACAGCCATTGCCCCGATTTTAAAGAAAGGCAGGGCCTTTCTCCCTGACAGCCTTTCTCCCAGACCATAGAGACCGATCAATCCCAGGCCAGCTAAAAAACCTCCGTGAAAGTTGCACCAGAGGACCTGGATAGGAAGCAGCCACCAGAGAAGGGACCACTTCTGACCTTTTCGGGTACTTTCCAAAAGGTAAAGGGTCAGGATAAAAAAAAGATAAGTGAAAATCTGTGCTCGGACGGGGACATAACCAAAAGAGATCAGCAGGGCAGCCGGAATGAGGGCGATGAGTCTCCAGATAGGCTTTGCCCCTCTTTTTTCTGCCGTCAAATAGATCAGATAGAGGGTGAGTACGACGACAATATAGCGAAAAAGTTGAAGGCCCGCAGCTCCGGAATACTTATAAATGAAATAAAAAAATACCCCGGTCAGCCATTCATGGTAAACCCAAATCGTCTTTGTCGGGAGATAGGAAAACACATCGTGAAAAGGGAAACAACCATCTTCCCAGAAAATACGCCCAAAGGCCAGGTAACCCCACAAATCATAATCGGCCTGATTACTCGAGAATAAAGCGACCAAGAGAAGATATAACCCGGCGGTGAGGAATGGAATCAAAATAAATTTGTTTCGTTCAGACGGCAAAAAATCACCTTTCTCGATAGGGAATACGGATAGGTCCTGGAGCCCGTTTTTGACTGCTGGTGGTCTGTAAAATCCTCAAATGCTCTTGAACTTTCACATTCCGAGGGTTCAAGGAGGAGGCCTTTTTAAAATAGGCGATCGCCGTGGGGATCTGTCCTTTAATCTCATAGAGAAATCCAAGGTTCATATAGCCTTGGTCGACGGTCGGGGACAATTGGACCACTTTTAAAAAATATCTTTCCGCTGTTTCCATGTCATTCAATATGGCATAAGATTTCCCTAACTGATTATATGCCGGGGCAAAATCCGGTGCCAGGGCAACCGCCTTTTTGTATTCCTCAACCGCTTCTTTAACCTTTCCCCTTTTAAAAAGAAAATTTCCTCCTAAGTTATAATGAACCCGAGTAGCCTGTTGCCAACGGTCCAGGGCATCGACCTCTTTTTTAAAAGACAATTCCGTCAAAAGGAAAAGACCTATGACTGCTCCCAGAAAAAGGAACCCCCGGATAGTGGCCTTTTCTTTCATTCGAGTATAAATCAAAACAAGGCTATTAGCAGCAAAAAGGGCTAGAAAGGGAACGGCAGGCAAACGATAGCGGGAAGCGTTGAAAAAGAGGATAACCGTGAGGAGGTATGTTAGAACCATAAAACCGGGTAAAAAGGCCGGCATAATATTTTTCCAGTTTACCGCCATCCCGATAATCCCCAGGGCGGATATTAATCCGAAGGGTATCAATGGCCAGGTCCTGATGGCTTGATAATAGGCATAGGTCGAATCCAGGTCATGAACTTCATAGTTCTGCCAAAACAAAAAGAATTTTTTGACCAATAACCTGAGGGAATTATAAGGTTGAGTCAGCATATGATCAACGGTCCGGGAAATCCAAAACCGGGAACATTCCGAGGGTCTCAGGTC
>JAZDOU010000068.1:0-4280 GCA_043798385.1 Pseudomonadota bacterium
AATTTATGATCTGCCTCCGGATTTTCTCTTTTTGACGATCAGACGATCGCTCGGTTTTTTCTTCCGGGTCTTGAAGCCTTTGGTGGGAACCCCCCAGGGGGTTACCGGATGACGCCCTCCGGAGGATTTGCCCTCACCGCCACCATGGGGATGGTCAACCGGATTCATGGCCACGCCGCGGACCTGGGGTCTTTTACCCAACCAGCGACTTCGGCCTGCTTTCCCCAGAGAGACCGACTCATGCAATAGATGACCACACTGCCCGATGGTGGCCCGGCAGGTCAATAAGACTTTTCGCACTTCCCCTGAGGGCAGCTTGATTTGCCCATATTTGTCTTCCTTAGCCATTAATTGGGCATAGGTCCCGGCGCTGCGGGCCAGTTGACCACCGCACCCCGGCTTTAATTCGATATTATGGATAGTGGTGCCCAAAGGAATGTTGGCGATGGGTAAGGCATTGCCCGGTTTAATATCGGCATGGACGCTGCTTAAAACCTGATCTCCCAATTTCAAATGATGGGGGGCCAGAATATAACGCTTTTCCCCATCGACGTAGTGGAGCAAGGCGATCCGGGTAGAACGATTGGGATCGTATTCGATGGCGGCCACTTTTGCAGGGATATCGATTTTCTCCCGTTTAAAATCGATGCGGCGGTACTGACGTTTGTGCCCGCCTCCTTGATGCCGGCTGGTAATCCGCCCGTAATTATTGCGTCCACCGGTCTTAGGCTTAGGTTCGAGCAAAGAACGTAACGGTTCTTTGGAGGTAATGTCCTCGAAGGTATCAAACGTCTGAAACCGCCTTCCCGGTGAGGTTGGTGTACATGTTTTAATGGCCATATCTATTCTCCCTTACCAAAGTCCCTATCAGCCTTTTTAAAGATTCTCAATGGCTTCCCCGGGGGCCAGCCGGACCAAGGCCTTCTTCCAGTCTGCGGTTCGTCCGACCTTTTTCCCGACTCGTTTTTTCTTCCCCTCCAACTGCATGAGATTGACCCGTTGCACTTTAACTTTAAACAGGGTCTGGACAGCCATCTTGACCTCGGACCGATTGGCTCGACGGTCCACCTCAAAGGCCACTTCATTAATTTCTTCTTTCTTTCGAGTGCTTTTTTCTGTTAACAAGGGCCGTTTGATAACTTGAAACACATCTTTCATTGGCTTAAGGCCTCCTCAATAATCGGTATGCTGGGCTTAAGCAGGACCAGATGATCGTATCGTAAAACATCATAGACATTCAACCCGTCAGCCCGGAGGACTTTTATACCATTTACATTTCGGGCTGATTTTTCCAGGTTCTGGTTTTCCTGATCGGTTATGATTAAGGCCTTTTTTAATTGAAGACGGTCCAGAACCTGAGAAAAAATCTTCGTCTTGATTTCATCCAAATTGAAATGGTCCAAGACCATCAGTTGCTCCCCCTGCCACTTGGAGGACAAGGCCATTTTCATGGCCAGCTTTCTAACCTTTTTGTTAACCTTTAATGCAAAAGTCCTGGGATGAGGACCAAACACGACACCACCCCCTCGCATTAAAGGGGAAGTTCTGGTCCCTTGTCTGGCTCGACCGGTCCCCTTTTGCCGATTGGGTTTCTTACCACCGCCGCGGACCTCCGCGCGTCCCTTGGTCGATGAGGTTCCCGCCCTTTGATTGGTTTGAAAGACGGAGACCATCTGATGGAGTATATGGGGATTAACCTCCCGGTCAAAAATC
This sequence comes from Pseudomonadota bacterium, assembly GCA_043798385.1. Classification (GTDB taxonomy): domain Bacteria; phylum Desulfobacterota; class RBG-13-43-22; order RBG-13-43-22; family RBG-13-43-22; genus RBG-13-43-22. The sequence goes on from JAZDOU010000068.1 coordinate 1,714, forward strand.
TCATCCTTAAGCAAAAGATCATCCACCTTTTCGCCGGAGAGGTTATAGACAGTTACCGTTGGCATACACATTTCCTTAATGAACTAACATTGGGTTAAGGGTTAAAACAATTTACAGAGACTGATAATTGACAAGTTCGTAAAAAATCAAAAAATTCCTTTTGGGGTCATTCCGACGAAAGTCGAAATCCAGGGTTATCAATCAGTTAAAAACCCTCTGGACCCCGGTTTTCACCGGGGTGACGATTTCTTACCAATTCGTCATTTATAAATAGCCAGGAGATTATTGCGACTCCCGGGTACAGCCCCTTTAATGATCAGCAGGTTTTGTTCCGGCCGAATATCCACAATCGAAAGGTTAAGGACGCTTACCCGTCGATTTCCCATCTGTCCGGGCATTTTTTTCCCTTTGGTGACTCGTGAAGGATAGGCGCTGGAGCCGATGGAACCCGGTACCCGGTGGGAAGTACAGCCATGAGAGTCATTTCCTCCGGAAAAATTCCAACGCTTGACGACGCCGGCAAAACCTTTTCCCTTGCTCGTCCCTTGGACCTTCACTTTATCCCCGATTTCAAATATGTCGACCCGGATTTCATCTCCGACTTTATAGGCCTTCTCACCCGAAGACGAAAAATCCTTGATATGTTTTAAAGGGGTGATCCCTTTCTTTTTAAAATGCCCCCCTAAAGGCTTATTAACCGCCTTCGGTTTGGCCGGGACAAATCCTAATTGATAGACCGGCCCTTGGTCTAGTTCCCCTTTTTTCTGAATCACCACGCAGGGGCCGGCCTCAATGACCGTGACAGCCAAAGCCTTCCCCTCTCCCAAGAACAGGCGGGTCATTCCCAACTTTTTTCCTAAAATCCCTTGCATCATGATCTTTCCCTAAGAAAACTGTTTCCTCATCATTTTCTTATAGTTTTATCTCAACGTCCACCCCGGCCGACAGATCCAATTTCATCAAGGCATCTACCGTGGCCTGGGTTGGCTCCAAGATATCTAATAATCGTTTATGGGTTCGGACTTCAAATTGTTCCCTGGATTTTTTGTCCACATGCGGAGACCTTAAGACACAAAATTTCTTTATCATAGTCGGCAAGGGAATCGGTCCGGCTACCCGCGCCCCGGTTCTCCTGGCTGTTTCCACAATCTCGGCCGCCGACTGATCCAGCAGTTTATGGTCAAACGCCCTGAGTTGGATCCTAATTTTTTGGCTGGTCATCATATTAAAACTTCCTTATTTTAGGCTGAAGGCTGAAGGCTGAAGGCTGTTAGACTGAAGGTAAAATCTTTTAGTTGGTTTTCTGTAGCCTTCAGCCTTCGGTCTAATAGTCTTCAGCCTGTTATTTATTCAATAATCTCCGAGATAACGCCGGCGCCGACGGTACGCCCCCCCTCGCGGATGGCAAAGCGCAGCTCTTTCTCCATGGCAATGGGGGTGATCAGGGAAACCTCTACCGAGACATTATCCCCGGGCATCACCATCTCCACCCCTTCCGGCAAGGTCACCACTCCCGTCACGTCCGTGGTTCGAAAATAAAACTGCGGCCGATACCCATTAAAAAACGGCGTGTGCCGGCCCCCTTCTTCCTTCGCCAAAATGTACGCCTCGGCCTTAAACTTGGTATGGGGCGTGATACTCCCAGGCTTGGCTACCACCTGCCCCCGCTCCACATCATCCCGCTTCGTCCCTCTCATCAGCAACCCAACGTTGTCCCCGGCCTGCCCTTGGTCCAGGGTCTTCCTGAACATCTCTACCCCGGTACAGATCGTCTTGGCCGTCGGCCGGATCCCGATAATCTCAACTTCTTCCCCGACCTTGATCATCCCTCGTTCCACTCGGCCCGTTACCACCGTCCCACGACCCGAAATACTAAACACATCCTCCACCGGCATCAAAAACGGCTTCTCCACATCCCGCACCGGCTCCGGTACAAACTTGTCCACCGCCTCCATCAATTCCAATATCGGCCGGCAGTTGTCGCATTCCCCTTTCCCGCAGCCGCATTCCAGCGCCTTTAAGGCCGATCCCTTGACTATCGGTAAGTCGTCCCCGGGAAATTCATACTTGGTCAATAACTCCCGCAGCTCCAACTCCACCAACTCTATCAACTCCGGATCATCAACCATGTCCACCTTGTTCAAAAAAACCACCACATACGGCACCCCCACCTGACGGGCCAACAAGATGTGTTCCCGGGTCTGCGGCATGGGCCCATCATCGGCCCCCACTACCAAAATCGCCCCATCCATCTGGGCCGCTCCCGTGATCATGTTCTTTATATAATCCGCATGCCCCGGACAATCCACATGGGCATAGTGCCGGTTCTTGGTCTCATACTCCACATGGGCCGTGGCTATCGTTATCCCTCGTTCCTTCTCCTCCGGCGCCTTGTCGATCTGATCAAACGGGACATAATTCGCCATCCCGGTCTTCGACAAACATAGGGTGATCGCCGCCGTCAAAGTCGTCTTGCCATGATCGATGTGCCCTATCGTCCCTACATTCACATGCGGCTTCGTCCGCTCAAATTTCTTCTTCGACATCTCTGCCCCCCCTTGGTTAAA
>JAZDOU010000093.1:0-2232 GCA_043798385.1 Pseudomonadota bacterium
GAACCCGGAGTCGGTGTCAGGGAGGCCACCGAACTGAAAAGAATGATGCGGCCGGTCTGATGGACCTTCATCCAGCGAACGGCCTCCCGACAGCAATAAAACACCCCGTCCAAATTGACCGCCATCATCCGGCGCCACTCCTCGTCATTCATGTCCTCGATAAAGATCGTTCGGCCAAGGAGTCCGGCTGTCTGGACCATGAGATCCAGGCCCTCGAGGCGTTTTTTCAATCCTTCAAACAAGGCGGCCACGGAATCGCTTCGAGAGACGTCGACCTGAAAGGCCTCCGCTCGCCCGCCTTTCTCCCCGGCGGCCCGGGCCGTCTCCTGGGCGGCGCCTTCGTCCAGGTCGGCCACAAACACCTGGATACCCAGACGGCACAGGGCTTCTGCCACGGCCGCCCCCATACCGGACCCACCCCCGATCACCAGGGCATTTCTAATCTTGCCGGTCTTCAAAGTGTATCCTTATCTTCATTATCAACAGGTATCCATTGAGATTTACCTGTCCCTCTTTTTTTCATATTGGGAGAGAAATAGAGCGGAAGATATGAAATATGAATCATGTGTCATAAATTTAACCTAACACAGAGACCTCTGTCAAGAAAAAAATAATACCTGTTTATTTGTTTTTGGAGCTCAAGCCGTAAAGAATGAACTCAATAATATCTTTCAGGAGTTGGCTGGATAGACCGGTCTGGGGATTAGGATTCCAGATAATCCACTTCAGGCCGATAATGTGTACGAAGCCCATAAGGGAGCGGGCCAGAAAGCTCTCGGGGAGATTACGGATCTCTCCTTTTTGGATCCCCTTCTTAAGACCCTGTATATAACCCTGGGACCATCTATTGTAATACCAGAAGGAGGCCTCTGGGTTGACCATCTCGACTTCCGGGATGACGTGATAGATCTCCCGGTGCTGCCGAATGAATTGCAGAAAGGCCAGTGTCCCCACCCGTTCCACATCCCGCCTGTCACTGATCTTGAGCACAAATCGTTGAAGCTCACGACGGATCTTATGGCTGAGCTCCCTGATCAGGCCCTCCATCAGATCTGACTTACTTTTAAAATGAACGTAGAAGGTCCCCTGGGCCACACCGGCCTCCCGGGTAATTTCGGCAATATTGGCCCGGTTGAAGCCATGCTGACCGAAAACCTTTTCAGCGGCCCGGACAATGGCCTTTCGGGTCTTTTCTCCTTTGGTCATGAGATGTTCAGCGTCGTTTTGGATGGGTATCGGGTCGGGGAGGGAAAGAAGATCCCAGGAGGAGGGTTTCTTCCAGGGAGCAGGTCCGCTGATGCCGTTTTGGACCAGATCCAGAAGAAGCTCGATCAGCTTTTCTTGAGGGTATTTTTCTTCTGATGGTTCCCATTCCAGGGAATGGAAATAGCACATACCGATGAGCCCATAGGCCAGCATATGGGGATCTAAGGGCCGAATAGTCCCGTCCTGAGTTAAGCGGCGGAAAAAATTTTGGTAAAATTGGGCAATGGACTCATAGTAGGCATTAGTCACGCGATCAATGAGCTCGGATTCTCCCAGAATCCGGTGAAAGGCAAAGTTTTCCCGGGTATGCTCGTAAAGGATTCGGAGGGATTCCCGTAAACGGTCTTCCAAGGGGAGTTCAACTTCCGATAAGGATGCGACCCGTTTCATGAAACGGGAAATGGTAAGATCGTTCAGCTCCAGGAAGACCTCTTCTTTGTTTCTGAAATACTGATAAAAGGATCCCTGGGAGACCCGGCAACGACGGGTAATCTCGGAGATTGACAATCCATAATAGCCCATCTCCTGGAAGACCTCGTGAGCCGTATCCAGAATGGCTGCCCGGGTGGCCTGACCTTTGGTAGTCAGTGACCGGCTGGAACGGGCCTTTTTGGTGGCTGCGGACATAATCATTCCTTAAATGTGAATCATCTATCAAAAAGTATAAATTAGGGTGATTCGAAATGCAACAGGTTATTGATCTTGCCCCCCTTCACTCTTGACAACGATATATCCGAACCAGGAAGGGTCGAGGGGTCTTTTTTCAGGGTTGTCCACCATAAAGCCAGTGCTTCTTTGCCGGGCCAAATTTTTAATAATCTTTAAGAGCAGGCCAACACAAGCGTTCCAGATAAGGTTGGGTGAATGCCCTGCATCCAATCGAGTTAACCTATTGGGCCGGTATCGGGTCGGGGATTGCCTTTTGGACAACCCTGAAAAAAGACCCCTCGACCCTTCCTGTTAAAA
>JAZDOU010000097.1:0-4044 GCA_043798385.1 Pseudomonadota bacterium
GGAAACGCCGACTATGTGCATGATACGGTGGACCGGGTCACTAAAGAAGGAGAAAAGCTGGGCAGGGCCTTGATGGGTTAAACACAATGGGCGATAGGGACAAAAAGAAAAAGAAGGACAAAGTCGTCTTTTCCGGACCGACGAAAAAATATGTCTGCCTCACCTGTCCCAAGGGATGTGCCCTGGAAACCGACGGTACCCAGGTGGCGGGGGAACGGTGCGAAAAAGGCCAGGCCTTTGCCTGCCAGGAGTGGATCGAGCCCCTTCGGGTGCTGACCACCACTGTGCCTTGGGAAACCGAGGCCGGTGGGCGCATCGTACCCGTAAAGACCGCTTCTCCCGTTCCCCTTTCCCGGCTCTCTATGATTATGAAGGCCATAAAGACCCTTCGCCTCCCGGAAGCACCGTCGATCGGAACAAGGATTGTTGTTCCCGGTCTTCCGGAACCCTTGGAGATCATCCTTACCGGGGAATGAGTTGACCATAACAGTTCTTGGTTCGGAGTATTAACTTTTCCCTCCGAACTCCTAACTTTAATCTTTTCGTTCAGGAGGTCCTTATGTCCGAAACTATCGCCGCCGTGGACCAGGGCACGACCAGCAGCCGTTGCATCCTTTTCGATCAAAAGGGAGACATCGTCGCTGTGGATCAAAAGGAGCACCGCCAAATCTATCCCCAGCCGGGCTGGGTGGAACACGACCCCCAGGAAATTTGGACCAATACCCAGGAGGTTATCCGGGGCGCCATTCAAAAGGGTCATTGTTCTTCCAAGGACATTGCCGCCATTGGAGTAACCAATCAGCGGGAGACCACGGTGGTCTGGGAAAAATCCAGCGGTAAACCGGTCTATAATGCCATTGTCTGGCAGGATACCCGCACCGACCGGATCTGCCGGGAACTGGCCGGAGACGGCGGCCAGGACCGGCTCCGCCAGAAAACCGGCCTCCCCCTGGCCACTTATTTCTCCGGCCCGAAGATAAAATGGATCTTGGACCAGGTGCCTGACGCCCGTAAAAAGGCCGAAAACGGAAAACTCCTTTTTGGCAACATGGACACCTGGATCATCTGGAACCTGACCGGGGTCCATGTCACCGATGTGACCAATGCCTCCCGAACCCTTATGATGGACCTTAACAGCCTGGATTGGGATGATGAAATCCTCAAACTCTTCGATATTCCCAAAACCATGCTGCCCAGGATCTGCTCTTCCTCGGAGATCTATGGGACGGCCCGGGGCCTTCTCGAGGGCATCCCGGTAGGGGGGGACTTAGGGGATCAACAAGCGGCCCTGTTCGGCCAAACTTGTTTTAATCCCGGTGAGGCCAAGAACACCTACGGGACCGGCTGCTTCATGCTCCTGAACATGGGGGAACTTCCGGTTCCCAGCAAAAGCGGACTGCTGACCACCGTGGCCTATAAAATCGGCCATCAAAAAGCCGTTTACGCCCTCGAGGGATCAATTGCCATCACCGGGGCCCTGGTTCAATGGTTAAGAGATAACCTGGGTCTGATCCGGAACTCCGCCGAGGTGGAGACCCTGGCTCAAACAGTCACAGACAGCGGCGGTATCTATTTTGTCCCGGCCTTTTCCGGACTCTTTGCCCCCTATTGGCGTTCCGACGCCCGGGGGGTGATCGTCGGGCTGACCCGTTACATCAATAAGGGCCATCTGGCCCGGGCCGTACTGGAGGCCACGGCTTATCAAACCCGCGAGGTGCTGGATGCCATGGAGAAGGACTCGGGCCTCCGGCTCAAGGCCCTCAAGGTGGACGGCGGCATGGTCTTTAATGACCTGTTGATGCAGTTCCAGGCGGACCTGTTGAACGTGCCGGTCATTCGGCCCAAGGTGGCTGAGACCACGGCCCTGGGGGCGGCCTATGCCGCGGGATTGGCGGTCGGGTTCTGGGCCGATCTTAAGGAATTAAGAAACAAATGGGTAGAAAATCACACCTGGCTCCCTGGGATGGCCTCGGAGCTTAGAGAAAAGGGGTATCAGGGGTGGAAAAAGGCCGTGGACCGGACCTTAAACTGGGTGGATTAGTTGGGGTCTTGACACAAAAAGAGGGTGTGGAATTCGGTGCGGAAGGAATTACCTTCTCTCTTCATCCAAAAACATCTTCTTCAGTTTGTATTTCTCCACCTTGTGGGTCGGGGTTTGAGGTAAGGCCTCGACGAATCGGATGTGCCTGGGCCACATATACTTGGGCATTTCCTTTTCGATCCAAGATCGGAGTTCGTTTTCCATGAGCTCCTCCCCGGGCGTTGGAACGATATAGACGACAATATCATCTTCCAATCCCTTTTCGGCCGGGACCGGAAAGGCTGCCGTGAGGGCTATCTTGGGGTGGGCGTTGAGGGTGTCTTCTATTTGGTAGGAGGAAATATTTTCCCCTCGTACCCGGATAAATCCGCCCATCCGATCGACAAAGTAAAACAACCCCTCCTCATCCTGGTAAGCCCCGTCCCCGGTATGGAACCAAAGGTTCCGAAGGACTTCGGCGGTGGCTTCCGGTCTATTGAAATATTCATCCAGTAGGATATAGGGCAGTCTGCTCCTTAAGATCATTTGACCATATTCCCCAGGGCCGAGTTCTTCATCGTGTTCTCCACCAATGGCAACTTCATGAAACCTGCAGGGCTTGCCCATGAATCCCTTCTTGATCGGAATAGTTCCGGGGATTACCGGCATGTCCAATTGCCGGGCTACAGCCATTATTTCCTCTTTCGAAAACCCCCGACGAAATTCCTCCGGAGTTCCTTCACCGTCTACGGTCTCATCGATTATCGCCGCACAGCCGTAACCGATTTCCGTGGCCCCGTAGCCGACATTCACAAAATCAATCCCGAATCGCTTGGCAAAGAGATGATGATATTCGGGCAAGGGCTGCATATGGGCCCTTCGGAGGGTGTTATAACGATCCTCTGCTTTTTCCGGAGGCTGAAGCAGCCAGGGCATCATCACATCCAGCATAAGGCAATAGCTGGCCTGGCTGGCTCGGATCCTGTTCCAGAAATCAGAAGCACTGAAACGGTCCCAGACCGCCACCGTACATCCCCGCCAGGCGGCGCGACCAACCAGGGAGAAGGCCCCTGCGACATGATAAAGGGGCAGGTCGCAGTAAACGACGTCATCAGGATGGAGAAGCTTTACACCGTAATAACAGTAATTCTGAAGCCAACGAAAAGACTGGACCACACCTTTGGGCGGCCCGGTGGTGCCCGAAGTGTAAATAATATTGGCCGTATCCCAGTAATTCAAGGGGACATTGGGGTTGGAATGGGCTCCGCCTAAAAGATCATCCAATATCGTCCCTTGGAATTTTTGGCCTAAAGCCGGCTGGTTATTTTCTTCCTTGAAATCGTGCTCACCTTTCTTGGGTTGATGGATGACTATCGGGATGGCCCCGATTTCCGACTGAATCTGGTTGAGAATCGCTTCCCGCCCTTTTTCGGTGATGAGGAGTTTAGGATTGGTGTCTTTTATTTGATAGGAGAGCAGACGGCCCTTATAAAGAAAATTAATCGGGCAGAAGACGGCCCCGATTTTCCAAAGGCTGAACATGACCAGGATAGTGACTAAAGGGTTAAGCAGAAAAAGAGACACCCGGTCTCCTTTATCCACACCCATAGCCCGGAGATGAAAGGCCAGGTTGTTGGCCAACTGGTTAAAGGCTTGGTATGTTAGAGACCGGTCTTCCTCTCCGTAATAGAAAAAGGTTTTCCCCGGTCTGACCTCCGCCCATTCTTCCAGTTTTCTAACCAGAAGCCCCATCTGATCCAATTCATTTTGCAGGTCTTGCGAAGGCATAAAGATATCCTCTTCACTCGGAACTTTTTACGCTTCTATCACAAGTGATGAATTCGTAAAAAGTCATCAAAGAGACGGCTTCGTAAAAAGTCCCTGCCAGCCTCCAAGGAGGCCTTTTAATAGGTCGGCATACGGCATCCGAATGGATGCCTTCTTTTAGTTCGACAAAGTCGAACGGCCGACCGGCTGCAAGGCGCGCAAACCGGGAGCTATCCTGAAAAGGATAGCGACCCAGA